>DATCWU010000009.1:0-4616 GCA_036566165.1 Rhodanobacter sp. | reverse complement strand
CAGCCGCTGACCACTCCTCGCCGTCGCTGCGGCGTACCGGCGCCAGCGGCGCCCACGCGGAAACTCCTGGCCAGCGGATCACGGTTTGCTCCAAGACGACCAAAAAACCATGCCCTAGGGCAATCACTATTGGATAGCCATGTTCTTTCGCAATCTCACCCTGTTCCGTTTTTCCCCCGCCGTTGCCGCTGATCTCGATCGCCTCGAAGAGGTGCTGGCCGAACACCGCCTGCGCCCCTGCGGGCCACTGGAAATGTTTACCCGCGGGTTTGTGCCGCCGGTGGGGCGTGGCGAAGGCGAGCCGCTCACGCATGTGCTCAAGCGTTGTACGTTGCTCACCGTGGGGGGCGAGGATAAGTTGCTGCCGGCGCAGGTAGTCAATGAGGAGTTGCACCGCAAGGTGCAGAAGATTGCCGAGGAAGAAGGCCGCAAGGTGGGCGGTCGCGAACGCAAGCGGATCAAGGAGGACCTGCTCACCGAACTGCTGCCGCGCGCGTTTGTGCGCAACTCACGCTTGTCCGCGTATGTCGACCGGCAACATGGCTGGCTGGTGCTGGATACGGCCAGCCGCAAGTCCGCGGAGAACGCGCTGACGCAGGTGCGCGAGGCGCTGGGCAGCTTCCCCGCCGTGCCCTTGGCCCCCGAAGCCGGCCCGCGCGTGTTGATGACGGACTGGCTGGCCAATGGCAACCTGCCGGCCGGTCTCACGCTGGGTGATGAATGTGAGCTGCGTGACCCGGCGACAGCCACCGGCGCCATCGCCCGCTGCCGCCGCCAGGATCTGGATGCCGAGGAGGTCAAGGAGCACCTGCGCAACGGCAAGCAGGTGTTTTTGCTGGGTTTGACGTTCGATGACCGCATCAGCTTCGTGCTCGGCGAAGATCTGGTCGTGCACAAGCTCAAGTTCCTGGACGTGGTGCTGGATGAACTGGGGGACAGCCCCAGCGACGCGCATGCCGAACTGGACGCCAGTTTCGCCCTGTTGACCCTGGAATTGGCGCGCTTGCTGGCCAAACTGGAAGAATGGTTCGGCTTGCCACGCCCCACCGATAGCTGAACGAAATTCTGTCCCCCGCTGAACCATCAGGCGCGGCATACTGGCTGCCCGCAGGTGGCACGTTGACGTCGTGATGCCGGCGGGCAACGGGTACGCTGGCGCGTGGGGCATGACCTTGGCAAGGTCTGGGTCTGCGCGCACTGTGTATCCGCTTGCGGCGGGATGTTCACGGGCGGCGTGAGCGTCCGCTGGATCCATCAAGATCGAGGGCCGGCAGGCTTGCACCATGGCGCAACATCTGGAAGGTGATTGGCTGGAATTGGCGACTGGCGGCGGCGGCAGCATCCGCGTGCTGAAGGCCGCGCATCCGCGTGCGCGCAAGTTGCGTCTCACGGTAACGCCCAATGGTGCGCGCGTGTCCTATCCGCAGGGTACGCATGCCGGCCAGGTCAACGCGTTCCTGCGCAGTCACGCCGACTGGCTGAAGCAGAAGCTGGATGAGCTGCATCTGATCACCAAGCCACTGCCGGCGCTGCGGGTTGGTCACGTCACCGATTTCACGCTGCGCGGAGAAACCGTCATCCTGGGTTGGGCCAGCGGCCCGTATCCGCGGATCGCCGCTGCCGACGGCGAACTGACCCTGGTCATTCCGCGTCCGCATTCGCGGGCGTTACCGGTGGCGCGCGGGCTGCTGGCGTCGCATCTGGAGGGCTTGATTCGCCGCGATGTATCCCGCTGGCTGGCGTTGTATGTGCCGCAGCTCGGGCTGGCGCCCACCTCGTTGCGCATTCGCCCGATGAAAAGCCTGTGGGGCAGTCTGGATACGCGCGACCGCATCAATCTGGATCTCGCGCTCGCCCTCGCGCCGCCCGCGGCGTTGCGCTATGTGCTGGTGCACGAGCTGTGTCATCTCAAGGTACGCAGCCATTCACCACGTTTCTGGATGCAGGTGACCAACCTGCTGCCGGGTTGGCGCGAACAACGGGACTGGTTGCGCCAGCACGGCGCGGTGCTCAAATCCGAACTGGATCGCCTGGTCGCGGATGTAGCCGATTGAGCTGCACGCGTGGACCTGCACGCGGGGCGGCGCAGGCAATGTGGTGTTATTTCTGCGGCGGCCGTGGCTGGCGCACGTAACGTGTGCCCAGCAATACATCCCACAGCAAGGTGGTGACGCCGTAGTTCGTTTCCGGGTGGAAGTGGTGGATGTGGTGCGCGCCGGCCCAGCGCCGCAGCCACGGTTGCTTGAATTGCACGTGGTGGATGGCAAAGTGGCTGAGGCCGTAAGTCAGGTAGCCGAATGTCACCGCGCTCATCAGCAGCAACGCAAAGCCGGTGGGTATCGCCACACTGAGCAGCCCGGTCAGCGCAATCAGCACGGCGGCCGGCAGAAAGAATGGCAATGAGTCATAGCCCAGCGGATGCTCGTGGTGCATGCGGTGGCCTTCCTCGAACAGCGGGATGTGCGTGTGAAAGATCCAGCGGTGGAAGAAGTATTCGAGGAAGCTGAAGATGAACAGGCCCAGCGCGACCGCCGCGATCGCCTCCAACATGCTTCCCGTGTAGTAGTGCACGCCGGCTGAGAGCAACAGCGTGCCCACGGTTGTATCCACGACAAACTCGGCCCAGTAATTGGTACGCGTGCTGGACATCCGGGCAATCGCGTCCAGGGTGTGGCGAAGGGTGATGTGCATCGTCAGTTGCCGCGTCATCCGGTGTGCTTGCGAAAAGACATGCCAATCTCCGGGGCAGATGCCCCTACCCGGGTTGCCGTACGCAATATACACGCGGCGCAGACGTGGCGACCGGACGCCGGTCATGGGGCAGCACACGGATCGCACTCAGTGCGACAGTGCGAATCCGGTGAGGATTTGCGCTGTCTCCACGGGCTTTTCCAGCATGGGGAGGTGTTTGCAGCCGTTGATGGTGCTGGTACTGATGGTGGCGGCGTGAGTCAGACCGTTGCGCAGGCTGTCCAGCGCCGAGCGATCGATGACCGTGTCGTTGTGACACCACAGGCCGAGCACGGGCATGCCCAGACGGGAGAGCCGATCTTGCACGACGAGTTGTTGCGCGGGTTGACGCAGGCGGCGCAGGGCGTCTTCGATGAAGGCCCGGTCCGCCTGGTTGCGGCGGATGCGCACGTCGGCTAGCCGCCCATGCAGCGGTGGTGGTCGGGTGTACAGCAGCGCGTTCGCCCGGGCCAGACCGGCGCGGTCGTCGTAGCCAAACAGCTGCTTGCCGACCGCCGCGTCGCTGAATGCGCTGTGCGTGGTGTGCAGGCCATACGCATCGAGCAGCGCCAGTTCGCGTACGGCTTGCGGATATTCGGCGGCGTAGACAGCGGCCACCGCGGCGCCGGTGCCGTGGCCGACCAGCACGAAATCGCGCACGCCGATGGCTTGCACAAACGCGTGCAGCCGCTCTGCCTGCGCCTCGATCGAGTAGTCCGCAGCCACGCTGCGGGAGGACTCGCCCCAGCCTGGCAGGTCGGGAATGAGCAGGTGGAAGTGCGCGGTCAGCTGCGCGGCTACGTCCAGCCATACCGTCTTGTCGGCATCGAAGCCATGCAGCAATACGATTGCGGGGCCGTCACCGCCTGCGTAGTAAGACCACGTGGTGTCTCCCGCGGCCACGGCATGCTTTTCGACGTGGGCGGCCAGCGCCTGCCGCGCCGTGTTCGCCCGCACCAGCCATTGCGGCGCGAACACATAACTGCCGCCGAGCACCACCACCAGCAGCGCCAGCAACCAGCCGAGAAATTTCAGCCGGCGCAGCAGCAGGCGCTGCCAGAGCGGAGCGGCGGCGGTAGTTGATGGTGGCATCGCGGTTTCTGCTGGCGGTGGTGGCGAGTTGCGTTTCATCCTGGTGGAGCAGGCGGCGCGGGCGAATTACTTGGACGCCGGCGCCGGATTCTTTGCCTTGGCAAAGATGCGTTCCACCGCTTTTTGCGTCATCGGGTGGTAGCCGGCCTTGGCTTTGGCGTAGACCTGCTCGGCGTAGGCCAGGCCCTCCGGAGTCTTGGCGAAGGCCTTGTACAGCGGCGTGGTCAGGTACAACCGGCCAATGCGGTGCATGTGTTCGGCCGCCGCCGTCCAGACGGACTTGTCGCCAGCGGCGATGGCGTGGGTGTACCAGCGCATGCCGATCTCCGCGTTGGGGGTGCCGGTGAGATGCCACGCGGCATCAAGTTGCTGCAACTTGTCCAGCGGCGCCACATCGGGCAGGCGGTCGAGGAAGTACATCCATTCCTGCGTGTTCCAGCTTTTCGCGCCGAGTTTGTCCGCAGCGAGTTTGCTGGCGAGGAAATCGGTACGTTCCTGGTCGATGGTGTTGAAGCGGGGCGAGTCTGGCAGCGGCGCATCCCCGGGGATACCTTCGCCGTAGACCCAGGCGGTGACTTCGTCCCAGCTCATCTTGCCGGGATACTTTTCGAGCAGATGAGGTTTGAGGTAGGCGAGCATCTGTTCGGTGGTGATGCTCTGGAACGCAAAGTGGGCGAAGTAGCCCTTGAGGTAGTTGTCGAACGCGTCGCGGCCGAAGCGCAGCTCCAGTGTGCGCAGGAACCACGAGCCCTTGTCGTAAGCCACGTCGGACAATGCGTCATCGGCGCCGATGC
>DATCWU010000501.1:0-2322 GCA_036566165.1 Rhodanobacter sp. | reverse complement strand
TACTTCCGCCTTGCCACTACCGGCCGCTGTCGACACCTTGTCCTGCTGTCCGCTGCGCGGTTGCGACTTCGCCGGCACAAAGTCCGCTGGATTCCATTGCGCGAGCAAAGCCTTGAACGGATTCGTGCCGCCCTGGTATGGGTACGGATCACCCGGCTTGACGGCGGGATCGTTTGCCTTGGGATCGAGCTGCGCAAACCGCGCCTTGGCGTACGCCTTGGACAGCAAGCCCTGCACCGGCTCTTGCGGCGGGAAGTACGGATCGCCGTAATAGAAGTCACGATCGGCAAATGCCAGGTTCATTGTCTGATACAACGTGTGGATGTATTGCGGCGAGTTGTAGCCCATGCTCCGCACATCCGTGTTCTCCAGGATGTTGAGCGCCTGCAGCATGGCCGGTCCCTGCGTCCACGCCTGCAGCTTGTACACGTCGATGCCCTTGTAGCTGGTATGCAGCGGCTCCTCGATGTGCACCTTCCAGTTTGCGAGATCCGCCATGGTGAACAGGCCGCCTTCCTCGCGTACCCCACGCACCAGCTCCCGCGCGATGTCGCCCTTGTAGAAACGATCGTAAGCCGCGTAGATCGCCTGCTTGCGGGTCTTGCCCTGCTGCAGCGCCTGCTGCTCGGCGTCGACCAGCTTGCGCCACGTACCGGCGAGATCCTTCTGCACGAAGATCTCGCCCGCCTCCGGCGCCGGATGCGCACTGCCGGGATGCGTCAGCATGATCTCGCGCGAGTATTTCCACTGCGACAGCTGGTCCTGGTGCCGCTCGATCGTGTTCGCCAGCTGCGCTTCCATCGCGTAGCCATCGGCCATGCTGATCGCCGGTGCCAGCACCTGCTTGAGCGAGAGCTTGCCGTATTCGGCCAGCATCGTGAGCAGTCCACCCACGGTGCCCGGGGTCACGGCCGCCAGCGGACCGTACTCCGGCGGGAATCGATAGCCTTTGGCCTGGTAGTACTCCGCGGTTGCCCCAGTTGGGGCGACCCCGAGTGCGTCGATGCCGATCACTTTCCCGGTATGCGGGTTGTAGATCAGCGCCTGGGTTTCGCCACCGCACGACAGCGTGTCCCACATCGTGCAGCCCGCGGCGAGCATGGCTGCCGCGGCATCGACGGCGTTGCCGCCCTGGGCAAAGATCATTGCGCCCGCAGTGGCGGACAGCGGCTTGCCGGTGATGGCCAGCCAGTGCGTGGCATGCAGCGGCGGTTTTTCGGTCTGTGCATACCGCGGATCCTCCGCTTGTCGTGCCTGCACCAGCTGCGCCTGCGCCGAGGCCGGTGGCGTGCGCTGCGCATGGGCCGGCAGCAGCGCGAAGGCGAGCAGCGTTGCGGCAATGGTCGCCGTTGCAACGGACGTGCAACGTCTGTGGGTGGAGTACATGGAGGATCCCCGGCTGTTTACTGGTTGGCCGATACAGTACAAAAACCGGAGTCAGCGTGCACTCTTCGCACGGTTTGGCGAGCGCCACTTTCCGCCACATGCACCGGCGGGAATTGACCTCAGAGCGCCCCCGGGCGCGGTTGCGGCGGCCCGCCCTGTCGCGTCTCGCTCGACGCCCGCGGCCGGCGTGTTGCCGCGGGCGCAGGTGTAGACTGCCCACACTTGGCGCCCCGTACGACACCACGTATCGATGAACGAGCCAACTGCCAGGTCGTCAGCGCTGCGCCGCTTCTTCGACGAGTTGCTGCGTCGTCGGGTGATGCGCGTCGCCACGGTGTACGCGGTCATCAGCTGGATCATCATCGAGGTGAGCTCCACGGTGCTGCCACCGCTGCACCTGCCGGCGTGGACCGTCACGCTCGTGATCGTGCTGGTGGCGCTGGGGTTTCCGCTGGCCGTGGTCATGGCCTGGATGTTTGACCTCGGTCCGCATGGTGTGGAACGCACCCGCGCGCGGCGCCACACGGATGCTTCCGGAGCAAACGCCGGCGTGCCCGCAGAGCCGGGATCGGGTCCAACCGCGCCGCCCGAATCCGCGAAGCCGCTGCCGGTCACGGAGGACAACCGCCGCACCATTGCCGTGCTGCCGTTTGTCAACATGAGTGGCGACCCGGACAACGAATACTTCAGCGATGGCATCTCGGAGGAGATCCTCAACCTGCTGACGCGGTTGCCGCAACTGAAGGTGGCCTCGCGTACCTCGTCGTTCTACTTCAAGCGCAAGGAGATCGACATTCCGATGGTTGCCGCCAGGTTACATGTCGGCACCATTCTTGAGGGCAGCGTGCGCCGCTCCGGGAATCGGGTGCGCATCACTGCGCAGCTGATCGAAGTGGAAACTGACTCCAACCTGTGGTCGGAGGCCTACGATCGCGA
>DATCWU010000451.1:0-9622 GCA_036566165.1 Rhodanobacter sp. | reverse complement strand
GGATGCCCATACCGAAGATGACGAAGGATTTTCGCCATCGGCAAAAAACAAAGGGCCGACATTACTGTCAGCCCTTTGCGTGTATGTACATGGCGCCCGAAGTTGGACTCGAACCAACGACCCCCTGATTAACAGTCAAGTGCTCTAACCAGCTGAGCTATTCGGGCGTGAGCTGCGTAGTTTGCTGAGCGTGCCTCAAGGTGTCAAGACGTAGCCGGTGCAACGTGACCCGATCTCAGGTCGTACGTATGTGATAGCACGGCACATACGCCGTGCCACCGGGCAGTTTCATGCGTTGTTGCACGACGAACGCCTGCAGCAGCTTGTCCAGCGCACGCATGATGTCGACATCGCCGTCAATGTCAAACGGACCGTGTTGCTCAATCGCGCGCACCCCTTCTTCCTTGACGTTGCCAGCCACGATGCCGGAGAACGCCCGGCGTAGATCGGCAGCCAGTTCATGCACTGGCCGGTCGTGATGCAGCTGCAATGCACGCATCGCCTCATGCGTGGGGCGAAACGGCAGCTGGAACGCCAACGGCACCTGCAATGCCCAGTTGAAGAAAAACGCGTCCTTGGTATCGAGACGGTTGTGCCGCACCTTGTCGACGCCCCTGACCATGGCGCGCGCCACTGCCGCCGGATTGTCGATGATGATCTGGTAACGCTGCGCCACCTGCGCGCCAAGCGTCAGCTGCAGGAACCGGTCAATCTGCTCGAAGTACGCCGCTGATTGCGTCGGCCCGGTCAGGATCAGCGGAAACGGAATGCCCTCATTGTCCGGATGCAGCAGGATGCCCAGCAGATACAGGATTTCTTCTGCAGTCCCAACGCCACCGGGGAACACGATGATGCCGTGGCCGATGCGCACAAACGCCTCAAGCCGCTTCTCGATATCCGGCATGATCACCAGGTGATTGACGATCGGGTTGGGCGATTCGGCGGCGATGATGCCTGGCTCGGTGATGCCGATGTAGCGATTGTCGTGGCGGCGTTGCTTGGCATGCGCGATGGTGGCGCCCTTCATCGGCCCCTTCATGGCGCCGGGGCCGCAACCGGTGCAAATATCCAGGCCACGCAGACCCAGCTGATAACCCACGAGCTTGGTGTAGTCGTATTCCTCACGCGAGATGGAATGGCCGCCCCAGCACACCACCAGATTGGGATCGATGTGCGGGGTCAGGATGCGTGCATTGCGCAGGATCTCGAATACGCCCTGGGTCAATCCGGCCGAACCTTCCAGATCAAAGCCAAGCTGCTCCAGTTGCGTCGACACATACACGATGTCGCGCACCACGGCGACCAGCAACTCGTTGATGCCGACAATGATCTGGCCATCCACGAACGCCTGCGCCGGGGCGCTGCTCAGCTCGATCTTGATGCCACGATCCTGTTGCAGCACTTGCAGGTCGAAATCCGGATACTGCTCGAGAATCGCCCGCGGATCATCGCTGACGGTGCCGGAGGTGAGTACCGCCAGCGCACAGCGACGCAACAACCCGTGCAAGCCCGAGCCGCTGGCGCCGCGCAACCGCACCACTTCGTTGCGTGACAGGATATCCAGCCCGCCAACGGGCGAAATGCGTGCGCTCACGGTAGTCCGTTCGCCCACCTGATGATCGACAGGGATGGTGGTGCTCATGCTGACCTCTCTACGTCGCCGCCTCGCGGCCCATCACTCGTGCTCGCACACGCGAGTCGCGCAGCTTGCTGCGCGGGCCGCCAGGCGGTCAAGCAGCAAACGACCGGCACCACCGTGGGCACCGGCCGTTTGCAACACTTGCACCGTCGCAGCCTACCGACCTCAGAAGGTGTACTTCACCGTCAGCAGCACCGACCAGCGCTGCGCCAGGTCATCGCCAAAATTGACGTAAGTCGGGATGATCCGCGGGCGGTAATTGCCGCTGGCATCGGTGTAGTTGCTGCCGCCAATGTCGTAGATGTACTTGCCGGTAGCCGGATTCACGCCGTAGTAGTCAGCCAGCGCGCGCCCGCCCGGGAAGTTGACCCGCTTTTCGATGCCCCAATGCTTGTCCAGCAAGTTCGTGAAGTTGTACAGGTCGAGCTTGATGATGCCCTTGTTGCCCTTGAAGATGCCCGGGATTTCCTGACTGAAGCTCAGGTCGATCTGGTTGATCCAGCCCGCGCGGTCACCGTTGCGGCCGGCGATGCCGCCTCGATGATCCTTCAGGTAATCGTTGCGCTGGATGTAGTCGTAGAACTGGTCGACTTTCGCCTGCGTGGTGCCGGTGCGGAACTCGACCTGACCGGGCTCCGGAATAAACACCAGGTCGTTGGTCAGGTTGTCGCCATTGGCATCATTGCCGAACGACCAGCTGTACGGGGCGGCGTTGTGGCCGTCGTACAGGATGCTGGCGCTGGTCGCGTAATCGCCAAAGAAGCGGTGCTGCCAATTGAGCGAGGCCAGCACGCGGCGCGGGATCGAGTAGTTGGACGGACTGGCCACATTCTCGTTCGGGTTGACGATGAAGTTGTTGCCGTAGTTGGAACTGGCGGTGGACGACGTGCCCGGGTTGACCTCGGTGGTGCGGCTCCAGGTGAACGCGAGCATGCCGGTCCAGTCGTTGGCAAACGGCTTTTTCAACGACAACGCCAGGCTGTCGGCCTTGCCCCGACTGGTATTGGCCAGGTTGATCGTGGTGGCGGTGAAAGCCGGGTTGGCCAAGTTGCGATTGCGCTGCCCCTTGGCGCGCGGGTCGAGTGCCAGGTTGGCGTAGAAGCTCTCGCGGCCGTCAGGCAAGATGCCGGTCGGTGCGCCGGTGTTGAAGTTCTGGAAGAGGATCGCATCGCGGACCTTGATGTGCTGGTAATCCGCTGTTGCCACCAGGCCCCACCACGGCAATTCCCGATCCAGGCCCAGGCTCAGCTTCCACACGCTCGGCAGGCGGAAGCCTGGCGAAACGGTGTTCACCGCTTGCGCGCCGCTTCCCGTCACCCCATCGTTCTGGGCGAGCGGATTGGCGCTGAAGGCCGGCAGGTTGGTGCCACTGCAAGGTCCGCTCTGGGTCGGGCCGCAGTTGAACTGGGTCTGGGTTGCCCCCGAGTTGGAATAAATGTTGCCGAGCCAGACGGTGGGCGGGTTGGAGATGAACAGGCCCGCGCCGCCACGCAGCTGGGTGGCGTACTTGGTATCGAAGTTGTAGTTGAACGACATGCGCGGCTGGATCACACGGTTGCCGCTGATCGTGGTCTGGTTGGTGCGGCCGAAGCCACCTGTCGCTTGCCCGGTCACCGGATTCACTCCCGGCGCAGCGGCAAACTTGGCGTTGTAAATCGGCTGGTCGCCGGTCAGCGGAATGTCGATGCGCACACCGTACTGCACTGACAACGCATTACTGAGCTGCCACGTATCCTGCAGGAACAAGCCCCACTGCCGGATGGTGAAGTTGGCGGCCACATCGCTCAAGCCCAGACCATCAGCCGGGCGGTTGTAGCGATACTGCCAGTAGTTGCCGGCGAGGAAGTTTTCCAGGCCCGATTTGCCGTCGCCATCCTCAAAGGTGTAGCTGCCGTACAGATTTTGCAGGAACAGGTTGTAGAGGTTGTCACGCTCGTAATCGAAACCGCCCTTGATCGTGTGGTCGTTGGCAAAGTAGGTACCGGCCCACGCCAGGTTCGTGGTGCGGGTCCGCAACACATTGGCCTGGCTGGAGAACTCGGTGCCGAACTCCACCGATACACCATCGCTGAACGTGGTGGGATAAACCCGCACATCCGGGCTGGCAATGCCGTTATACGGGCCACGCAACTGATTGAACTTGGCATACGACACGGTGGTGTCGGTGGAGAAGTTCTGCGACCAGTCGTCGTAGAAATGCAGCGCGTAGCTCTTGTTGTCCACCGAAGTGGTGTACCAGTTGCTGGACAACGCCAGGTTGGTGCTGTTGCCGGTGATGACCGGCTTGGTTTCCTTGGTCTGGCTGTAGGTAAAGCTGGCGCGATGGTTGTCGCTGATGTTCCAGTCCAGCTTGCCCAGGTAGCGCTTGTCCTGCAGATTGGTGTTGCCGCCACCGAAAGTGCCCGGATCGCCAAGGCCCAACGACTTGGCGGTGTCGATCGCCTGCTGCACCTGGGACGAGGTGAGACCTTCGATCGGTGTCGCGGCACCGGAATCTTCCGGACCAAACGGGCTGCCAGCGCCAACCTTCACGCTCTTTTCCAGCGAGGCGAAGAAGAACAGCTTGTCGGGAATGATCGGGCCGCCAAATGTGCCGCCACCGGTCCAGTTGCGGGCAAATGCGGCGTACTTCGCGTCGTCCTCGTTCTTGCCGATCATGTCATCGTTCTGGAAGACGTAATAGACCGACCCATGAAAATCGTTGGTGCCGCTCTTGGTGACGGCATTGACGTTCGCCCCGACACCGCGCCGAATCGCCGTGTCGTAGTTGGCCGTCGAGATGTTGTATTCCTGGATCGTGTCCTGCGAGATCGGGGTGGACAGCGTCGGCAGGCCGTTTGCGTTCAGACCAAACGGATCATTGGCGCTGACCGAGTCCACGGTCACGTTGTTGTAGCGGCTGTTCTGGCCAATGGCGGAAAACTCGCCGCGCTCGCGGTCGGTGATCACGATGCGCGGGTCAAGGCGCACGATGTTCTGGATCGAGCGGTCCGGCGTCGGCGTGGATTCAATCTCGCGCGCGGAAATGTTGGTCGAGATGCCCTTGTTTTCCGGCGAAAACGTCTGCGCCAGCACACTGGCAGAGACGACTACACCTTGCAGGTTCTGTGCAGCTTGCTGCGCGCCCATCGTCAGATTGACCGCGCGGGTCTGCGCCAATTGCAGGTAAACGCCCTTCTGCTCGGCCTGCGCCAGACCGGCCTTGGCCACGGTCACATCAAACGGGCCACCCACGCGCAAACCCTGCGCCGAGTAACGCCCATCCGCATCGGTGGTGGCGATCTTGGTGGTGCCGGATGGCTCGTGCAGAATCTGCACAGTCGCACCCGCGACCGGCTGACCACTGGCGTCCAGCACGCGCCCGGTGACGGAAGATGACGTATCTTGCGCGATGGACGGCAATGCCACGGTCAGCAACGAGGCGATGGCAAACGGCAAAAGCTTGGTGCGGATTGAGCTTTTCATGCTTTGAGTGACCTCAGGTCTCGCGACGGATAAAGGGGAAAAAATACGCACCAGCGTGCCGAGGCAGACCCAGCATCGTTTCGTGCAGATGTAACCCTGGTGTGCTGCTCATCCAGTCGGCATGTACGCGGCGGTTCCACGCGTTGCGATGAACAGTTGGAGCATTTTTAAGTAAATCTTAACGTTAGTGTATGACACTTTCGTGACCGGTGGCAGCCCCAAATGCACACGCGCACCCTTAGGCCGATCCGGCCCCCCAGACACAACCCTGTCAGGCGTTGCAGCGCGGCCGGCAACCCGGGAAAATCAACGCGCACCCGCCAGATACCGGGCGCGCTTGGCCGGTTTGAGATTGGCCAGATCCAGCATGACCAAGCCGTCCACGCAGCCGGAAAAGCCGGGATCCTCGCCAAAACCGAGAAACTGCACACCGGCGGGTTCCACCAGGTCCACATACTGGCGATACAACACGGGCAGGCTGACGCCCAGTGCATCCAGGTGATGCCGCAATTTGCCGAGCCCGGCTGTCGCATCCAGCCCCTCCAGCGACTGACGCACACCTTCGACCACCTCCGGCGACACCACAAACGGCTGGCGTGCCGCCGCCAGACCCGGCGCGCCGAAATAATGCTGATGCGCGGCGACAATCCACTCGCGCGCCTCGCGCGGCAATGTCACCGACATGCTGATCGGGCCAAACAAATAGCGCACCTCGGGGTGGCGCTGCAGGTACAAGCCGATGCCCTGCCACAATTGATCCAGTGCGCGTGAGCGCCAGTACGCCGGTGCGACAAAACTGCGCCCCAATTCCATACCCTGGGCGAGGCGCGATTCCAGCGCCGGCGAATAATTGAACAGGCTCGATGTATACAGCCCCGCCAGGCCGTGTTCGCCAATCAGGCGCCCGCCGTGCCCAAACCGGTAGGCGCCGACCACGCGCAACGCCACCGGGTCCCACACCACCAGGTGTTCGTACCACGGATCGTAAGCATCCAGATCGAGCCGCGCGCCAGTGCCCTCACCTACGCGGCGAAACGTCAGCTCCCGCAGACGGCCTATTTCGCGCAACACCGCGCTGTCGAGGCCGCCACGAAACAACCACGCCTGCTTGCCGTCGCGCAGATCGGCCAACTTGTCTGCCTGCTGCAGTTCTGCAGCCACCAGCTCGGCCGGCTCCGGACGTGCGAGCGGCGCCTGGCCACCAAAAATCAATCCGCGATGCTGACCCACGCGATACACATGCCGGCGCATCAATTTCGCCGCCTGCGTGGTGCTACCTGCGCTGCGCCGCTCCAGTTCCTCGGCGCTGACCATGGGGCCGATGCTCACCCCGATGCGGCGCTTGCCCGGCGCCACGGCTTCACGCGGCAGCATCGCCGTACTCAGCGGCTTGGCCAGCATCGACAGGCCGTAGAACCATGCCGAATTGTGCGCCGCCAGATGCACCGGCAACACCGCTGCCCTGCTGCGTCGGGACAAGCGGGCAAAACCGTCTGACCAGGGTCCGTCACACACGCCAGCCGGGCGCACGCGCGACACTTCCCCGGCGGGAAACATGATCAACGCCTCGCCGCGCTCCAATGCGCGATAGATGCCGCGCAGGCGGGACGCGGCACCGTTGCCAAACACATCCACGGCCAGCAGCAGATTGCGCAACTGCGGCACCACCGCGAGCCAGTCGTTGCCAAGCATGCGTACATCGGGGCGCACCGAGCCAACCAGCTGCAGCAACGCCAATGCATCCTGCATGCCCAACGGATGATTGGCCACCACCAGCAAGGGGCCATCCACCGGGATATGTTCGCGCTCATGCGGCGTGACGTGATAGCTGGTACCAAGCAGCTCCAGCACGCGCTCGACAAACGCCAGGCCTTCCGCATCACCGGCGCGTGCCAGCACGCGATTGAAACCTTGCTCATCGGCCAGGCGGCCGAGCACGTCGGCAATCGGTCGGCGCAGGCGCGGGTACTGCGCGAGCCACGGCAGGCGTTCGACCAGGGAGTGTTCAATGCTCAGCATGCGGCGTTCTCCAATCTCCCCCACCTTGCCTTCCGATTATGCCAGTACGGCCAGCACCGGGACCGCATGCACGACACCTGCGACAACATGTTCGTTGCCAACGCTCAGCTGATCGTCAAATGCAGGAATGACGCGATGCCGCCGAGGAACATCTGCACCGCCATGGCAATCAGCAACATGCCCATGACGCGCTCCAGCGCTGTCAACACGCTCTCACCGAGCCAGCGGAACAGGTACGTGGCACTGAGCAGGATCGCCGAAGTGGCCAGCCACGCCAGCAGCAAGGCGATCACCCAATCTGCAGTGCGCCCCGGCTGCGTGTTGGTCAGCAACAGCAACGCGGCCATCGCCGACGGCCCGGCCACGCCGGGAATCGCCATGGGCACGATGAACGGCTCGCCGTCGGCAGCGCCACCGAAAATGCCGCCACCATCGGCTGGCGGAAAAACCATGCGGATGCCAATCAGGAACAACACGATGCCACCGGCAATGCTGATCGAATCGGTTTTCAACTGCAGCAGATGCAGCATGTACTGGCCACCAAACAGGAACCCCAGCAGCACCCCCAGGGCAATCAGCAATTCCCGCACCATGACCCAGCGTCGGCGCTTCGGCGGCACCTGCTTGAGCAGGCTCAGGAAAATCGGGATGTTGCCCAGCGGATCCATGATCAGAAACAACATGATCCCTGCCGACAGAGTGGTCATCTGCGTTTCCATTCAAGGCCTCCCGGGGCCAGCGTGCGCGGCGGGTTTCATGCGCCGCGCAAATCCAGCACGGCGCCACGCGCATCTGCCGCCGGTGTGCCGAGCAGGTAGATGATGGCATCGGCGGTCGCCGCTGGCGTCGGCCATTGCGTGCTGTCTTCGCCGAAATATGCCTTCTGCCGCAACGCCGTGCGCATCGGTCCGGGCAAGACGGCATGCGTGCGCAGCGGACCATCATCGGTTTCCTGATGCAGGATCGCGACAAAACGTTCCAGCGCCGCCTTGGCCACGCCGTAAGCGCCCCAGTGAGCACGCTGCAGCAACTCGGGATTGTCCAGTACAAACACCACGGCGCTGTCGCGCGCTTGCAGCAGCAAGGGCAGGCATGCCTGGGTCAGCGCAAATGGTGCCGAGACATTGACGTGCAACGCGCGCAACCAGTCATCGGGCTTGTGCATGCTGATCGGCGTCAAGCCGCCAAAGCTGGCCGCCGCATGCACGATGCCATCGAGCCGGCCGCAATCGCGCTCCAGACCTTCCGCCAACGCAAGATAATCACGCGGCGTGGCAACTTCCATGTCCAGCGGATGAATGATCGGCGCGCTCAAGCCTTCGGCGCACATGGCGTCGTACAGCTGCTCCAGTTGTCGCTTGCGCTTGCCGGTGATCACCACGGTGGCACCGGCACGCGACGCCGCGCGCGCCACTGCGCTGCCCAGGCCGCCATACGCACCGGTGACCAGCACCACGCGTCCCTGCAGCGAACCGGTGACCGGCTGCCACGCTGCCGGCAAACGGGCGACGGGCAATGCGTTCAATGCGACAGCCCGGCCACGTCGTGTGCCATGCGCGTCAGCTCGCCAGCCGCATGCAGGTCTTCAATGATGTCGCAACCGCCGATGAGTTCGCCCTGGATGAACAGCTGCGGAAACGTGGGAAAATTGGAGAAATGCGGCAACGCCGCGCGCACCTGCGGATCGGCAAGCACGTTGACGCTATGAAAGTCCGCGCCAGCGCCGGCCAACGCCTGTACTGCGCGGTTGGAAAATCCGTCCATGGGAAGTTGCGGCGTACCCTTCATGAAGAGCACGATGGGGTGCTTGGCCAGCGTGTTTCTGATCTGTTCGTTGATGTCCATGGCCTGGCGTTTCATCTTTACAATGCATCCGGGCTGGTAGTGTATCAGCGCCCTGTCGGCGCCCGATGGGCGCCAGCGCTCGCTTCCCCGTTCAACGTTACAAAAGGAGTCTTTCATGGCGATCAAACTTCCGCCGCTGCCGTACGAAAAAAACGCACTCGAACCGCATATCTCCGCCGAAACGCTGGAGTTCCACTACGGCAAGCATCATCAGGGTTATGTCACCAACCTCAACAAGATGATCGAGGGCACTGAATTTGCCGATGCCGCGCTGGAGGACATCATTCGCAAGTCGTCCGGCGGCATGTTCAACAATGCCGCACAGACCTGGAATCACACGTTCTACTGGAACTCCATGAAGCCCAATGGTGGCGGCGCACCCAGCGGCAAGCTGGCCGATGCGATCACCAAGTCGTTCGGATCCGTGGAAAAGTTCAAGGAGCAGTTCAGCAAATCGGCGACCGGCAACTTCGGCTCGGGCTGGACCTGGCTGGTGCAGCGCCCGGACGGTTCGCTTGGCATCGTCAACACGTCCAACGCGGCGACCCCGATCACCGGCAGCGACAAGCCGCTGTTCACCACCGACGTGTGGGAGCATGCCTATTACATCGATTACCGCAACGCCCGCGCCAAGTATCTGGACGCGTTCTGGAA
>DATCWU010000436.1:0-35722 GCA_036566165.1 Rhodanobacter sp. | reverse complement strand
AATGCCTCGCTGGAATTCCAGTCGCCCGGGTTTCTTGTGCAATTTGCATGCAGCACGCGCCTTGAACCTGAGTGGTGGCGCATAGGGGGCACCGGACATGACACCGAGCGCGGGTCGTACCACCTGGAGAAATGTCACCATGACGGATACCGGATTGCCCGGAAGTCCGAAAAATTCAGCGCCATGCAACTTGCCAAAGACAAGTGGGCGCCCCGGCCGCATGGCGACGTTCCAGAACGAAACTTCCCCCAGCTCGGCCAGGATATCGGTCACATAATCCGCATCCCCTACAGATGCGCCGCCGCTGCTCACGACGACGTCGGCACATTCGGCAGCCATGACAAAAGCCTTGCGCAGGGCCACCGGGTCGTCGCGCACCACGCCCAGGTCGATGCTCTCGACCCCGGCATCGGCGAGCATCGCATGCAGCGTGTAGCGATTGCTGTCGTGGATCTGTCCGTTCTCCAGCACCTCGCCTACCGGGCGCAATTCGTCACCGGTGGAGAAATAGGCCACTCTGACTCGGCGCCGTACCCGAACCTCTGGAACCCCGATCGAGGCCAACAACCCCAAATCCGCGGCGCGCAATTTTCGCCCGGCCAGCAGTACCACGCTCCCGGCCTTGATGTCCTCGCCAGCCAGCCGGACATTCTCGCCGTGACGACACTCGGCCTGCAATTTGACCATGTCGCCATCGCGCTGCGTATCCTCCTGGATGATGACCGTATCCGCGGACTCCGGCACGACCGCGCCGGTCATGATGCGCACACACTCACCGGCCTGCAGTCTGCCGTTGAACGGGTGGCCTGCGAAAGACTCGCCAACCACACGCAGCGAGCTGCCACCCGGCGCACGGGTATCTTCCCAGCGCAGTGCATACCCATCCATGGCCGAGTTCGTGTGCCCGGGAACGTTGATTGCGGAAATCACGTCCTGCGCCAGGATGCGACCAGACGCGTCCAGCAGCCCAACTGGTTCGGACTCGGCCACGACCTTGACCGACTTCAATACCGCGTCAAGCGCGGATTCCAGCGTCATCGCGCTGGCGTGATGCCCGCCGCATCCGCCACTCTTGGCTTTTACAACCATGCCTGTATTCCTCTCCAGTTACGGCTCACTTGCTGGCAAGATGCGCGAATTTCTCCACGTCCTCCGGCGTATTGATATTCAGAAACGCTTGCGGGTAATCCGAGAAGTCGACGGGCGCGAAGGTGTGGCGGTAATAGAACGTGTCGATCTTGTGCCCGCCGGATGCCAGATAGGCATCAAGGTCGTCCAGCACACTCACTGGGAGTAGCGCAAAAGTCGGATGCAACCGCTCGCCGTCATGTGCGGCGACGATCGTATCGTCCTTGCCGGCACTGGCCGCCCACAATCGTTGTGCCAGCCATGCCGGAACAAACGGCCCATCGCAGGGCAGTACCAGCACATGGCTGCGGGTCACGGCGTGCATCCCGGCGGAGATGCCGGCCAATGGCCCGGCGAACCCGGTCACCGCGTCCGACACCACCCGGCAACCGGTCTGGCGATAAGCCTCTTCGTTGCGATTGGCGTTGACCAGCACTTCCGCAACCTGTGGCCGCAACGCCGCCAATACGTGCTGGACCATGGGCTTGCCGTTGAACTCGACCAGACCCTTGTCCTTGCCGCCCATGCGCGTGCCGCGGCCGCCGGCGAGAATGAGCCCGGCAATATGGTCATACGCGTACGGCGCATCACCGGACACTGTCGTCACCATCGCCGGCACTCCTTGATCCACCGATTGGCAACGAGAACGCGGGGCCACGAATAAACCATCAACACGAAAACACCACCTTGTCAGGCCACCTGCACATCGCGGCAGAAAGCGTCGTAATCAATATAGCCAGGAAACGCATCGAGCTTGCTGCAGTACGGGCATTGCGGATCGGCCGTCGTCTTGAATTCGCGAAAAGTTGCCGTCATTGCGTCGTAACACAGCAAGCGCCCGATCAAGCTGTCGCCGAGTTGCAGGATGAGCTTGAGCGCCTCGATCGCCTGCAAGGTGCCGATGACCCCAGGCAACACACCCAGTACTCCCGCCTCGGCACAGGACGGCGCCAGCTCGGCCGGTGCAGGTGCGGGATACAGGCAGCGGTAGCAAGCTGTTGGCGCGGTAGCCGGCGCCGCTGCCGGCCAAAACACACTGACCTGACCTTCGAACCGATAAATGGAACCGTACACGTAAGGCAGTTTCAACTTGAGGCACACATCGTTCAGCAAATAGCGCGCCGGGAAATTGTCCGTACCGTCGATGACCAGGTCGTAGCCGCGCACCACTTCTTCAGCGTTCGTGCTGTCCAAACGCAGCTCGTGGGTGTTGATCTGTATGGAAGGATTCAACGCATTCAGGGTCTGCCAGGCGGACTGGGTCTTGGATGTTCCCACCCGTTCGGTCGTATGCAGTATCTGCCGCTGCAAATTGCTCAGTTCGACCGTATCCCGATCCACTATCCCCAGCGTGCCTACCCCTGCGGCCGCGAGATACAGCGCGGCCGGCGACCCCAGTGCACCCGCCCCCACCAGGAGCACGCGACTCGCCAGCAATTTTTCCTGGCCGCGCTCCCCGATCTCCGGGATCCGCAACTGCCGCGCATAGCGGCTGCGATCCTGCGCGCTCAGAATCCGCGGCTGCTCGACAGGCAATTCCGCACGTTTCCAGGCCTCATATCCGCCAGCTATCGAGCGCACATCCCGGTACCCCAGCCGCAACAGACTTTCGGCCGCAAACAACGAACGTACGCCGCTGGCACACAGCACCAGAACCGGATCTTGCGTTCCGGGAATCGCGTCTTCCACCTTGAGTTCGAGAAAGCTGCGACCCAGCCGCACCGCACCGCGTGGCGAACCCGCCGCCAGTTCCTCCGGATCACGCACATCCAGCAACGTCGCCCTACCCTGGGCCAGGCGATACGCTTCCTCAGGCGCAACTTGCGGAACACGTTCCCGCAGTTCGGCCACACGCTGTTCCCGGCCCGACATCCCCATCTCAACCTCCGGCTATCGACGGCAAGATCGTCACCACATCTCCCGTCCCGAGATTCGTGCGCAGGCCATCCAGCGCCCGTATGCTGGTGTCGCCCACATACAAGTTGACGAAGGGCCGCAGCTGACCATCCCGCGCGCAGATATGGTTGACCAGAGCGCCGTAACCGGCTGCCGCCGTGCCCGCTATCAACTCCTCTACGGACGAAGCGGCGATGCGCAACTCCCGGCTGCCTCCAGCAAACTGGCGCAGCGCTTCAGGTATGCGTACGGTTACTTCTGCGCTCATACCGACACCACCGCTACGTATTCATGATGAAGGTACTCTAGCACCGGCGCAGACGGCGGGTGGCGGCGCTGACGACGCACCACCGCAACTCGACCCACAGCATGCAGCGCGTGTTCGGATGGGTATGGGCAGCACGCTCAGCGCACTGCTCTGACCTTGGTGTGTACCAATCCGGCGAGTACCCACCTGACGCGGTGCGCTACGCTCAGGATCGCTCAATAAATTCCATCTGCGGAACCGCATCGCCCATGCACCCGAGCACCACGCCGCTCAATCCGGGCGAAGCGGACAATACTCGCTCCGCGATGTCACGCGCCTGCCGCTGTCTGGCAGGAGTGTCCACGCGGTTTATGACCGGCACCACACGGGTTCCCGGACCTACCCCCTTCAGTGCCCCCGAGGTGGAGGTCAGCAGTTTCACGATGTGTTCGGGACCAATCACAGTTTCTTCCACCGCACCCGTCAGCGCCATGAACTCTTCCAGCCGATGCGCCACACCAGAATTCAACTTGCGCCCCAGTGCATGCGCAGAAACCAGGTACAACACCAGTTCGGTGCCGGGGGGATAGATCGGCTCGCCGTCAGCCGGCGCCTTGATCAGCCGGCGGCGGGCACCGTCGGCCTTGACCAGCAGCAGGTCGAAAATATGCGCCGCGTGAATCTGCGTGACGAGTTCCGCACGAATACCGCCAGCCCAGTCCACATGCTTCCCGGGCCGCGCGAAAAACACCCTGCGTGACTCCCGGGGGATGGCGCGAACCGTGTCCAGCAGCGTCGCTTCTTCGCCGATGACAAGCTCAGCCCCGAGCTCACGCGGCGGGAACGGGCAGTTGGCCGTAGCCGTCAACCCCACACGCCCTGGGCAGCGCGACGCCAGCGCGTACATAGTGCTTTTCTTCCCACCTGCCCCTGCGACGGCGACCAGCCGCTTCCCATCCAGCAGGCGTTCCCATGAGTCGGTGGCTTGCATCAGATCTTCAACCCAGCGTCGCGCGAACTGAAAGGATGCCGGGCAGAAAGCCGGCCAACAACGTCCAGGATGCCCCGCCGTCACGACTGGCAAAAAGGTGGCCACTGGTCGTCCCGAGATAAAGGCCCAACGGGTCGAGTCCGTCGGCTTCCAGGCCCTCGCGCAAGATCGTCACGTAAACGTTGTCCACGGGAAGTCCGCTTTGACACACCGTCCAGTTCTCGCCGGCATCATGACTGCAGTAAACGCGCAGCCGGGCATCTACCACCGCCCTGAGCTGGCTGTCTTGTTCAGGAACGACGTACACCGTGTCAGCGTCGTTGGGATCCCCCACCAGGGCGTAACCGAAATCGCTGGGCAGGCCTGCGCTGATCTCCTGCCAAGTGTCACCACGGTCGCGACTCACGTATGTGCCGCTGTGACTCTGCTGATAAAGCCGCCCGCCACCGGCGGGGTGCACATACAGCCGATGGATGCATTGACCCGCCGTCGGCGCCACTGCGTTCAAGTACGGTGCTCTTACGCCCTGATTGATCGGCTGCCAGTGTTGCCCCAGGTCATCCGAGCGATAGCTGCCCCCTGCCGCCAGCGCTGCATACAACGTTTGCGGACGCTCAGGGTCGCAGGCTATCGAATGCAAAGCCAAACCGCCCTTGGCCGGCGTCCAGAATTTTGCATCGGGCTGGGTGTGAAATCCATCCAGTACTTGCCAATCGACACCCCGCTGCCGGCTCACAAACAAGCCCGGCGGCTCAACGCCGACATACAAGGTACCAGGTTGGGTCGCATGGCCCATTGCCACGCACCACAACATTTTCAGGCTTGCCGGCCCTTCATCGCGGTGGTGTCGCGGTACATCGTCCAGCGGGCTCCAGTGCAGCCCCCCATCGGTTGTCCGATAGATATGGGTACCCCAGACCTTGTGCTGCGCCAGCGCATACCCAATCTCGGGTTCCCGCGGGTCAAGCACGGCACTCTGTATTTCGTAGCCTGCCATGAACGGGCCAGACCATTGGAAATGCTTGCGTCCAAGGTCAGCAGTTGCGAGAAACAATCCCTTGCGCGTGCCGACCAGCAACTTCAGGTTACGCGGCATATCGCACCTCAACGCTTGCCGTCATCAGGAGTGTCGCCGACCTGTGGCCTGGCCCCGGTACCAAGCTCCCGTCCACGAGCGGGCGCGGTAGAAAATTCGTGGCGAAGAGAGCTTTACAACAGCGGAGCTGGTCGAGGTTCGCTGTGCGAGGACAGGTTCCGATACTTCGCCGCCCCATAGTGGTCCTATGGGTCAAGAAGCGGCGAAAAAGTGGACCGCACAGGCGGATTTGCAGACCGGCCAACCAAAGCCCGACAGGCTCTTAGCCCCCAGCATGATCTTGTGACGCGTCTGCAACGAAGCGGATTTCGCTCTTGGTCTCGCTTATGGTTCCGAACTTTTCCAGCTCCACTGTCGCGTGGGCCACGAGCTTTTCGACGTCTTTCAACTCCCCCGAAGCCATGGCGTCACGGACGCGTTTCTCGATTTCCTGCTGGGCCGTCACCCCGACGACCTTCAGGAACTTGCGTATGCTGCGGTTAAATGCCTCTTCGTCCATAGCGCACCTCCGGCTTCTGCCTGGCGGGAATGCCAAGCAATTTACTCACCAATACATTTACTCAACCACGTCCTGATAGCCATGCTCATGCTTCCCGCCGTGCATGACTTCCAGCGCGTGGATAATTCCAGGCAATAGCGCATCAAGATACTCTTCCACGCCGTGGACGCTACCCGGTGCGGTAACCACCAGGCTCCCCTTGATCGTCCCGGCGATCGCCCGCGACAACATCGCAAACGGCGTCCGCCGTTGCCCGAAGGCGCGCGCGGTTTCCGCTATGCCCGGCAGCTTCCGATCCAGCATATCTTCAATGGCATCCACGGTAGTGTCGCGCGGCGAGATACCGGTCCCGCCTACCGTCAATACCAGATCGGCGATCTGGCACTGCTCCCGCATGACTTGTCGAAGGCGGTCCGGCTCGTCCGGCAACAGGATGGGGCCGGCAACATCAAATCCCGCGGCAACCAAACGCTCGCACGCGCGTGTACCGGATACGTCATGGTTGGTCCCCGCGGAGACCGAGTCAGACAGCAGCACCACGGTTGCCTTGCGCGGCCGTGTCAGATAGCGGAGATATTGTGATTTGCCACCGGTCTTCTCGATGAGTTTCACGTCCCCGATCACGATGTTGGTGCCCGCATGCGGCTTGAGCATGTCGTATAACGTGATCGCCGCCACGCTGGCCGCGGTAATCGCCTCCATCTCGGCGCCAGTGGCGGCGATGGCACGAACATGCGCGACAACCGTAACCTTGGTCTCCGCGAATTCGTAATCAATGGTCACCACCGACATCGCTATCTGGTGACAAAGCGGTATGAGTTCCCAGGTACGTTTGGCCGCCATCGTACCGGCAAACCGTGCTGCCTCGAGCGCGTCACCCTTTTCAGTCAGGCGCTTTTTGAGCAGCTCTATATATTCCGGCGCAGATTCGAGTACCGCCTGCGCTGTCGCACTACGCAACGTCTCCGGTTTCGACGTGATGTCTTTCATTCAGGCTGCATCCCTTGACGTAACTATGAGTGCCATCGGTGTACTCCTCGAGTTTCCAGATGGGTACGCGGTGCTTCACTTCCTCGATCGCATAGCGACCACCCGCAAATGCCTCCGGGCGATGCACCGAACTCACCACGATAAGGACGCTGCTGTCGCCAATTTCGAGTTGTCCAATCCGATGCACGATAATGCACTTGATAATATCGAACTTCGCGTATACCTCGCGTTCGATATCAGCAAGCATCTTTTCCGCAAGTGGCGCATATGCCGAATAGGCAATACTTTGCACCACACGTCCTTCATTATGATTGCGCACAGTTCCGCTGAACATGACCACGGCGCCAGCGCGCGGGTCGGCAGCTGCACGCAGCGCCTGATCGACCGAGATTTCATCAGTGACAAGTCGCATCGTCGCCTAGCCTCCACTTACCGGTGGCAGCAGGGCAAGAGTCGACCCGTCATGCAACACCGAGTCATCGGTGCCGAGCTCCGTGTCGAGCGCACAGGCCATATATCGCCGATGCGGATCCAGCCCGGGATGCCGGGCAACGAGGTGAGATATGGCCTGGGCAACCGTCACCTCACCGCGTTCATCGAGTACGAGCTCTTCGGCGTGCAGGCCGCAAACCTCCCTCAAGATGCCGTAATACTCGACTTTGACCTTCAACATCCGCTGCTGCGTTTGCGTCATGACATCCCCCAACCGACCCGGTCAGCGTTGTGAACCCAAGGCACAAGTAAAGCGTATCCGGCGCACGGGCTCAACCACCGATCTGCCACATTTCCGGCCGCTTGGACACGGTATCACCAGCCTTGGCGCGAAGCTCCGAATAGCGATCCGACCTCCCACGCCAGAGTTTTGCGACACGATCCTTGATTTCGGCGTCACTGATGCCGGTGCGCAATGCGGCACGCAAATCATGTCCAACAGGCGCGAAAAGGCAGGTATAGAACTTGCCGTCTGCGGCCAGGCGCAGGCGTGTGCAGGCGCCGCAGAATGGCCTGGTGACCGATGCAATGATGCCGATATCGCCGCCACCATCACGGTAGCGGTAGCGCTGCGCCACTTCACCCGGATAGCGCCTCGGTAACGGTTCCAACGGCCACTTGGCATCGATCAACTGCCGTATTTCGTCCGCCGTGACGACGTCCTTCAACAACCAGCCATTGGTCGTACCTACGTCCATGAATTCGATGAACCGCAGGACATGCCGCGTGCCACGGAAACGCTCCGCCATGGGCAGGATCGACTTTTCGTTGACGCCGCGCTGTACCACCATGTTGACCTTGACCGGATCCAGTCCGGCGGCGGCGGCCGCATCGATGGCGTCCAATATCTTCCCCGGCTTTACCGTGCTGCCGCTCATATACTGGAAAACGTCCGGCTCCAGGGCATCCAGGCTCACCGTGATCCGCCGCAGCCCGGCTGCCTTGAGCGCGCACGCCTTTTTCTCGGTAAGCAACACGCCGTTCGTCGTGACCGCGATATCGATCGCGCCCAGCTCTGAAATTTTTGCGACCAAGTCTTCGAGGTTGCGCCGGACCAGAGGCTCGCCACCGGTAAGCCGCACCTTCTCTACCCCGAGTTCGACGAGACAGCGGGTGATCCGCGCAATCTCGTCAAACGTCAACAATTGCATCGACGGCATGAACTTGTATGACGCGCCGAACAATTCTTTCGGCATGCAGTAGCGGCATCGCAGATTGCAACGGTCGGTGACCGAGATCCGAAGATCGTGCAGGGCCCTGCCGTAGCTATCGGCAACGACAGCGTGCCGATCGTCTGGCGCTTGCGCGGGTTGCCTATGAACCGTCGTGTCCATCGTGTACGCCTCGGATTTCCGGTCTTGCCTGGTGGCTGACGAATTCAAGGACGAGCTCTACCCCAAAGTCCGATGCGCTGCCGGAACTAAGCGCACGCGTCCCGCGGCGTGCGCTCGCCTGAACGTTCACGAGCCGCCGGTTGCGCTGGCCGTCGGCGTTTTTGCAGGTACGGTCAGGAGTGTACCCTCCGGCGCCAACCATTGCGAAGGGCAGCGCGACGAACCGCCACAGCTTGCATCCGCGCAGCATGATTCTGGGGCACTAACCCCCAGGCGGACTTCCATCATGCTTCGCTCATGGCCCAGCCACCAATGGAACCCAGGCGACTCACCCGACAGCGGCGACGCCCGGTCGGCGGAGTTCCGACCCGCTGTGGATCTCGGTACGATGGCCATCGTCGAAACACAGCTGGACCGCGCAGTTGCTGACAGGTGTAATTTGCTCGACCATGACCCGCGATTTACCGACAAGCGACGGTTCACCGCGCCATGTCCACGCGCCGCGGCGTATGGACGGCCATACGCAAATTCGACAGGTCCGGTATGGCGCTGCGTAACTCACGTCCGCCGACGGCGACACTGCCGGCCAGCGGCTCCCTCTGCATACGCGGCACCGTACGCGCTGTTTGTCTTGCGCTCAAACCCTTGCTGCGTCACGCCATGCGATGGCGCGACGCCAACTGACAGGTACCTTTGCTCGCCATGACCGTACCCGAATACATGACTACAGGTGAGGCCGCCGACTATCTGCGCGTGCAGCCGCGCAAGATATATGACTTGATTCGGCAGCATGCCATCCCCTGCTCGCGCGTCACGGGAAAATGGCTCTTTCCACGTGCGCTGGTCGATCTGTGGGTGCGTCAGGGCAATGAATACGGGGGTACGTTACCAACGCCCAATGCGCCACCGGTAATCGCCGGAAGCCACGACCCCCTGCTGGAATGGGCAACCGTCGCCTCCGAAAGCGGGCTGGCATTGTTGCAGGACGGCAGCCTGGACGGCCTCAAGCGACTTGCGGAAGGCAGTGCACGGGCTGCCGGAATTCACCTGCGGGATCCCGACAGTGGCCAGTACAACAGTCCCTGGTTGCACCAGAACTTCCCCGGTTCGCCACTGGTGGCGGTGGAATGGGCCTGCCGCCAACAAGGCCTGATGCTGCCACCGGGCAATCCGTCCGGTATTCGACGCCTGACTGACATTGGTAAAGATTGCCGCGTTGTCTGGCGCCAGGCCGGCGCCGGCAGCCGCCTGCTGTTGGAGCAACTGCTGGCCGATGCCGGCATCGACACTGATACCATCACCGGCGTCGACCCGCCTGCCCGCAGCGAAACCGATGTAGCGCTTGCGGTGCTCGACGGCAAAGCGGACGCAGGTTTCGGCATCTGCGCCGTGGCCCACCGCTTTCGACTGGACTTTTTGCCCCTGTACACCGAGCGCTACGATATCGCCTTGGCGCGGCGCGACTATTTCGAGCCGCCGTTCCAGGCCCTGCTCGCTTTCGGTCGCAGCGCCGAATTCGCCGATCGCGCCCGCGAACTGGGCGGCTATGATCTGCGTGAGCATGGCCGCATCCGCTACAACGGGGACGCCTAGGAACCGCGCAGCGCGTACGCTGGCGACCTGCAGCCAGATCAGAAATCGAAATAGGCGCGTGCCTCGTAGCTGGACGGCCGCTCACCGGCGTTGGGACCGCCGTCGACCTCGAGCACATTCACGTAGTTGAATGACAGCCGCACCGTGGGTTCAAGGAACCAGTTGACGCCAAGCGTGAGATTGCGCTCCTTGCCGCCATTGATTGCACCGTCGCTCAGATCGACCTCGGAGAGGCGCGCCGCCAGCTGCCACGCGCCGGGACCGCCGTCACTCACCGAACGCGCCGGTTTGATGCGCTCGAACTTGCCGGACGACGGACTGTAGTTGCGCGATTCGCCGGTGAGCAAATAGGCAGTCTGCGCATACCAGCCGCGAAAATCGACATCGCCACCGCTGCGCCGGTCGGTGTTGGCGACAAAGTATTCTCCCTGGGCGGACCAGGGGCCGACCACGCCCGCGGCTTCCAGGCCGTAAAGGGTACGGCTGTCGGCATCCTGGATCACGCCAGTGTCGACCAGGCGCACGCTGGTGATGTTGCTCTCCGGGCGGCTGCGATAACGTATGGCTTTGCTGTCGTTGAGGCTGCGATAACTGGCCGACGCTCCCAGATGCAGCACGTGATCGCCACCGCCGAACGGCGCCCAGGTCACGCGGCCGGTAGCGCCGTAGCCTGCATCCTGCTCCTTGCCGGCGGTGTCATTGTTGGCTTTGAAGCCTTCGCCGAACGCGCCGAACGCCGCCGACCAGGTGTTGCCGCCGTTGGTCAGGCCGAGACCCAGATTACGACCCGGAAAGAACGCACCCGGCAGGCTACGCTCCATGAAAGTGATGAACTTCTCGCTGGTCTGCTGCTCCAGGGAGTAATACTCCTTGAAATGACCCAGGGTGATCGTCCACGGGAACCGCGTATTCTGGATATAGACATCCGTAATACCGACGTTGCCACTGGCAAAGTCGAACTCGCTCTTGAAGCCCCAGACGTCGTTGATCTTGCCGGCCATGAACAAGCGTGCACGGCGTAGTTGCGTGCCGTTGCCCAATTCCCGCTTGTCCTCATTGTAGACGGCCCCGTTGACCTCGATACGCCCACCGACCTGGAACTGGTCGTGGCCGTCGACCGAACTGAACTTGAGCAGTCCACCCTTGGTGCTGACGCTGCTTCCGCCGGTCTTGACCGCTGGCGCTTTCGCTACGACCGGCGCCGCTTGCTGGCGCTTGCCGCCCACATCGGCTGCGGCCGCCGCCTTCAGACGCGTATAGGCGGCGTCGTCAATCGTGCCGTTGTCATGCAGCGTCTCGATGAGTTCCTGCATGGCGCTGCCGGGTGCCGTAGCCGGACCGGCAGTGCCTTGGTCATGCTGAGTCTCGACGAGTCCCGGTAGCGCACTGTCTGCGGCCATAGCCGTACCGGCAGCCAAAGTCATGGTCAGGCCGGCGATACCGGCGACCAGGGATTCACTTAAGCGCATCTCGTTTCCCCTGTCCTGATGTGTTCTTTTCGTTTGAGATCTGCAAAACACCGCCGCAGCAGACATCGGTCGCGCCCACTATCAGTGGGCTCCGTCTTCTTTGGCGCTCGGATGGAACAACTGCTCGCCTTTGAGGCGGTAGGCGGCGATGGCTGTTTGACCGGCCTTGCCGGTGAGCCACGCGACGAAGGCCTTGCCACCCGCCACGTTGATGTCCGGGCATTTCTCGGGATTGACGCGCATGACGCTGTACGGGTTGAACAGCGCTTTGTCGCCCTGAACCAGAATCTTCAGATCGCCGCGGTTGTTGAAGCTGATCCAGGTACCGCGATCGGCCAGCGCGTAAGCATCCATCCCGCGGGCAGTGTTCAGTGTCGCGCCCATGCCGGAGCCGGTCTCCCGATACCATTTGCCACTGGCGCTGGTCGGGTCCACACCGGCCTTCGACCACAACGACAGCTCTTTTTTGTTGGTACCGCTGTCGTCGCCTCTGGAGGCAAACGTGGACCTCGACTTGGCGATCGCGAGCAGCGCCTTGGCTGCGCTGTCCATGCCGCTGATACCGGCCGGATCGGACGCCGGCCCGACAATGACGAAATCGTTATACATGACCGGGTGACGCTTGAGCCCGTAGCCTTGGGCCACGAACTGCTTCTCGGCTGCGGGAGCATGGACGAGTTCCACATCGGCGTCGCAGCGCCGGCCCATGTCCAGTGCCGCGCCGGTGCCCACGGCCACCACCCGCGCCTCGACGCCAGTGGCTTGCTTGAACTCGGGCAGGATGGCGTCGAGCAGACCGGAATTCTGGGTCGAGGTGGTCGACGCCACGATGATGTGGTTGTCGGCCGCTGCCGCGACCACTGACGTTGCGGCAAATGCAAGCGCCAAAGCGCATGCAATCAACAATCCGCGGCGCACGCGTACAGCCGAAATGGAGAACGAAACCTTCATGGGAGCCTTCCTCTTTTGGCTATGGATCAGTCGATGAGATCGCCACGCAAAAACGCCGCGGCCTGGGCCGTGGCGGGTCCGTGCTCAGCAAAGAACGAAGCGCCAGTGCTGTGTTCCAGCAACCGGCCGCCCGCAAGAAACAGCACGTCGTCGGCCAACCGCCGCGCTTGGCCGAGATCGTGGGTGGTCAGAATCACGCGAGTGCCGGCAGCGCGTACACGCGCAATCAATGCCTCGATGGTGCGAACGCCGCGCGGGTCCAAGTTGGCCGTGGGTTCGTCCAGAAACAACACCGCCGGGCGCGCCACCCAGGCACGGGCAATGGCCATGCGCTGCTGCTCGCCGCCTGACAGACGCCGCGCCGGGGCCTGGGCCAGATCTTGCAGCCCGGTGAGTTCGAGCACCGTGGCCAGACGCCCGGCGCGAAGCCGGCGCGCCACGCCTCGGGTACGCATGACAAAGCGAATATTGGCGGCTACCGAACGGCGCAGCATGACCGGTCGCTGGAACACCATCCCCTGACACGGACGCGCGGCCCGCGGATTCATGCCGTTCCAGCTCACTTCGCCAGCATCCGGCTGCAGCAATCCGTGCAGCACTCGCAGCAACAACGTCTTGCCGGCGCCATTGGGACCCAGCACCGTCGTCACGCCCTCGCCAGCCAGCTCGAAGTCCAGGTCATTCAGCACCTGCCGTCCACCCAGGCAGAGATTCAGACCGCTCACCCGCAACGGCAGCAGGCGCTGTTCGACGGCCAATTCGGACGGCACGAAGTCCAGGCATGCGCTATCCATACCGCACTTCCGCCACCCGGCGAACGCCCAGTGCCGCCAGATTGATTGTCAGCGCCAGGCTTACAAGGACGATGCCCAGGGCCAACGCCAGCGCCAGGTTGCCCTTGCTGGTTTCCAGGGTGATGGCAGTGGTCATGACCCGGGTGACGTGATTGATATTGCCGCCCACGATAATCACCGCGCCGACCTCGGCGATGGCGCGCCCAAGACCAGCGAGCACCGCGGTCAATAGCGAAAACCGTCCATCCCAAAGCAACACGCCGACGGTGTCGAAGCCGTTGGCGCCCAAAGAGTTGAGCTCGTCACGGTACTCACCGTGCAGGTCGGCCGCGGTTTGCCGCGTCAAGGCCGCGATGATCGGGGTAACCAGAATGCTCTGGGCGATGACCATGGCCGTGGGCGTGAACAGCAAGCCCGAGTCGCCGAATGGCCCGGCGCGCGAAAGCAACAAATACACCGACAAACCCACCACCACCGGCGGTAGCCCCATAAAGGCATTGAGCAACGCCGTAACCAGAGCACGCCCCGGAAACCGGTAGACCGCCACCGCCGCACCCAGCGGCAAGCCGATGGCCGTCGCCAGGAAGGTCGCGGTGAGACTGACCTCCAACGACAGCACGACAATTTCCACCAATGCCGGGTCGAATGCCACGAGCAGCCGTGCAGCGGTCAGAAACGCGGCGCCAAAGTCGTTCATGCTGTAGTCAGCCCGACGGACATTGGCCAATCCTAGCGGTATTCGGTGCGAATATGCGTTCTTATATTTTATTTCCGCATAAAACCGAATCCAATCACTTTTTCGCACTTCAAAACATATCCCGAGCCCACTCGGGCCTGCGCGAACGGGGCAGCATTCAGTCAGCCCACCAGCGATGCAAGCACATCCGAGCGCACAAAATTCAGTGCGATCTCTTCCATCCGGGCCGCCGCGAGACCAATGCAGGGGCGCCTTGTTCGCACCGGTGCCAAGCGTTTTGCCCCGCCGCTACGATCGCTTGTTGGGTTTCGGGGTGCGTGCAATACTCATGCCTCGCAAGCGTGGACAGCGAGGGGGCGTCCGAATTGCAAGAACAAGTCCCGGAGCCGGAGGAGATTCGCCTGCGCAGCGTCAGCCGCGTACTGGATGTCCTGTTTTCTGACGGGTCGCACTTCGAGCTCCCATTCGAGTATCTGCGGGTCTTTTCGCCCTCCGCCGAAGTGCGCGGCCACAGTGTCGGGGAACCGCTGCTGGTACTGGGTAAATCCAAGGTAACGGTCGAGCGCGTGGAACCGGTGGGCAACTACGCGGTGCGCCTGTTCTTCGACGACGGGCACAACACTGGAATCTATACCTGGACGCAGATCTACCGCCTCGGCAGTGGTTACGAGAACAATTGGGGCCGATACCTGGAACGCGTGGCACAGGCTGGTGGGCACCGATGACGGATCACCGGCTTGCACGGATCCTCGGCGAGGACACCATTCTCGAACGGTTCGCCGCGAACGCGGGCTGCGCCGAGGATCCGGCATTGGACCGCGCGATTGACGAATGGGCCACCAACGGCAGACATCCGCTGCTCCTGGTCGGGCCGCCGGGCAGCGGGCGCGCCGCGGCACTGTGTCGCTTTGCCGAACGGCGCGACGCCCTCGGTGAGGCGGTCGTATTGCATCACACCACACTTACCCCTGCAGACTCCGAAGCGCCGCGATTGTTGTGGCAAGTGCTCACACAACTGCGCGGGATCCAGGAGATTCCGCAATGGCCGCCACCGAAGGAAGCCGACCTGCGGGAGACCTTGCCCAACTGGCTGGCGCGCACGTGCGCGCGCGGCCCTCTGTGGTTGCTGGTTGCTGATATCGACGCGATTGCTGACCCCGACGGCCATATCTCCTGGCTACCTGATTACTGGCCGCCGAACCTGCACGTAGCCGCGAGCGTCAAACCGGGCCACTGCGCAGAGCACCTGCGCGACTTGGGCTGGTTTGCGCACGCGGTGGACTGCGGCTCCAGCGCACTCGCGGCACCCAATCCCGACGCACACCACGCGGCAGAGGGGGTTGACCCGGAAACGCTCGCTGCGGTCGGCAGCCTGCTGGCGCTGGCGAGGACTCCGCTTGATCAGGCCACACTGACCACGCTGACCGGAGCCGGGTGCGCGCAAATCGAGCACGCCATCGCACAACTGCAACCGCTGCTGCTTCGGCTGGGACCAGATCGCTGGGTGCCTGCCCACCCCGCTTCCCGCCAAGCCCTGCTGGACAGCTATCTTCCGGATGCGCACCGTCGACTGCAATTTCTGGAAGCGCTGGCTGGTCATGCCGAGCCATTGACCGCCGCAGCCTATTTCCGAATGGCCTCGAGGCGCGACGGGGTGCTGGATGCATTGCTGCAAAAAGATGCGGTATTGCGCACCGAGACACCCGAAGGCCGGATGGAGTGGCTCGCCGAGTGGAGTGCGCTGGACGCAGGCTCGCTGGTGGAAGCCTTGCTGCCGGTGGTGTCGGTGCTGCTGGGGACCAACCAGCAATTGCTGTTGGCCGCGGCGGAACTGGTGGAGGCAGTCGGCGAAGCCGTCCCGGAAGACTGGCTGGACCGCGCCGCATCGGGAAGCGACCAGGAACTCCGCGCGCGCGCCTTGCTGTGGCAGGCGCGAGTGGCGGCTGAGACCGGCAACTGGGCCACGGCGGCGCTCCGCGCCCAGGAGACGCTCGACCTGTCGTGCGACGAACAGACGCAAACCAGCGCCCGCCACGAGCTGGCTCGCGCAGCCGAAGGATCGGGCGATCTGGATCAGGCCGCCGCCCTTTACAAGCAGACGCTGCAAGCCCGGGAGTCCCAATACGGAAAGACCTCGGAGTTGTTGCTGCCTGCCCTGGCAAACCTGATCGGGGTGATGCGCGCAGCCAACAAATTGATCCAGGCGAAGCTGCTTGCCCGACGGGCTGTACAGCTCGCGCGTGATCACTGCGGCGCGCTCCACCCAACGACCGCTGCGGCATACGACCAACTGGCTGCGATCGCGTACGCTGGCGCCGATTACGCAGCGGCGGAAGCCGCCTACCGCGAGACACTCGAAATTGCGCGGGCGGACTTCGGACCCACGCATCCGGTTACGGCGGTCGCGCTGCACAACCTCGGGACTGTACTGGATGCCCGGCGAGCGTTCGTCGAGGCGGAGCAGTGCTACCGGGAGGCGCTGGCGATACGCGAGGCGGCCTACGGCCGGGACAGTGAGGAAACCGCAGTCACCTTGCACAACCTTGCCGCGGTGATGGAGACCGTCGGTCAGAGCGACGAAGCCGAACGCCTGTACCGCGAGACCACGGATATCTGGGAGAAGCTCCACGGCGCTGAGCACCCCGCCACGATGAGCAGCCTTACCAATCTCGCGGGCGTACTCGGCTCCAGAGGCGCATACGCAGACGCCGAAGTCTGTTACCGCGCTGCAGCAGAAGGGTGGCGCCGATTGGTCGGTGACGAACATCCGAACACGCTGGGTGTCCTGGCCGAACTGGGCCGCCTGTATGCCGAAGGCGGCAAAACCGAGCTCGCCGGGCCACTGCTCGAACATGTGGTCGAGGTCGGTCATCGCGTACTCGGCGATGCCCATACGAATTACGTCAACAGCGTTTGCTCGCTGGCCGCGCTATGGCGCGACCATGGTCGCGAGGAAGATGCGCGCGAGCTGGTGACCACAACACTGCTCCGTGTCGAGCGCAGTCTCGGTCTGCTGGCACCACCGGTGCAGCAACTTCGCCACCAGCTTGACGCCCTGAACGGAACCGTCGTCCATTGATCCCCGATTACGATCCGCTGGCTGGCATCCATTTACCGGCCGCGCTTGAGCCGGTCTACCTGCCGCAGTGTGACAGCGTCATGGAAGAAGGGGCCCGCCGGGCGCGATCCGGCGCACCAGAGGGAACACTCGTCTGGGCTGGCCACCAGAGCGCGGCGCACGGCCGTCTAGGCTCGGAGTGGCTGGCGCCGGTCGACGCTCTGCACTGCGCGTTGGTGCTACGACCTGAGCTTCCCAACGCGCGTCTGGGTGAATTCCTGCCGCTGAATGTGGTGGCACTGGGCATGGCACTTGCCAGCTCGGTGGCTCCGATGACCGAGCTACGCTACAGATGGCCCAACGCAGTGGTTCTCGGCGATGGACGCGTCGCGGGCGTTTGGCTCTCCGCCGGCAGCGATTGGCTGGTGCTGGCGACGTCGGTGAACGTGGCGGAGACTGCAGATGCCGAAAATCTTCGTCACACGTGCGTGCGCTTTGATGGCGGCAATCCCGAGGTGACGGTAGCGGCTCTGCTGGAGGCCTACGCGCACCAGTTGGTGATTGGCCTGGCACGCTGGGACGACGAAGGATTCGCGCCCGTGCTGCGACATTTCCGCAGCCGCGCTGAGCACATGCACTCCGACGTAAGCCTCTGCCTGCCCGACGGCACCCGTGTAACGGGCCGGGCCGACGCGATTGACGACAACGGATCCCTGGTGCTCGACACCGACAGCGGCAAGCGCATCGTAACCATCAACGAGTACATGGGCCTGCCACAGGCATGACCGCCGTGGCACCCGGCAAGGGCCTGGCGGGATCCCACTTCACGCCAGGTTGCGGCGCTTCGGTCCCAACCTGTTTCGTGTTCGCCGGTGAATGAAGCGCCTCGTTGCGTTCGGCGAGGGCACACCATCTGCCACTCGCGCACAAGCGGTTCAATGCGTGGAATCCGCGCCGGCATGGCAACACGCGTCGAGGCCAGCCCAAGCCATACTGAACAAGTATCCCCCGACAAAGCCTGGGCTTTATTATGGCTCGCCCTCAAGGGGGCCTCGCCGCCATCGATAATAGCAAGAGCTAAACGCAGTGCGGGGCTAAGCCGATTGCTCCAACGGTCAAACCCGCAGGAGCCCCCGGTAGAGTTGGGGGTTACCTCAGTGAAATAGGGAACGCCGTGGTTACAGAGGTGTCACGGAACCCACAGTCTTGCCGGCATTGCCTTCTTCCTGCTTGCCGCTGGTGATTTCCTGATACCACAGGTCGTGATGCTGCTTGGCCCACTCCACGCTGACATCCCCGGTGGTCATGCCCTCCAGGGCACCCTCGGTCCCGATGGTGCCGATGTAGACGTGTCCGAGAAATATCCCCACCCAAGCGATGGCGAGCACCGAATGGATGACGTTGGCAACCTGCATGGTGAAGCGGCTACTGCCAAAGTTCGGGAAATCAAGTACCAGCCCGGAGATGCACACCGCCAAGCCTGCAATCGCGATGAACCAGAACCACATCTTCTCCCCGGCGTTGACGCGTCCGGCTGGTGCATGCTCGCCGAACATCCCGCCACCCTTGCGAATCCAATCCCAGTCTGCGCGACGTGGCAGATTGTTCTTCATCCAGGACACGATCATGATCACAATGCAAACCGTGAACAACAAGCCCGTGTAGTTGTGCACCACCTTGGAGAAGCTGGCCCAAGCGGCAAAACCTGCGTCGCCGAGCAAAGGCCTCAGGATCGCACGGCCGAACAGTAGCGACAGACCGCCGATTGCCATGATGACAAACAGGGTAGCGGTGACCCAGTGCAGCGTACGCTGCTTCGAATTCCAGCGGGTGACGGTACGTCCGGAACGCTCCTGCTCGAGCTTGACCGGACCCCGCAACATATAGAAGAGGCCGATGCCCAGCGTGACCAGCAGCAAGAACCACGGGCCGAACGTCGATATGTACCCGTTGCGGATCCGGCGCCAATCCTGACCGCTGCTTTGAATCAGCACGCTCGCGCCAGCCTTGGTATCCGTACTGTAGCCGGCCGCCTCACCCCGCACCTTGCGCCAATACTGGGACCGCGGGTTGGTGTCCTTCCACGCTGCACTGTTTTGCATCCCCTTGTCCGGCAGTGCGTAGGCAGCGGTCGGTTGGCTTTGCGCCCCGCCCGCGACCGCGACATACAGATACCCCGACAGAGGCAGAACCATGGCCCCGATGATGATCGCAAATAAGCTGACGAGGATCATTCGCCGATGAGGCCGCCGGATGGTTTGGTCGCGCATTTTCGATCTCCCGCTTGTCTATCGGTCTGACTGGCCACTCAGCTGCCGGGTCTGGAGTTGCGCCTGCTGGTGGAGCCCGACATCGCGCTCAGCCTGCATGGTGCCGGGCTTCACCCAGGGATCGTGGATGTGCTGGCAACCCGCGACAACAAAGCCACACAACGCCAGCGCGATCCACATCAACCCGTTCCTGAGGTTCTTACGCATGTCTACGCCTCATCGTTCCGCGCCCGCTTGTTCCGATCGCGCCTTCAGTTGCTTTTGCAACTCGGGCCCATTGAGCTTCGCCAACAGTGGATCGGCCTTGCCCTTGTAATGGCCGGGTTCATGCGCCGTCACTGTCACACTCGGCGATTCATAGCAGCCCGCCATGGCAATGGCGATTACCGTCGCCAGCGTGGCGACCGCCGTTCCGCGAACGAAGCGATAAATCATGGCGTCACCCCAAGTCTGTCGATCCGTAGGCCTGAGCCCAACCCCAGGTCTGCGGCCGGCTGGAACGGGCAATCACGCGCTTGCGGTAAATTTCAGCCACGATATCCCCGTCACCGGCCAGTAGCGCTTTGGTCGCACACATTTCTGCACACGCAGGCAGCTTGCCCTGCGCAATCCGGTTGGCGCCGTACTTCTTGAACTCGGCCTCGCTGTTATCCTCCTCCGGGCCACCCGCACAGAACGTGCACTTGTCCATCTTGCCGCGGGAGCCAAACGCCTCCTGCTGCGGGTACTGCGGTGCGCCAAACGGACAGGCGTAAAAGCAGTAACCACAGCCAATGCACAAATCCTTGTTATGCAGCACGATGCCATCGGTCGTCGTGTAGAAACAGTTGGTCGGGCACACTGCCGCACAGGGCGCATCAGTGCAGTGCATGCATGCTACCGAGATCGACTTTTCGCCTGGCAGGCCGTCGTTGAGAGTCACCACCCGACGACGGTTGACCCCCCAGGGAACCTCGTTGACGTTCTTGCACGCGGTCACGCAACCATTGCACTCGATGCAACGTTCAGCGTCACAAAGAAACTTCATTCTGGCCATGTCCGCGCTCCGTTATGCCGCAGTAATCTGACAGAGGGTGGCTTTGGTTCCCTCCTGCATCTGGGTGACAACGTCGTAGCCGTAAGTGGCCGCGGTGTTGCTGGATTCGCCGCGCACGTACGGGGCGCTGCCCTCGGGATACTTGTCCACAAGATCCTTGCCCTCAAACCAGCCGCCGAAGTGGAACGGGCACCACACGACGCCGCGGCCCACTCGCTCGGTGACCATGGCGTTGATCTTGATGCGCGCCCCTTCCGCCCCCTCCAGCCACACCCATTGCTTGTCGCGGATACCCCGGTCATTGGCGTCTGCTGGGTTGATCTCCACAAACATGTGCTGTTGCAATTCAGCCAACCAGCGGTTGGATCTGGTTTCCGCACCACCGCCCTCGTACTCGGTCAGGCGGCCGCTGGAGTAGATCAGGGGATACTTCGTTGCGTGATCCGCTTGCTGGATCGACCAGTACCGGGTCGGGAGCCGATATACCGCCTTGATGTCGTCATAGGTGCGATAAGCTGGCAGCAGGTCGCGCCGCGGGGTGTAGATCGGCTCACGATGAACGGGGACCGGATCCGGGAAAGTCCAGACGACGCAGCGTGCCTTGGCGTTTCCGAACGGTGCACAACCGTGCTTGATGGCCACCCGCTGGATACCACCGGACAGGTCGATCTTCCAGTTCACCGCGTCGAGTTTCTTCGGGTCATCCGCGGTGGCACCATTGGCGTCACTCGCAGCGACACTGCGGATCGAAGCCAGTTCCGTGTCTGTGAGATCCTTCTCCCAACCGAGCTTGCGCAGCATGCCGTAGCTGAACTCGGGGTAGCCGTCCTTGATCTCCGAACCCTCGGGCCAGGAGTCTTCCGCAAGCAGATTTTCGCCATCGTGCTCGGTCCCGAACCTGGCCCGGAAACACAATCCACCAGTTATTACCGGGATATCCGGGCGCCAGAGAATATGAGTGCCCGGGTGCCCCTTGCGCACCTTCCCATCCGGCCACGTCTGCTCCATGTCTGGCGTGCCCCAGCACGGCCACGGCAAGCCGTAGTACTCACCATCACACGGGCCGCCCTCGGCGCGCAGCGTGGTCGTATTGAATGTACGGCGGTTCATCATCTGCAGCTTCAACCGCTCCGGGCTCTGGCCGGTGTAGCCGACACTCCAGGCACCACGGTTGATTTCGCGCAGGATGTCCTCGGCCAACGGGACGCCGTCCTTGATTTCAATGTGCTTGAAAAGCTCATCGGCGAAACCAAGCTTCTTCGCCAACAGATACATGACCTCGGTATCCGGCTTGGACTCGAACAACGGCTTGATTACCTGTTCCCGCCATTGCATGGCGCGGTTGGATGCAACGGCCGATCCGGTCGTTTCCAGCTGGGTGGCGTTCGGCAACAGGTACGTGTCGTTCTTGCGGTCGGACATGACCGCCATGTGGGTCGGGTAGGGGTCTGAAATGACCAGCAGATCGAGCTTTTCCAGAGCCTTCTTGATATCCGGTCCGCGGGTCTGGCTGTTGACCGCGTGCCCCTGGAAAATCACCGCACGTACATTGGTCCGCTGGGACAGGTTCGCGGGGTCCTCGAGCACCGCGTCCATCCAGCGTGAAATCGGGAAGCCCGGCTGGTTCATGGTGTACGACACTCCGCCAGGAGCGGTGGAGTCCGGGTACTTCTTGGTCTGGTCGAAACGTTTTACGAACCAGTCGTAGGGAACGTCCCAGACCCGCGCCCAATGGCGCCACGCACCTTCGGCCAGGCCGTAGTAGCCTGGCAATGACTGCGCCTGCGGACCGATGTCAGTCGCGCCCTGGACGTTGTCATGGCCACGGAAAATGTTGGCCCCACCACCCGGCTTGCCGACGTTGCCAAGCGCCAATTGCAAGATGCAGTAGGCGCGGGTGTTGTTGTTGCCGATGTGGTGATGAGTTCCACCCATGCACCAAATGATCGACCCCGGCCGGTTTTCATTCAGGGTTTTGGCAGCTTGGTATATCTCTTCCTTGGGTGTCCCGGTGATCCGCTCGACCTCGTCAGGCGTGTACTTCGCGACGACCTTGCGAACTTCGTCCATACCGTAAACGCGCTGCCTGATGTACTCCTTGTCCTCCCAGCCGTTCTCGAAAATATGCCAGAGAATGCCCCAGATGAGGGCGACGTCGGTGCCCGGCCTGAAGCGGATGTACTGGTCGGCGTGAGCCGCAGTACGGGTGCGGCGCGGATCGCAGACGATCATCTTGCTGCCATTCTCCTTGGCACGCAGGATGTGTTGCATGGCGACCGGATGTGCTTCAGCGGCATTCGAACCGATGAAGAACATGCACTTCGATCGGTGGAGGTCGTTGAACGAGTTGGTCATCGCCCCGTAACCCCAAGTGTTTGCCACGCCGGCGACGGTCGTCGAATGGCAAATGCGTGCTTGGTGGTCGCAATTGTTGGTGCCCCAGAACGAAACCCACTTGCGTTGCAGATAGCTGCTCTCGTCGCTGCCCTTGGACGACCCACCATAAAACAGCGCGTCGGGTCCCGATTCTTCGCGAATCTTCAGCAGCTTGTCGCCAATCTCGTTGATGGCCTGGTCCCAGGAAATGCGCTTCCATTTGCCGTCCACCAGCTTCATCGGATACTTGACCCGCTTGTCACCCTGCCCGTGCTCACGCAAGGCGGCACCTTTGGCGCAGTGCGCGCCGAGGTTGATGGGTGAATCGAAGTCCGGCTCCTGCCCAACCCAGACGCCGTTTTGAACTTCGGCAATGACTGCGCAGCCGACTGCACAATGGGTGCAGATGGTGTGTTTGGTTTCGACCTTGGCATCCTTGGCCTGCGGCGCCTGCTGCGCGTCGGCGCGCCGCATCATCATGCCCTGCGGGAGCGCCCCGATCGCCGCGACACCACCCACCGCCAGTCCGGAACGCTTGAGAAAGTTGCGCCGATTCATGCCTGCAACGGTGGCCGGCACAGGAACCGAATCAGCGCGTGCGTGTTTGCGGATGAGCTGCATGGTGACAATCTCCGAAGTTGGCTGCGTGGTAACCAGGTGGCAGGTGGATCACACAGTGGTGCGGTAGTACTGACGAATGTGTTCAGTCTCGCGGTATCCACGCGATGCCGGTTTTTCAGCCGATGAAAGGACGGGTGTGGCCCGCGGCGCCAGGTTTACGCCCAGTACGCCGAGACCGGCGCCAACGGCACCGAGGGCAAGCGCGCCGCCCAACAGCTGCCGGCGCGATTCGTTGACACTTTGCTGTTTGCGTTTCATCACCGTCGCTACTCCGTAATGATGGCCGACCCGGCTACGGCAGGCTCAACCAGGATTGCTCAACCGAGAGGAAAGCCGAACCCAAGGCTGCGACTGTGCGGTAGAAATCCGCACTCTTCGCCGTCGCGATATCGTGGAAGAGCCGGCCCATCCACGGTTCCATATGCATCAGTAAAAAACTGCGCTGCTCGGTCAAACTGACGCCTTCGGTCGGGTCCGCCAGCAACGCCATGGCCTCACAGAGCGCCGACACGTGATCCTCGGGCTCGTTGTTGTCGTCGTAGCGCGTGATTGCCAGACGTGCCAGATCGGTTCGCAGCGCGACCAGCGATCGGTCCATGAGCGCGCCGGACAAATACCAGCTTGCGTACGGCAGGACTTCACCGCGGCCCAGGCCAATGAACAGTTGATGGAATTCGTCGTCGACGGCGGTCGGATCTGCCGTGTGCGCAGCGGATCGCAGGTCGCGCCAAGCAACCGTCAGCGGGGGTTCGACCGGCTCGGGGTCCGGCAGAGAAGCACTGGCCAGCTGGGCCAGTAGAGCTGCATCAGGTGATTTGCGTAACAACGTGGCAAGCAGTTGGTAGATTCCGACCCGCTCACCAGCTGTCTGCGAAGTGATCGCCTCATCCGGCTCACAATCACCCGCCGTGATCGGCGTTCTACCCACGTTGGAGCTTGCAACAGACAACGTCATGTCCCCTCCCCTGACAATCGTCCAGCTTGCCGGCATTAGCCGGCAACACATCCTGTGTTTGCATTCCAAGTCGAAGAAAACTGTGGCCGCTGTGTTCGGTGTTTGAACACGGTATTGACCTATGTCAACAACTTGTACACGTGGCGCTGATCTATGTCAAGGTGGGGTTTCCCAATGCATGGTGCAACGTACACGGACCCAGCATCTACCAGATCAAGTACCACTCCCTCAGTTCGGATGCGGGTGGACAGGGCTGCCGTCGGCGAAGGCGACCTTGATGCGGCACTCATCGCACATCAACAAAATCTTCCGCGTCTCTGGGTCCTTGAACATCCAATGGTTCTGCAGCTTTTCCTGCATCCGGACCACCATCTTGTGTGTCGTGAAGGGCTTGCCGCAACCAAGGCACACTTGCATGATTTCCTGGTGCAACAAACGCCGCTCCGGCTGTAGATGCGCAGCAAAATCGATCTGCGGAACCAACTGGATGGCATCTTCCGGGCAGGCCTTCTCGCACAACCCACACTGCACGCAGTTGTCCTCGCGGAACCACAGCTTGGGTTCCTTGCCGCCACCCTGCACCGCCGACGCCGGACACACCGACACACACGCCATGCACAGCGTGCATGCGTCGTTGTTGACCTTGATGGCACCGAAGGGCGCGCTTGCCGGCAACGACACGGGCGCGTCTGCGGTGGACGAATGCTGATGCAGGTGCGCTAGCGCCATGCGGAAGATTTCGCGCTTGCTGCCCAATACGGCAAACGTGGCAGGTTCGCCGGGCAGCGCACGCGGCACCTCCGCGGAACACGCCGCATCGGGCGTGGTCACCAGCAGGATGCGCCGATCTGCATCAGTATCCCCCAGCCCCGCGAGGATCAGGCTGGCGATATCAATCTGCCCGCGGGTGGTCTGCAGCAAGGTGGGTGGAGTTCCCGCTGCGACCAGCAGCCGGACCTGGCTGGCGCCGTAGGCGAGCAGCGTCACCAGGGCTTCCAGCCCGATGGAGCCAATGTCCTCCAGCCGGACCGGCAAGACATGTGCGGGCAGTCCTGCGAGCACGGTGGCATCGTATCCGTCGCCATGCAGCGCAATCACCGGCGTGGTGCCACCAGCCGCGCGGTACGCCACCAACATCCGACGCAACGCGCCCAGCAGGTCGCCAACGGGCGGTGTGGCGTAGGTGATCGCGCCCGTCGGGCAGGCAACCGTGCAACTGCCACACCCCTGGCAAAGGTTGTAATTGACCTCGATACGTTCGCCCACGCTGAAAGGCGCCTCGGCTGGGCAGACATCGATACACGCACGACACCCTTCCAGTCCGCGTTCTCCATGCGCACAGATACTGGCGTTGTAATCGATGAAGCGCGGTTTCTCGAACTCACCCACCATGTCTGGCAGCTCACGCAGCAGGCGCTCGCGCGTGGCGGGATCAGGGGCATGGTGGTAGCCGAGCGGCGGGACTTCACTCTTGATCGCCGGCTCGGCTTGAAGATCCAGTATCAGGTCGCAGCCCGGATAGCCGGGGCCGAACACGGCCTCACTCACCGCGACAGTGCCAGACTCGGTCTCGACCTCGAGCGCAAAAGAGCCGAGATACCCGGTGAGGCTGTGGATCGTCCCGTACGCCGTACGTACCGGCGGTGCTGATTCCTGCGGGACTGCCGGACGGCGAGTCGCCAGCACCGTACAGTCGAGTTTCGTGGCGAGCGCTTTTGACAGCGGCCAAGCCTCATCGGCCGGACCGATGATCAGCAACCGGCCGGTCGACTTGTATTCCACCCACTCGACCACCGGTTGCGGCGCGACGAAGGCCGCCAGCGCTGCCGCGCGAGCGAGCGCGTTCGACGCGGCATCCGGTGAGGTGACGGTGCCTGCCTCAATCGTTGCCATCGGATACCTCATCATCATCTTCGGCGGGTGCTTCCACTTCCGGCAGACGCGCTGCAGGTGCTTCACCGTCCGTGTCCCGAGGTTCATCCGCCGCGCGCAAAAGTCGTTCCTTGGCTCTTTCCATTTGCAGGCGCATGTCCGACGTCACGATGTCACCAAGTGGTTGGAGATGCCGATAATCCACAGCATAGTCATCCAGACCATCGGTGACGTTAAAGGATGGTTGGTGAAATATGCGGCGCAGCGCAGCGCGGCGCAGGGTTTCGCTGACCCGGGGCGAGAAGAACGCGCTGACATTGCTTTCCTGGCCCAGGGTATCCAGGGGCGGCATGTCGTCATCTCCAAGCGGCATCGGTGCCGCGACGGTGTTCGCAATGGCGTCACGTCCGTCTTCGACCGGTGCGACTACTGGCAATGTTGTCGCCGCCGCAGCGTCTGCGGCGGCGGCTTGGGTGACAACATCTGGCAGATCCGATTTGATCGAAATTTGTGCAACCCTCGCCTCATCCTTGCGACGTGACCAACGACGCAGAAAGCCTTCCTTCCCGGAAGTGGTGCTGTCCGGCTCCTGCTCGCGGGTCATGGCCATTGCTCCTGCAGCTTCTGCCACTTGCGCCCTTTGCGCTGACTCGGTTTCCAGTATCTCGGCGCCCACTCCGCGATCCAGGACGCAATGGACGGCGGCATGTCGACTTCGAACACCGTCCCGTCAACTTCAAGCGCATCCACGCCGTCCTGCTGGTCGGCCGACACAGTGATCGGACGCAACTCACCAGCGGAATCGAGCTGGCAGATGACGAACAGCAGTGGACGTTTACCTTCCAGGTTCAGCAGGTAATCGTCACACGAAACCGGGTTCAGCCGCAGGCAAAGGCCGCGCCACAGGTAGGTACGCGTGGTTTCCCCCTCGTGAGCAAGGCTGCAGGTGGGGGCTTGCGTCGAGGGTCCCGACGACTCCGGCACGACCCCAACGACTTTCCAGCGCGGTTGCCCCCACGGACCATGGGCGTCACCACGTTGCAGCAATACGCTTACCACGCAGCTGCGATCGTCTGTCGACGTGTCGGCCATCAGGTTGCCTCGATCGTGATCTTGGGAAACTTGCCAACCCCGCCCACCCGCAGCAACGACAGCTCGGCGGCCATTCGCAAGGCGACCTCGGTGAAGCGCCGAGCGGGATAACCATCAGGATCCCCGACGACGCTGGGCCTGCCGTTGTCGGCGGCCTCCCGGATCGCATTATCCAGCGGCAGCTCGCCAAGCAGCGGTACGTGGTATTGCGCCGCAATCCTGCGACCGCCGCCTTCCCCGAACGGGTGCGACTCGTGGCCGCAGTGTGGGCAGCTCTGTACGCTCATGTTCTCGATGATGCCCAACACGGGCACGGAGACCTTGCGGAACATCTGCAGTCCCTTGCGCGCGTCCAGGGTAGCGATATCCTGCGGGGTCGTAACGATTACCGCACCCGACACGGGTACCTGCTGCGACAACGTAAGCTGGATGTCGCCGGTACCAGGCGGCATGTCGACAATCAGGTAATCGAGATTGCCCCAGCGGGTACCTTTCAGGAGCTGGGTCAGCGCCTGCGTAACCATGGGTCCGCGCCAGACCGTTGGGGTGTCCTCTTCGTCAACAAGGTAACCCACCGACATGGACTCGATCGAATAGCTGCGCATGGGCGCGAAAAGCTTGCCGTCGTCCGTGTTCGGACGTCCCTTGACACCCAGCATGCGTGGTTGGCTGGGGCCATAGATATCCGCGTCCAGCATACCCACCGAGGCACCCTCGGCGGCCAGGGCAAGGGCGAGGTTGGCAGCGACCGTGGATTTGCCGACGCCACCTTTACCCGAGGCGACCGCGATGATGTTCTTGATCGCCTGCATGCGTGCCACCCCAGGTTTCGCCGTATGGCTGGCGATCTCGGCGGTAACGCTGACGCGGGCCTGGGCGACGCCGGCAAGGCTTTCCACGGCATGCTTCAGATCGGCCGCCAATTTCGGGCCATGGCTCTTGACCGGAAAACCGAGCTGAATTTCGATCACGGCCTGACCATCCACCACCGCTACGGATTTCACCGCGTGGGCGTGTCCAAGCGTTGTGCCCAGCAGCTCGTCGCCGTAATCGTTGACCAGCTGCTCAACCTGTGTCTGGAGCGTTGTGTTCATTGGTGTGCGTCAACCTGTCGCGGGCAATCCGGAGTCCGGAACCGGGGTGAAGATACGAGTGTCGCGTTCCCATAGCGGACGCGAGTCATGCACCGCGTAGCTTTCCTCGATACCGTTATCGGTGATGACCCGGGTGAGCGAAAGCAAGGTGTTGACCGGCTGATCACACAAGCTCTTGGCGAAGGCAAGTTCCGCTTCGGCAACCCGGCGTGCCTCGGCGAGGCTGGGTGCACCGTAGACTTCCAGCAGGTGCTTGGTCAGTGCGTCCAGCGCATACACGTAGTCGGATGGCTTGCATTCCGAAACCACCACCAGGGATGCACGGCCAAAGCTGGTCAAACCCAGGAAGCCATTGACAAATGCCCGGCGCTCCTTGCCGCTGAGCACTGCAGCATCCACGCTCCCGAAGTTGAACGTGAAACCGCCAGAGACAGCCGCTTCATCATTCCCTGCCACAGACGGAAAGATGTCGTCGTCGTCGGCGCCGAGCCGAATGGTCCGTAGCATGCGCATGCCCGGAGTCTACCCGTTCCACTTTGCCCTGTCAGGACCGATGTCGATGCTCGTGGAACTCGCGACCGCGGTGACCTTGCACCGAGAAAAAGTATGTCTTGCCGTGTGCTGCCACCCACGCAGGGAGCTCGACATGACGAAGACAACGCAGGCGCGCTGGGCGCTCGAATGCAAGCAGGAAACGGTCGGCTGGTTGCGCCTGGTTGGGAGCCAGGTACCGTTGACCAAGATCCCGGAGCTGGGTGAGCAGACGCTGTTCAACCGGGTCACGCGAGTCGGCAAGGCCAGCCCAAAAGCGCCAACCGCAAGTCGATGAGCACCGAACAATACGCCCCACCGGTGCATCACCTCGGCCCGATGCAATTCAAACAATCCTGGCTCGTCGAGCGGGCAAGCCGAGGGAAGCGGGCGTGCACGCCGGTGCCACGCCAAAGCGTGCATTCCGACGCAAGGAAGCCATGCACCGCCAACGCGCTACAAGTCGCGCGCCACACGAAACCCCACGCGCGCACTGCGCACGCTGCCATCCGCCCCTTGCCGATAGGCCGAATCGACCTGTTCCGGCGAACTGCCCCACGAACCACCACGAATCACGTGAGCGACGCAGCCCGGGTTCAACCAGGCGCTGCCATCATCCGGCGCGCGAACGTAATTGTCATGCCAGCAATCGGCAACCCATTCGGAAACGTTGCCGTTGATGTCGTACAGGCCAAACGGGTTTGCCGCGAAACTCATCACCGGTGCCGGCCCCCAATAGTCATCGCGATAACCACGAAATGCGTGGCTCCAACTGCGACCGTTTGGCGAACGATCGCCTGAACCGGTGAGGTTTTCCACCGATTTGGGTGGCACCCCGTCACCCCACCAGTAACGGGTGGTGGTACCGGCCCGTAGCGCGTATTCAAATTCCGCCTCGCTCGGCAGGCGATAGGTTTTGCCCGTGCGCGCGCTGAGCCAGTGTGCGTATGCCGCGGCATCATTCCAGGATACGTTGACTACGGGTAGATCATCGCCGGCCTTGCCTCCGGCGTAATCACTTTGCCAATTCGCGCGTTTGTCATCGCGCAGTGCACCACTGCGCTCGTCGTACACACTGGCACCGCCCAGTTTGACCGAATCCGGCACATAGCCGCTGGCGCGCACAAACTGCCGGAACTCACCCACGGTGACTGCGCTGCGGGCCAAGGCAAAACCCTTGGCGATAGTGACCATATGCTGCGGAACCTGCGTGCTGCGTCCTTCGCTGCCATCCACTGCGCCCATGTGAAAACTGCCAGTCGGGATGACCACCAGGGTCGGGGCGCGGCCAGCCAGATCGACAAACCGATCAGTGAACACTTGGCCAGGACGGAAACTGGCATACAGGCGTGCATCCGTCAGGCGCCGGGCAAACTCGGCAAGGCCAGCCAGCGTCGGGCTGATGCCACGCGCCTGCTCGGCCAGATCGCGCGCCAGGGTGAGGTTACCTGCGTCAAGTGCGGAGCGCGCTTGCGCCAACACACCAAGTGCACGCTGCTCGCGCATGTCGTCGATGCGTTTGCGCGTGTTGCGCAGCTGTTGCGAACCGGGGCGAATCGCCTGCGCTTGCGCCAATGCCTGATCGGCATCGGCGAAATTGTTTTGCGCCACTGCCGCCAGCGCGCGATCCAGCACGACGTGCTGCACCTCGAACAGGCCCTGCTCGGCCACGGCGTTGGTCGGATCCAGCCGCTGCACCAACCGATACAGATCCAGAGCACTATCGCCGGGCGGCCGATCCGCCTTGCCTTGCTGCAACAACGCGGCCGCTTGCGCCAACATCGGGCGCACCTTGAGCATGGTTTGCAGGTTTGCCTCGATCTGCGCAATCTCGGCCGCTGCGTTGGGCAGTGTACGCAGCGCTTCCAGCATCTCGCGCGCGGCGCGTTCATCGCCACCGGCGATGTCCTGGTCAGCCGTTGCCACCAGGCGCGCCCGCACATCCAGCAAACCTTGCGTGGCGCGACGGCTGTCCGGTTGTTCCTGTAACGCCTGCATGAACAGCGCGGCGGCGCTGTCCTCGGCACCTACCAGACGGCCGGCATGCAACGCCTTGGTGGCACGCTCCAGCAGCAAGCGTACCGCCGGGGTGTCAGCGGCGAGCTGCTCGGGCAGGTCGGCCACCCGCCGGTTACGTGCGACGATCACGGCCGTCGGCGCCAGCGTCAGCGGTGGCCCGGCGTTGACCTCATCGACTACCGAAGTGCGGCGTGCCGGCGCACCGTTGCCTGGAGCAGCCACGCCCAGCGACATCGAACGCCGTGGTATCTGCGTCGGGTCGACATGCAGCAGGCGTGGAAAGAAGTGGTAAGTGAGTGCAAACGCCAGCACCAGCACGCCAAACGCACCACCAGCGGCGCGTTGGCGGCGCAGTGTCGCATTTTTCGGCATGGATGGGCGTCCTCGGGGCAGCCTGCTATCGTGGGCAGTTCACCATAGGCATAAATCGCCGACAGGGCAATGCGCCCTGCCCCAGCACAGGAACCCGCATGTCACTGCCCGCACCGGCCAGCGCCGACTGGATCGATCAACGTCAAACCCTGCACAACTGGCTTGCCGCGCTGCCTGCGGACGCCGTGATCGGTGTGGACACGGAGTTCATGCGCAGCAACACGTTCTACGCGCAACTGGCCTTGCTGCAACTGGGGTGGAACGGTCACTACGCGCTGGTCGACCCGCTGGCATTCGACATTGGCGATACGCTGCAACCCACGCTGGGCTCGGGCATGCTCACCGTGATGCATAGCGCGAGCGAAGATCTGGACACGTTGGCGCCGCTGCTGCCAACCGGCCCGCACACCTTGTTCGATACCCAGATCGCCGCAGCGTTCGTCGGCATGGGGCTGGGCATCAGCTATCGCGCGCTGGTGATCGAACTGGCTGGCGTAGAGCTGGACAAGGGCGAGACGCGCTCGGACTGGTTGCGGCGTCCACTCACCGATTCCCAGCGCAGTTACGCCGCGCTTGACGTGGTGTACCTGCAAACCATCCACGAGCAACTGGCCGCACGTCTGCAGCAACGTGGTCGCAGTGCGTGGCACGCCGAGGATTGCGCACGCCTCAAGCAACGCGCTACCCAACGCGACGGCGATCCGCAACCCCAGCACACGTTGCACGGTGCTGCCGAATGGCCGGTGTCGCGCCAGGCCCTGTTGCGGCGCCTGCTGCTGTGGCGCGACATCAGCGCACGCGCGCTCAACGTGCCACGACCATGGCTGCTCGACGACGCGCTCGCGCTCAGCCTCGCCCACCAGCCACCAGCCAGCTTGCCCGAACTGGAGCAACGCAGCCGCGGCCAGCGCGCGCTGCGCAGTGCGCCACGCAAGGAACTGTTCGCGCTGTTCGCCACGCCAGTCAGCGACGAAGAACTGGCGGCGACCACCCCCATCGCCGGTCATGCCCAGGGCGAATCCAAGAAATCCCTGAACGCGATGAAGCAGGCGGTGGACGCGCTGGCGCTGGAACTCGACCTGCCGTCCGGCTTGCTGTGCCCACGCAAGGTACTGGAAGCATATGCCGTCACTGCCGTCTGGCCCGAGTTCCTCGACGGCTGGCGCCGTGACCTGTTGCACGCTCGCCTGACCGACTTGCTGCCGGGCTGACACCTGCCCTCGACGAAACCAGTTGGCGAACGCTTGGCGCGCTGCTAATATTCGCGGCTCACGTGGGGCGGTAGCTCAGCTGGGAGAGCGCTGCGTTCGCAATGCAGAGGTCGAGGGTTCGATCCCCTTCCGCTCCACCAATAGACGGAACGCCCGGCACGAAATTCCGTCCCAAGTACGGAAAACCCATGTCAAGCCACACCTGTCAAGGGCGTGGCTTTTTTTTCGATTCCGATTCCACGCAAACACCGGTCCGGATCCGATCCCGCCTCGCTTGCTCGTGCCTGATCCGCCAAGCGCGTTCTCCGCTGTTGAAAAATTTCGACGAAAGACGTGCCCGGACGGACTGCCGGTATTTGCGGCCCGCCAGCGTGTGCATGGCATTTCGCGCGGCCGGGTGCGATCACACGGCGCCAGCGCCTGCGGGTACCGGCTATGTCCGGTTCGGCAGCGAATCGCCGCGACGGTGCCCGTGAATCGTGCGGAAATCCAGTCGTTGCGCGCCTTGCGCGCCGGCATAGCGCATCTCGGCGCGGCGCCGCCGGATATCGTCGACACGCCGGCGGATGATGAAGCGGATGACGCCATCCATGCCGATCAACACGGTCGCGCCACCGACAAACGTGTTGCCGCGGTGGGTGCGCATCTGGGTGACCTCCGCCACCAGTTCGTTGCGCAACAAGCCGTCGGGCGCAACGCGATGCGTGTGCCGGATCGACTCGACCACGATCTCGCCATAGGGTGGCTTGGGCTCACGCAAGCCAAAGGCAGCAAGTCGCGCAGCGTCGGCGACGATGAAATCACCGAGTGCGCTTGCGCGACGCTCGAGTTCGCGCCGCTGTGGACGACTTGTGCCGTCATCGCTGAAGCGCAGGCGGCCGTACTCGAGAGCCGGGATATGGCGCTGGCCAAGCTGTGGTGCACGCCAGCGCAATGAATCCTCGCTCAGATCGCGCACGTTGCGGATTTCGATGCTGCGCCGACGGAACGCCTTGATCAGGGCATCACGATAGCCGTACACATCCTCCGGTACGACGTCGTAGTCGGCCGTGAGTATTGCGCGCAGGAAACTGCCGAAACGGATATCGACCGGTGGGCAATAGTCAATCGCACGGATGCAGATATCCAGGAAATGTCCGGCGACCTTGCAGGCGGCTTCGGCGAGCAACTCGATCGCTGCGCCCGGCAGCTCCGAGGCATTGTCCGGGCGCGTCGCGCGCGCGACCTGGAACAATTTGGCAGTACGCCTCCGGTACACGGTCAGGAATGCCTCGAAGACCGCCGCCACGAGAATCGAGCCGCGATCATGCGCTTCCTGGACCATATCCGGCGCATATTGACCGAGCTGGTCGACCGGCGTATCCGGGCCCTCGCGACGCTTCAGTGCACGCCTCAACGCGCCCCCGATCGCACCATTGACCGCCTCGCCAAACTGCCTGCCCAAATCCAGCAGAAGATCCGAGTCGACGTCGCCTTGTGAGTGGGCCAGTGCCTGGGCGACAAATTCCTGATGGGCAAAGTGGTGGAACAAAGCCACGATATCGGCCAGCGCTTCGTGAAACGCGGCGACGTCAGGATGCGTATCGCGCATGAACTCGGCGCGCATGCCGTCAAGCAGGGCGTGGGTGACTTCGTGCACGATGACGTCGCGCGACAGCGCGGCGAACACCACGCCACCAGGCAACACGTACGGTGACGGTGTCGGCCCGGCGGCGAAGTAGCCGAATTCGAGCGTTCCTGCCGCCGGGTCATACCAGGCATTGGCTTCGTTGAACGCGACTGGCTTGATCCGCAACTGCGCCGATTCCCCAGCCGCGATGCGCTCGGCCACCCACACGCCCCATACCGGGTTGCGGCCGAGCGCGCGGCGGAACAGCGCATAAATGTGGTGGCACACCGCATACACCATCTGTGCCGCAAACCGCGGATCGCCGGTAGTCGGCGCCAGGCCGGCGCCCAGTGCCATCGACAAATCGTCCAGGTCCAGCGGCGCGCCGGCGTACTCGGCGGCCTGCGCCGTACTCCAATCGAGCAGCTCGCGCAGGTCTTCGCCAATTGCGCCGCCGATGACCGCAAACAGGGCACCGGTCGGTCCCGGCTCCAGCTTTTCGTACGGCACCTCGACGCGCGTGACCAGGCGACGCAAACCAACACTGGCCGGATCCGCCGTATACACCCACAGCGGGCGCGTCGGCGGCTCACCCGATAGTCGCCGATACGGTCCGAGCATGGCCGGGAGCGCGACACGTTGGCCCAGGCGGTAACCATTTGCGTTCACGGCTTGCGGCTCCGTCAACCAGTCACAGGGCGTCGATCTTGTCGGCCAAAGCATCGATGCGCGCGGACAGCTGCGCCACGCGCGCACCCAGGTCGATCTGTCCGCCGTTACCCGCCATCGCACCCACACCCGACGGCACCGCACCCGGTGACCGCGACGAGCGGAACAAGGGCAGCCGTGCGGATGCGGGCTGGGCGCGCAGTTTAGGCGTCTGCAACGCATTGCCGCCGAACGCACCGGCAATGCTTGCCGCCAGCCCGTCATAGCTCATCGGCGACCCAAGCGCCGAGGCCAGCGCGCTCGTTGCCGCGCGAGTGAAGTCGCCGTGGCCGTCGTGTTCATACGCCGACTGCAGGTCCTGGCACGCGGCGAAATGAATTTCCCAGCCCAGGCTGTCAGCCTGGCCGAATCGCGCAGCGGCCTGTTCGCTGCCGCGCCGGGCGAGATAACGTTCGACGATATCGCGTGGAACCGGCAGATAGCGGCTGTGGGCCGCCAGCTGCGGTGCATTCGGTTGCAGCAGAACACGCGTGCTGGTGCCCGAGTGGCAGCAATCGGTGAACACCACCAGGTCAATGCCGCGTTCGCGATAGCGATCGAACACCGCACCGAGATCGTCGTCAATGACAAACTCGCCGTCGCTGTAATCGTACGGCACCCAGGCTTCGTCGAAGCCGTCGCTTTCATCGCCGCTCGAATCGGGCAGCTGCGTGCCGTGTCCGGCGTACTGGATGGTGACGATGTCGCCGGCGCTGGCGCC
>DATCWU010000409.1:0-11315 GCA_036566165.1 Rhodanobacter sp. | reverse complement strand
AGATCACGCAGATAGCCAGGCTTGGCGTCGCGGTAGTGCAGGCGGCAAAAAATGCCGAGCACCTTGATATGCCGTTGCATGCCGGTGAGATCGAACCAGCGCAGAAAGCGCGCCTGATCGGGTATCTCGGTCTGCCAGCGGGTGTGCAGCAGGCGCTGACGGTAATCCTCGACCCAGGCCTCGACGCGTTCCCGGTCCCACGCGATGTAGCAGTCGCGCAACAGGGACGCCAGGTCGTAGGTGATGGGACCCCGCAACGCGCCCTGGAAATCGATGATGCCGGGGCTAACAAGCGTGGGTGACACCCTGGGGGCATCCGGCGTGCGCGCGATCGCGGCCGGCGCGTCGACGATCAGCAGATTGCGGCTGTGGTAATCGCGGTGGACAAAGCAGCGTGGCTGCTCCAGTGCGGCGTGCAGCACGATGGTAAACGCCGCTTCCAGCACGTCCCATGCTTCGCAGGTCGGCGTGCAGCCGAGGTGCCTGGCCAGGAACCATTCAGGCATCAGCTCCAGTTCGCGACTGAGAAACGCGCGGTCATAGGCCGGCAGGTCATGCGCGTCGACGACACATTGCATGCGCAGCAGGGCCTCCAGCGCCGCGGCGTACAAGGCGTCCGCCGTGTCGTCGTGCAGCGCGGGCAGGTACAGGCGCGCGCCAAGATCCTCGATCAGCAGAAAACCTTGCTGCATGTCGTGCGCCCGCACCGCCGGCACGTGCAGGCCGGCGTCGGCCAGGCGCGCGCCAATGTCGAGCCATGGCTGCGGGTCCTCCTGCGCTGGCGGGGAATCCATGACGATCCAGCTCTGGCCCGCGTGCCGGGTACGCCAATAGCTGCGGAAACTGGCGTCCGTCGAGGCGGGGCTGAGTATCAATTGCTGGTCGCCCAGCGCCTCGCGGGCCCAGGCGAGACGGGCGGATGTACGCGACGAGACGGCAGTCATGGCAGGTCGAAGTGAAGAATTCCGACAAGCTTAGCGGGCGATCTGCAGCATGGCGAGACGATGCGCGAGGCAACACGGGTGTGCCTGCAGCGTGGGTGGTCACGGCGGTGTGGGCCGCGATGCACGGGCTCCCGCGATTGACGGCGGAGCGCTTAATCAGTACCATTTTAGTCCCGATTGCTGCCGTTGCTTCCGAGCACACCCATGCTACGCGTTAGTCGACTCACCGATTATGCTGCGGCCGTCATGACCTGCCTGGCGGAACACGAGGATGACGTGCTCAGCGCGGTGCAGATTGCCGAGGCAACGCGTCTGGAATTGCCCACGGTCAGCAAGCTGCTGAAGTCGCTGGGCCACGCCACGTTGGTGGAATCCTTTCGCGGCGTCAATGGCGGTTACCGCCTGGCGCGCGGGGCCGCCGACATTTCGCTGGCCGAGATTGTAGTAGCGCTGGAAGGCCCGATCGCGGTCACCGAATGCAGCCTGGGCATGGGTCAGTGCGATCGCGAAGTGCGCTGCAGCGTGCGTGGCAGCTGGCAGCAAATCAGCACGATTCTCGATGATGCGTTGCGCGCGGTGAGCCTGGCAGACATGCGCAAGCGCAGTCCGCCGCGGCGTGCGGTGGCGCGGCCTACGCCCGTACGTGCGCAATGAACAATCCGGTGAGTCGACAGCCAGGCAACCTGCCGCTGGAACCAGCATGGACAACACGATGACCAAAGAAACGAGCAGTGCCGCTACCTTGCGTGACAACGCGGAGGTGGCCGAAGCTCTGGGCCGTACTTACTCGGCCGGTTTTGTCACCAAGCTGGAAACTGTCAGCCTGCCACCAGGTTTGAACGAGGACACCATCCGTCAGCTTTCCGCGATCAAGGAAGAGCCGCCGTGGATGACCGAGCGGCGCCTGGAGGCCTACCGCCACTGGCTCACCATGCGCGCGCCGGATTGGGCCAAGCTGAAACTCGACCCGATCGATTACCAGGCTGTCAGCTATTACAGCGCGCCAAAGGCCAAGCCGAAGTCGCTGGACGAGGTGGATCCGGCCATATTGGAAACCTACGAAAAACTCGGTGTGCCATTGCATGAGCGCGCCGCGCTCGCCGGCGTGGCGGTGGATGCGGTGTTCGACTCCGTCTCCGTCGGCACCACATTCCGCAAGCAGCTCGCTGATGTCGGCATCCTCTTCTGTTCGATGAGCGAAGCGATCAAGCAGCACCCCGACATCGTGCAGAAGTATCTGGGCAGCGTCGTGCCCATTGGCGACAACTTCTTCGCCGCGCTGAACTCGGCGGTGTTTTCCGATGGCAGTTTCGTGTTCATTCCCAAAGGCGTGCGCTGCCCGATGGAGCTGAGCACCTACTTCCGCATCAATGCGCAAAATACCGGGCAGTTCGAACGCACGTTGATCATCGCCGAGGAAGGCAGCCACGTTTCCTATCTCGAAGGTTGCACAGCGCCCAAGCGTGACGAAAACCAGCTGCATGCCGCCGTGGTCGAGCTGGTCGCGCTGGAAGGCGCGCAGATCAAGTATTCGACGGTGCAGAACTGGTATCCGGGCGACGAGAACGGCAACGGTGGCGTCTACAACCTGGTGACCAAGCGCGGCGAATGTCGCGGCAATGATTCAAAAATCTGCTGGACGCAGGTAGAAACCGGCTCGGCCATCACCTGGAAGTATCCCAGCGTCGTACTACGCGGCGACCGTACGGTGGGCGAGTTCTATTCCGTGGCGCTGACGCATCATTTCCAGCAAGCCGACACCGGCACCAAGATGACGCACATCGGCAAGGACACCAGGTCCAAGATTGTCTCGCGCGGCATCAGCGCCGGGCGCAGCAACAACAGCTATCGCGGCCTGGTCAAGGTGGAGAAGGGCGCGGACAACGCGCGCAATTACACGCAGTGCGACTCGTTGCTGATCGGCAAGCAGTGTGGTGCGCACACGTTTCCGTACATCGAGGTGAAAAATCCCACGGCGATTGTCGAGCACGAGGCGACCACGTCGAAAATCTCCGATGACCAGATGTTCTATTGCCGCTCACGCGGCATTCGTGAGGAAGACGCGGTGTCGATGATCGTCGATGGCTTTTGCAAGACAGTGTTCCGCGAGTTGCCGATGGAATTTGCCGTCGAGGCGAAAAAGTTGCTCGAGGTTTCGCTGGAGGGCGCGGTTGGTTGAGCCGGCGTGCATCAATGCATGCCAGCTGTCCCTGCGCCGAATCTCGTCGCGCACGCCGTGCGCTCCTGATCATTGGGTCGAATTGAAATCATGTTGAAAATTGAAAACCTGCACGCCCGCGTGGCTGGCAAGGAGATCCTCAAGGGGATCAATCTCACCGTGAATGCCGGTGAGGTGCACGCCATCATGGGTCCGAACGGGGCAGGTAAATCCACGCTGGGCAACGTGCTGGCGGGTCGCGATGGTTATGAGGTGACAGCAGGCACGGTGACGTTCAATGGCGTCGACTTGCTCGCCTTGTCGCCCGAGGCACGCGCTGCGGCCGGGGTGTTTCTGGCGTTTCAGTACCCGGTGGAAATCCCCGGTGTCAACAACACGTATTTCCTGCGCACCGCGCTGAATGCACAGCGCAAGCAGCGCGGTGACAAGGATCTCGATTCCATGCAGTTTCTCAAGCTGGTGCGCGAGAAGCTCAAGGTGATGAAGCTGCCCGATGACTTGCTGCATCGTGCGGTCAACGAAGGTTTTTCCGGCGGCGAGAAAAAGCGCAACGAGATTTTCCAGATGGCCTTGCTGGAACCGCAACTGGCGATTCTGGACGAGACCGATTCCGGCCTGGATATCGACGCGCTCAAGCAGGTGGCGACCGGGGTCAACATGTTGCGCACGCCGGAGCGGGCGTTCCTGATGATTACCCATTACCAGCGCCTGCTGGATTACGTCGTGCCCGACTTCGTGCATGTGCTGGCGGCTGGCCGCATTGTCGAGAGTGGCGACAAATCGCTGGCGCTGCGGCTGGAAGAGCACGGGTACGCCGGCATTGGCGAACACCAGCCGAGCGGGGCCAGCGCATGAGCAGCCCGGCTTCGTCGCCATTGCTGACCTCGCTGCTGGCCGCGCCGCTGCCGCAGCGCGGCATCAGTTGGCTGGATGCCGCGCGGCAGGAGAATCGCGAAGCGTTCGCGGCGGGCGGCTTGCCCGACACGCGCGTGGAGGCGTGGAAATACACGCCGCTGCGGGCATTGGCGCAGCGCAGTTTTGTCAGTGGCGACAGCGACGCCGCAACCCGGGTGGTTGACCCGGCACTGTTTGCCGTGCCCGGTGTCGACGGCCCACGCCTGGTGTTCGTCAACGGCGTGTTTCGCGCGGATCTGTCCGCCCTTGCGGCCTTGCCCGCCGGGCTGGTCCTGCAGCCGCTGTCACGCGCGCTGGATGAGGATGCCGAGGCCTTGCGCTTTGTGCTGTCCCGCCACTATCGCGACATTGGCGATGCATTTGCGCGCATCAATGCAGCCAGTGCAGTTGACGGTGTCGTGCTGCGCGTCGCCGCCGGCACGCAGCTCACCGCGCCGGTGCAGTTGGTGTTTGTCGGTGCGACGGCGCCCGCCGAACTGGCGTGGCACGCGCGCAACGTCATCGAACTGGGCGAAGGTAGTGCCTTGGCACTGGTCGAACAGCATCTGGGTACCGGCGAGCAGGCGCATCTGGGTACGCTGGTCAGCGATATCGAATTGCGCGAAGGTGCGCGGCTCACCCATGCCTTGCTGCAGAACGCCACCGGCGCCAATTTGATCCGGCGCAACAGTTTGCGGCTGCACGCGCGTGCGCACGCCACCATGCACACCGTGGAGTTGGGTGGTGCGCTGGTGCGTCATGACCTGCAGGTGGAGTTGCTGGGTGATGACTCGCGGTTTGATGGTCGCGGGGTGTTCATGCCGCATGGCCGCCAGCACATTGATACGCAATTGGGGATTCGCCACCAGGCGCTGAACACCACCTCCGATGCGCATTGGCGCGGCGTCGCCAGCGACCGTGCGCGGGGCGTATTTCGTGGTGCGGTGCTGGTTGCGCCCGGCGCCGACGGCAGCGATGCCAACCTGACCAACAAGAATCTGTTGCTGTCCCCCAGCGCCGAGATCGACACCAAACCCGAGCTGGAGATCTACGCCGACGAAGTACAGGCGGCGCATGGCGCCACCGTGGGTCAGCTCGACGAGCAGGCGCTGTTCTATCTGCGCTCGCGCGGCATTGGCCTGGTCGAAGCGCGTGCGCTGCTTACCGGCGCATTCTGCCGCGCGGTGCTTGGTGACATGGCCAATGTGCCACTGCGCGAGCACTTGGCGGAGTTGATGATGATGCATTTGCCGGCATAGGCTTTCTGCTTCCCGCGCGTATGGCAAGCCGGGAGCGGCGGGACTCGCGAGCGAGTCACCTTGTGGCGATCCCGCGGCGAGAAGGACTCGAAAACAGGATTCTTGAATGACCGTACCAGCTCCAGCTACTGCACCACCCGCCGCGTTTGACGTGCAGCGCGTTCGTGCGGATTTCCCGTTGCTCGCCCGCAACGTGCACGGCAAGCCGCTGGTGTATTTCGACAACGCCAACACCAGTCAGAAGCCAACGTCGGTCATTGATGCCATCGCCCGGCACTATCGCGAGCACAATGCCAACGTTTCGCGTGCCGTGCATCAGCTGGGCGAAGAGGCAACCGAGGCGTATGAAGCCGCGCGCGACAAGCTGGCAGCGTTCATCCATGCGCCGTCACGCGATGAGGTCATCCTGGTCTCGGGCGCCACGCAGGCGATCAACCTGGTCGCTTACAGCTATGCGCTGCCGCGACTCAAACCCGGCGACAGCATCCTCACCACGGTGATGGAGCATCACGCCAACATCGTGCCGTGGCAGCTGGTTGCCGCCCGCAGCGGGGCGACGGTGAAAGCGGCGCCGATTGATGAACGCGGCGAGTTGATTGTCGAAAAATACATCGCGATGCTCACGCCCGAGGTCAAGCTGGCCTGCGTCGGCCATGTCTCCAATGTGCTGGGTACGGTCAATCCAGTGCGCGAGCTGGCGCGCGAGTGCAAGCGTCGCGGCATTCCGCTGCTGGTTGATGGGTCGCAGGCGGCGCCGCATCGCCCCGTCGATGTGCAGGCACTGGGCTGCGACTTTTATGCCATCACCGGGCACAAGATGCTTGGGCCGACCGGTACCGGCGCGTTGTGGGCGAAGCGCGAACACCTGGAGGCGATGCCGCCGTTCTTTGGTGGCGGCGACATGATCCGCGAGGTGCGCTTCAGCGGCACGACGTTTGCCAAGGTACCGCACAAGTTCGAAGCGGGAACGCCGAACATTGCCGGCTTTGTCGGCCTCAGTGCGGCGATCGATTACTACGAGGCACTTGGTTTCCCGGCGATCCAGGCGTGGGAGCAGGACCTGCTCGCGTATGCGACGGCGCGCTTGCGGGACGTGCGGGGCGTGCGCGTTTTCGGTGCGGCGCCGGAAAAGGAGCCGGTCATCTCGTTTTTGCTGGAAGGGGCGCAAGCCACCGATCTGGCCACCTTGCTGGATCTGCAAGGGGTGGCCGTGCGTTCGGGACATCACTGTGCGCATCCGTTGATGCAGTTCTACGGCGTACCGGCGACACTGCGTGCATCACTCGCGTTCTACAACACGCGTGAGGAAGTGGATATCTTCATCGCCGCCTTGCTCAAGGTCCGCAAGTTGCTGCTGTAGTTGCGTCCACACCGCCGCGCCGCGCACGTGTCTGCGTGCTGCCTGCACCCGCTATGCGCTTACGTGATGCGAGGTTGCGCGCTACCCTGTGCAATTTCCGGGTCTGGATAGTCACGATGTTTGCTTCGCTGCCTGGCGTTTTCCGCATACCGTTCGCCATGTTGCTGCTTGCGTTGAACATCGTCCTGCACGTGGTGCCCTTGCTGGTGGTCACGTTGATCAAGCTGGTGTTGCCGGTGCCGGTGCTGCGCCGGTTACTCTCGCGGGTGCTGGTGGTGATCGCGGAAAGCTGGATCGGCGTCAACAACACCTTGTTCAATGCTTTCACCCGCACTACCTGGGAGGTCGAGGGGCTTGCGGGGTTGAAGGCCGATGGCCGCTATCTCGTGCTGTGCAACCACCAGAGCTGGGTGGATATTCCCGTGCTGCAAAAGGTGTTCAATCGGCGTATCCCGTTTCTGCGCTTTTTCCTCAAGAGTCAGCTCATCTGGGTGCCGTTGCTGGGCGTAGCGTGGTGGGCGCTGGATTTTCCGTTCATGAAACGCTACTCGGCGCACACGCTGCTGCGCCACCCGGAGTTGCAGGGCAAGGACATGGAGGCCACGCGCCGCGCCTGTGAAAAGTTTCGCCAGTTCCCGGTGTCGGTGATGAATTTTGTCGAAGGCACGCGGTTCACCAGGGCCAAGCATGACGCGCAGTCGTCGCCGTTCCAGCACCTGTTGCGGCCCAAGGCCGGTGGCGTGGCATTTGTGCTGGATGCAATGGGTGACGCGCTGCACGCCATTCTGGATGTCACCATCGTTTATCTCGACGGTCCATGCACGATGCTGGATCTGTTTGCCGGCCGGGTACGCAACGTGCGTGTACGGATACGCGAGTTGCCGATTGACGCTGCGTTGCGCAGTAACCTCGATCATGACGTGGCGTTTCGCGGTCGGGTCAAGACATGGCTGAATACGTTGTGGCGTGAGAAAGACGCGTGTATCGGGCAGCTGCGCGCTGCATCGGGTGGCAGCGCGAGCGTCAGTCAGGCAGGAGATTGAGCATGCGGGTATTGATCGTGGGCGCCGGGGCAACCGGCGGCTATTTTGGCGGGCGTCTGCTGCAGCACGGGCGTGACGTGACATTTCTGGTGCGTGGGCCGCGTGCAGCTGCGCTGGCGCGCAGTGGCCTGCTCGTGCACAGCCCGATGGGCGATGCGACCCTCAACGCGCCGCCGACCGTGCGTGCGTTTGAACTGCATGAGCCTTACGACCTGATTCTGCTCAGTTGCAAAGCCTACGGGCTGGCGGCAGCGATGACGGATTTTGCCGCAGCGGTAGGGCCGCAGACCGCGATCCTGCCCGTGCTCAACGGCATGGCCCATCTGGATGCGCTCGACCAGCGTTTCGGCAGGGAACATGTGCTGGGTGGGCGCTGCATGATTGCGGCCACGCTGGATGAAAACGGTGGCGTGCGGCATCTCAATCGCACACACACACTGACTTTTGGCGAGCGCGATGGAATCTCGACGCCACGCCTGCAGGCGATCACCGCGGTACTGGCCGATGCCGGCTTCGATGCGCGCGCGAGCAGCACCATCGTGCAGGACATGTGGGACAAGTGGGTGTTTCTGGCGACACTGGCCGGCATCACCTGCCTGCTGCGCGCATCGGTCGGTAACATCGTGGCGGCACCCGGCGGCACGGCTGCGACGCTGGCGCTGTTTGCCGAATGCTGTGCGGTCGCGGAGCGTGCCGGCAACGCGGTCAGTGTGGGGACACAAGGGAAGGCACGCGCCATCCTGACCGAAGTGAACTCCACGTTGACCGCATCGATGATGCGGGATTTGCAGGAAGGCCACGCCATCGAGGCCGACCAGATTATCGGCGACATGCTTGCGCGTGCTGCGTTGCCAACGGCTGCAGCCGAGACTGATGCGCAGCCCCCCACCCCGTCCATGCTGACTGTGGTTTACGCGTGTCTGAAGGCGTATGAAGCGGGACGCAAGGACAGCTAGCCGCCTACCGCGCGACAGGTCATGGGCGACAGCATTGTTTGCAGTGTGACGTCGGGTCCGTGTGGAGCATTGGGTGGCACCGAAAAAATCCGCGACCGATAGGCCGCGGTTTCGTCGATCACCCGGTGCATACGCGCTACCAGATTTTCACCTGCCGCTCGCCGTCACGCACCATCGCGTCGCCGGCCTTGCACTGGAATGCTGCGGCGAACTCCGGCATGTTCGACGGCGCACCAATCGCGCGGAATTGCGCCGGCGCATGCGGGTCGGTGTTGAGCAGCGTCAGTTGCGCCTCGGGGCGAATGCTGCCGCGCCACACCCGTGCCCAGTTGAGGAAGAAGCGCTGGTCCTGGGTGTAACCGTCGATCTTGCTGGCCGCCTCGGCCGGGTTCTTCGCCAATGCCATCTGCAATGCGGTGTACGCGGCGTTCAGGCCACCCAGGTCGCCGATATTCTCGCCCATGGTGAGCGCGCCGTTGACGTGTTTGCCGGGCAATGCCTCGTAACTGTCGAACTGCGCGCCCAGCTTGGCCGTACGTGCCTCGAACGCGGTGCGATCGGCGTCGGTCCACCAGTTGGCGTTGTTGCCGGCGGCATCGAACTTGCTGCCCTGGTCGTCGTAGCCGTGGCCCATTTCGTGGCCGATCACCGCGCCGATGCCGCCGTAGTTGATCGCATCATCGGCGGTGGCGTCGAAGAACGGGGGTTGCAGGATGGCAGCGGGAAACACGATCTCGTTTTTCTGCGGGCTGTAGTAGGCATTCACCGTTTGCGGGGTCATGCCCCACTCGCTGCGGTCCACCGGCTTGCCAATCTTGGCGATCCGATAGTCATAGTTGAACTTGGCCGCGGCTTGCACGTTGGCGAAGTAGTCGCCCGGGGTCAGCGTCAGGCCGGACCAGTCGCGCCACTTGTCCGGGTAGCCGATCTTGGGTACGAACGTGGCCCACTTCTGCAGGGCTTTCTGCTTGGTGGTCGCGCTCATCCAGGGCAGGTTTTCAATGCGCGTCTTGTACGCGGCGCGCAGGTTGTTGACCAGCTCCTCGGCACGCTGCTTGGACGTCGGCGAAAAGTTGTCGGTGACGTACAGTTCGCCCAGGGCCATGCCCATCGCGTCGTTGGTAGCGCCAAGCACGCGTTTCCAGCGCGGCTGGATTTCCTTCTGGCCGTTCAAGGTTTTCGCGCGGAATGCAAAGTCTTCCTGCTGGAACGCCGTGGACAGGTAAGGCGCGGCGTCCGCTATGGCGTGGTAGCGGAAGTAGGCCTGCCATTGCGCGGGTGGCACGTCGTTCAGCATCTTGTCCATTTCGGCAAAAAACTTCGGCTGCGACAGTGAGAAGCCGCTGGCGACGTCCGCATTCTGCGCCTTGAAGAACGCGGCCCAGTCAAAGCTTGGCGTGACCTTGTCGGCGTCCGCGATGCTGACGAAGTGGTAGCGGTTTTCCGGCTTGCGCATTTGCACCGGCGGCAGGGAAACGGCGGCCAACCGTGTCTCGAAGGCAAGCACGGCCTTGGCCTGGGCTTGTGCACTGGCGGCGCTGGTGCCCGTCAGCTCGAACAGCCTGGCGATGTGCGCGACGTAAGCTTCACGAATCTTGGCAAAGTCGGCCTTGCTGTAGTAATCGACCGTGGGCAGGCCGAGACCACCCTGATTCGCGTAGGCGATTTCCTGGTTGGAATCCTTGAAGTCGGCGTTGCCGCCAAAGCGGAATAGCACCGGTTCGCCGCGGGCGTAACTGTCGCGGATGTACGCCACCACGTCGGCCTTGTGGCGCACCGCGGCGATGCGTGCCAGCTGCGGTTTGATCGGATCAAAGCCGGCCTTGTCGATGGCAGCTTCGTCCATGCCCGAGCCGTACAGATAGCCGATCTTCTGTTCTATCGAGCCGACGGTTGCCGTGGCGGCCTGGCTGGCGGCGCGCTCCACCAGCTTGCGCTGCACGTTCAGGCTGTCCTCGCGCAGGACGTCAAACGAACCCCAGCGGGTACGGTCGTTGGGTATCGGATGCGCGGCGACCCACTTGGCGTTGACGAAGCCGTTGAAGTCGTTGCACGCGCTGATATTGCTGTCGAGTTCGTGGACGTCGAATACGCTGGCCGGCGCGGCGGCGGCGCTGGTAAACAAGCCCATGCCGATGGCAATGGCCAGCGGCTGCAAAGGACGGTGTGTCATGACTGCTCCCGATGGGGTGTTGTGCGATGGCCCGCCTGTCGTGGCGCCAGGCGATCCTGCACCCTAGGCAACAATATGCCATGGCAGATAGTGTCGAAGGTCACGGTGCGCCGGGCCGCCTGCTGCAGGTCATGGTAGGGCCAGCAACGGCGCCACTATCATCCATGCATGACAGCAGCATTCGCATTGAAATTTCGCCCAGCCGGCGCGACCGATGTCGCTGCCGTGGTCGCGCTCGTCGAGTCCGCCTATCGCGGGGATTCGGGCCGACGCGGCTGGACCACCGAGTCGGACCTGCTGGATGGCCACCGCACCGACGTCGAGGCTGTTGCCGCGCTGCTGCAGCAACCGGACGACTGTGTGTTACTCGCCGAGGCGGCAGGTGCGCTGATTGCCAGTTGCCATGTGCAGCGGCAGGGTGAGTGGGGCTATTTCGGCATGTTTGCGGTGGATCCGGCCCGGCAAGGTGCTGGCGTGGGCAAGCAGGTACTGGCCGAAGCCGAACGC
>DATCWU010000373.1:0-1833 GCA_036566165.1 Rhodanobacter sp. | reverse complement strand
AAATCGTCGCCCGGCCGCATCCACGGCTGTTCGCCGGTGACGCCGTCGCCGCGCACTTCCTGCACTTTGCCGTTCGCGTCGGTGATCACCCAGTGGCGCGTGAGCAGGCGCGCCGGCATCTCTCCGGCGTTGCGCAGCGTGACGGTGTAGGCGAACACGAAACGGTTGGCTTGCGGCTTCGATTGGTCAGGCACGAAACGCGATTGGACCTGCACTTCAATCGTGTAGGTGGATTTTTCAGTCATGCGTGGATTGTACGGCTTGTGCCGCTCGACCGCGCACACCCGCCATCATCGCGACGTGTCGCCTATGCCGTCGGTGGTGTATGCCGGCCCGCGGCAAGCACCTTGGCCAGGCGCACGAACGCGGCTGGATCGAGAGTTTCTGCCCGCGCACGAGGGTCGACCTCGGCGCTGCGGATGGCATCGCTGTCGAGCAGTTGACCAAGCGCGTTGGCCAGCGTCTTGCGCCGCTGGCCAAACGCCGCCTTGACCACGGCATGAACGTCCTGCGCTTGCGCGTCGTGGCGTTCGTGGGCACTCAAGGGCACCAGCCGCACCACGGAAGAGTCCACCTTTGGCGGTGGCCGGAATGCCCGCGCCGGGACGTCAAACAGCGGCTCGACGCGGCACGCCAGCTGCAGCATCACCGACAGTCGGCCGTAGATCTTGCTGCCCGGCATGGCCGCCATGCGTTCCACCACTTCCTTCTGCAGCATGAAGTGCATGTCCTCGATCACCGCGAGGTGGCTGATGCAGTGAAACAGGATCGGACTGGAAATGTAGTACGGCAGATTGCCGACCAGGCGCAGGTGCGCCACGTCGTGGCTGTGTGCCAGCGCGGTGAGATCAACCTGCAGGATGTCGGCGTGGATGATTGCCAGCTCCCCGACGCTGGCGGCGCGGGCGTGCAACGCGGGGATCAGATCGGTATCCAGTTCGATGGCCGTGAGCTTGCCCGCGGCGTGCAACAAGGGCAGCGTCAACGCACCTTCGCCAGGGCCGATTTCCAGCACGAAGTCCTGCGCGCGTGGCGCTACCGCGCGGACGATGCGCTCGATGTAGCTGTGGTCGTGCAGAAAGTGCTGACCGAAGCTCTTCTTCGGTGCGGTCATGATGCGTAGTTCTGCCCGTGCGGCGGTTTGCCGGGTGCCGCGTCCGCTGGCCTTTGCGTGTCGCCTGGCAACACCTCGGCGCCGTTACTCGCGGCCTTGCTGCGGGCGAGCAGGTCCATGGCCAGGTGCGTGGCGGCGATCAGGCTGGCCGGGTTGGCGGTGCCACTGCCGGCCAGGTCCAGCGCGGTGCCGTGATCCACCGAGGTGCGGATGAACGGCAAGCCGAGGGTGAGGTTGACGGTGCAGTCGAACGCCTCGCTCTTCAACACCGGCAAGGCCTGGTCGTGGTACATCGCCAGCACGGCGTCGTAGCGCTGGCGTTGCGCTGGTACGAATGCGGTATCGGCCGGTAACGGCCCCAGCAGCTGCATGCCTTCGTTGCGCAACGCATTGAGGGTGGGGATGATGGTGTCGATTTCCTCACGGCCGAGATGACCGCCTTCACCCGCGTGTGGGTTGAGGCCAAGTACGGCGATGCGGGGCGCGGCAAAGCCGAATTTCCGGCGCAGTTCCGCATGCACGATGCGCAGCACCCGGGTAAGCGTGCTTGCGGTGATGGCGGCTGGCACCGCGGCCAGTGGCAGATGCGTGGTCGCCAGCGCCACGCGCAAGGTCGGGCTGGCCAGCATCATCACCACGTCGGCATGGGCACGGCTGGCAAAGAACTCAGTATGCCCACTGAAGGGCACACCGGCGTCGTTGATGGTGGCCTTCTGCAG
>DATCWU010000410.1:0-10128 GCA_036566165.1 Rhodanobacter sp. | reverse complement strand
CGGCCACCGCGCTGCCGCCCGCCGTACCCACCACGCCGAGCGAGCCCGCGCACGCGCCGGACGCATCGGTGGCGATCCTGCCCTTCACCGACCTCAGCGAGTGCCGGGATCAAGCCTATTTCTGTGACGGCCTCGCCGAGGAAATCCTCAACGCGCTGGCGTCGGTGCATGGCTTGCGCGTTGCCTCACGGACGTCGTCGTTCCGCTTCCGCGACGGCGGCACGGATTCGCGCGAAATCGGCCGCGCGTTGAATGTCGCCGCCATCATGGAAGGCAGCGTGCGCAAGTCGGGCGACCAGGTGCGCGTCACGGCACAGTTGATCGATGCGCACAGCGGGTATCACTTGTGGTCGGCAAGTTTCGACCGGCAACTGCGCGACGTCTTCGCGATCCAGGAGGAGATCGCACGCAACGTGGTGCGCGCATTGAGCGCTTCGCTGACCGGCGCCGCGGAAATTGACGTGGACTGCAGCTCTCGTGCGCCGAGCGACATGCGCGCGTACGAGTTTTATCTGCGCGGACGACAAATCCAGGCGTTGAAGAGTTCGGAAAACTGGAATAACGCCCCGCAGATGTTTCGTCGCGCGATCGAGTTCGACCCTGAGTACGCACAAGCCCATGCCGGGCTGGCTGATTCCCTGGCGCAACTCCTGATCTGGCGCGTGTTGAAACCCGAAGACGTGCTGGATGAGGCACTCGCCGCCGCGAAACGGGCGCTCGAACTGGCGCCTGAACTGGCGGAGGCGCACGTCGCGCATGCCAACACCCTGTCGCTGGCCGGGGACGATGGCGGCGCGGTCGCGGCGTTCGAACGCGCGATCGAACTCGACCCGGAACTCTACGAAGCCCACTACTACTATGCGCGGCATTGCTTCGCACAAGGCCGGTTTGCGCTGGCCGTGGACGAGTTCGAGGCTGCCCACCGCACGCGTCCAGACGAGTTCCAGGCGCTGGCGCTGGCGGTCAATGCCGCCACGACGCTTGCGGACCACCGGCGCGCGGACGAGCTGCTGCCGCTGGCGTTGCAGGCGGCGCTTTCGGCGATCGAACTCGATGCCTCGAACGCCCGCGCGCGGTACCTTGCCGCCGGCTTGCAGACACGGGTCGGTGACACCGAAGCGGCACGCCGCAACTTGGAGGAAGCCTTGCGCCTGCAGCCGGACGACTTCGGGGTGCTGTACAACGTCGCGTGCAACTACGCCGAGATGGGCGACGTCGAACGTGCGCTGGACACACTCGATCGCGCCATGTCCACCGGCGCCGGCTCACGAAGCTGGATCGAGCACGACCCCGACTTCACGAACATACGCGAGCTGCCGCGCTTCAAGCAGATCGTGGCGCGCCTGCAATGAGCGGGTTTCGTGCGGTGGAAAGTGTCCCTGGAAAATGTCCCTGACACCTTTATTCATGACACCTTTATTCACAAGGCCGCGTCGGCACCAAGCTGGCCAGCGGCCACCGATTTCAGCGCGATGACCCAGCTGGCGTTGATGCCGGCGGCGTTGCAGCCCGCGGCATCCAGAGCCGGCTGACCACTTTGACCTCGACCTGCCCGCCAAGCTGGTTCGGCACGCCGGACCGTACTTGATCGGTGGCAGCAGCCGTGCCAACACGCCCAAGGCCAGCACATGCGAGTGGAGTGGCTTGGCTTGGGCATGTCAGCAGGGGCGTCAGAAATGGAGCACGCATCGGCGGTCGCGTGAGATGCTTTTCGCGTGGCCGTTCGTCGGCTCAGAAACTGTGAGCCACGGTGAGGGTGACGCGACTGGCGATGGGATCGGACACATGCACGCGGCCCGAGCCGTCGGGTACGCCAGTGGTGTAGCCGTCATACACGCCATGCGCATTCCAGCCGCGCGTCCAGGCCAGGGTGAAGTCGAAGCCGTGCAACGACGTGCCCAGCGAAACCTTGGCATCCGTCCAGTTGTATGTGCTGAAGTGGCGTACCGACTGGTGTCCGTAATGCAGGCCCAGCGTGAATTGCTTGCCCAGCGGGAAGTTGCCGTCCACTGAGAGGTAGCCCGAACCGCGCGAGTTCCGGTCGTGACCGATGCCAAGCGTGGTGCTGTTGTCACCGAAGTAGTCGGGGGTATAGGTGGCTGCCCAGGATACGTCCACCGGCCCCATTCCGGCGCCGACGATCACCTCGCCATAGTTGTAGCGCGTGCCAGTGGCGCTCATCTTCGCGCCCGGGTACATGTAGTAGTAAAGACCGGCACGGTAGCGCAGACCGGCGTGTTCACCCGCGTAGCCGGCGGAGGTGTCCCATTCCACGGTGGCGTCCTCGATGAAGTAATTGCTTACCGTCGAAGCCCAGGTACTGGCGAACCAGCCGTTGCGGTTGTAGTCGATACCACCTTGCAACGCGGGGTCGTGCCAACTCTGGTCAAAGCCGCGGGATATGTAGCTCGAGGTGACGGCGGCGTTGCCACTCCAGCCGTCGTCGGCACACGCGAGGCCCGGAACTGCGAGTGCCAGCCCTGCGAAAAGAACACAGACGCGATATTTCATGCATTACCTCCACTGTTTTGCTCCACAACTTGGAGCGTTTTTTTGCCGTACGGCACTGGTGTTGTTCTGGTCAAATTGCTGGCGCCGGGCCTTCCCCCGGCAGGCGAATCGCGAGTGCCGATGGCGCTGCGCGGGTTCGTTGCCCAGCGTGTGCAACGGGTCTTCATTGGCGCTTTTGAACGGGCCGAAAGCGCCTGCCCGGCCGCGCGCGGAGGCGACCGTCAGGCAGAGTCGGGGGCGACGGAACCCGGACGCCGCGTGGAAGGCGTGTCGTGCACGGCAGGGGGCGATGCGCCGTCGCCTGACGTCGGTGCGGCATCGCCTGCCCCGGTGGTGGTATTGACGCAGCGCGCACGCAACTGGCGCAGCACATAGGGGTCGACACGCAACTCCTTGCTCCAGCAAATCATCATGCCGAAGATGACAAGCGCAAAAGGCAACGCGGAAACCACCATGAACGACTGCAATCCGGATAACGCCGCCACACCGCCTGCAACGAGCAGAGAGGCAGCGGTTGCGCCCAGCAACGCGCTCCATATCGCGGTGATCAGCCTGGATGGTTCCGGCTTGCCCCGCTGCGACATCGAGCTCATCACGACGCAGGCGGAGTCGGCCGAGGTGACGAAAAACGCAACGATCGAAACCATCGCCAGCGCCATCGTCACGGCCCCATAGGGCAGGTTGCGCAGCAGCGTGAAAAGCATGCTCTCGGGTGGGCCGGAGTTGCTGATGCCTGCCCCGGCCAGATCCATGTGTATCGCCGTGCCACCGAAAATCACGAACCAGATCGCACACAGGAATGCCGGCACCACGATGACCACAGTGACGAACTCGCGCAGCGTGCGTCCACGCGAAATCCGGGCAATGAACATGCCGACGAACGGCGTCCAGGAGATCCACCATGCCCAGTAGTAGGTGGTCCAGCTCGCCATGAAGGTGGCGACTTCTTCGCCCTGATTCGGGTTGCGAATGAGCATCGTGGCAAAGTCCTGGAAAAAGGACAGGATCGCCGCGGGAAAGAAGTTGAGCAGGAACAGCGACGGGCCGACGACGCACACGAACAGGGCCAGGCACCCTGCTATAGCCATGTTGGCGTTGGACAGCAGGCGAATGCCGCGCTTGATGCCGGACATGGCGGGAATGGCGAAGGCCAATGTGAGTACACCCACGATGGCCAGCATGGCGTGCTCGCCGAGCGGGCCGGATCCGGTAGTGATCTCGATGCCCTTGCCGATCTGCAGCGCGCCGATGCCCAGTGAGACGGCTGTGCCGAACAATGTGACCACGATGGCAAAGATATCGACGACGGCACCCGCCACGCCGTTCGCATGCCGGCCGAACAGCGGTTCGAAGATGGCCGAAATGAGCGGCGCCCGACCACGCCGGTAGGCGCTGTAGGCAATCGCGCCGCCGACCAGTGCGTAGAGCGCCCACGGAATGGGACCCCAGTGCAGAATCGTCTGCGCCATCGCCGCCTGCGCGGCATCCACCGTGTGCGGGGCGACATCAAAACCGTGCGGCGGGTGGTTGAAGTAAACCAGCGGTTCGTAGGGGCCGTAGAACAGCAAGCCGATTCCCATGCCCGCTGAAAACAGCATGGCTATCCACGAGAAGGTCGAAAACTCGGGTTCCTCGTCATCGGCACCGAGGCGTACGCCGCCGCAACGGCCATAGCCAATGACCAGCATGAACACCAGTGTGGTGATGGCAAGCAGCCCGAACAGCCAGCCGAAGTTTGTCGTTACCCAGGCCAGTGAGGCGTCGCCCGCCTTGGCAATGAAAGAGGGCGACACGACGGCCCACACGATGACCGCGAAGATGGAGGCACAAGCAACCACGAACACCAACGGATTGATGCCAAAGGCATGGCTGGTTTGCTCGATCCCGACGCTTGGTGAGCTGAGCTCTATGGCAACCCGGCCGGCCGCGGCCCGGGCGCGGGTCTTGCCCGCGTGGCGCTTGTCGTTGTCGTTTGCTTTCACGCAGTGCGTCCAACTGGGTTTGCTGCTGGGGGGCAGGCCGTCGCCAAGTCTTGCGTCGCGAAGGAGAGGCCGGCGGGGCGACTAACCGATGGGCTGGCAGACACAAGGGCGTCTGCGCAGCCCGGCGGACGTCAGCGTGGCGGTTCCTGGCCGGCGAGGTCGGCAACGAGCGCTTTGCGCAAGCTGACGATGTACAACAGCAACACCACCGCAAACGGCAGGCCACAGATCAATACCGCGATCATCATCGCGTTGAAGCTGCCAGCGAGCAGCAGGCCTACGCCTACCACCGTGGTCACCGCGGCCCAGAACACGCGCAGCCAGATGGGCGCGTCGTTGCCAATGACGCCGCCTTTGCACGACAGGTTGGAGATCATCAGCAAGCCCGAGCCCATCGGGCCCATGAACAACACCAGCGCCACCAATACCGCCACGGCGGCGATGTACGGCGAGAACGGCAGATACTCGAGTGTCTTGTACAGGGACAGGGACGGCTCGGCTTCGATGATTTTGCCCAGCGCTGCCTGGCCATGATTCAGCACCAGGTCGATGGCCGTGTTACCGACAATCGCGAGCCAGGCCAAAGTGAACCCCAGCGGGACCAGCAGCACGCCAAAGACGACTTCACGAATTTGCCGGCCGCGCGAGACACGGGCCACAAACATGCCGACGAATGGCGCCCAGGTAATCCACCAAGCCCAGTAAAACACGGTCCAATTGCCCAGCCATTCGGTGGCGCCCTTTTCGTACAGGTAGACATCGAAGCTCTTGCGCACGAACTGGGAGAGGTAATCGCCAACGCCTTGCACCAACCCGTTCAGCAGAAGCCGCGTGGGGCCGGTGACGAGCACGAAGATCATCAACGCCCCCAGCAGGCCCACGCCGAGACTGAATACGCGCGACATTCCACGCTCCACACCAAGCACGATCACGACCGTGACCAGCGCCATCATGATGACTGCCAGCGTGATGAGCTCAGCCTGGTTGTTGCCGGTGCCACGCAGGTAGCTCAGCCCGGCCTCGACGGTCAGCGAGCCGGTGCCGATATTGCTGACCACCGCAATCAGGGTAACCAGGATGCCGAAGCCATTGAGCATCGAGCCGAGCGCGCCGTGGACGCGGTCGCCGAAGATGGGGTGCAACGCGGAACTGAGCGCCAGCGGCATGCCCTTGCGATAGCAAAAGTAGCCGAGTGCGCAGCCGACCAGGGCGTACAGCGCCCAGCCGTGAATGCCCCAGCTCACGAAGCTGAGCACCATGGCCTCACGGGCGGCTTCCGGGGTGCCGCCGGCACCTGATGGCGGCGACAGGAAGTGGTCGACCGGCTCGTAGGCGCCAAAGTACATCAGCGATACGCCGATGCCGGCCGAGAACAGCATGGAGACCCATACGAGATAGCTGAATTGCGGCTGCTCGTCGTCGCGGCCGAGACGGATGCGGCCAAACCGCGAGCACCCAAGCCAGAGCACGGCGCCCAGGCTGATCACCATGACCAGCATGTAAAACCAGCCGAACGTGGCCGATGTGAACGTCCCGGCGCTCGCCAGCCACCTGCCGCTGGCCTCCGGAAACAGCACCATCAGAATGCCAAACGCACCGATGATGCCGCCCGTAGCCCAGAACACGCCATGGTTCAGGCGCGGCCGGGCCGCTGCTTCGTTCGTGCCCATTCTCAGTTCCCCTTCGAGTTTGTGGATGACCGCGCGCATTTGGTCACGCAGGGAGGCGCCCGCCACCTCGGGAACGGAACCTATCCTTTTTTAATTGAACGTGCAATCAAATTCATGATAGGGTGCTGGCACTCGCCCGAACCGGGGCGGTAGTCGCCGCACACGCGAGGAACCGCGATGCCCAAAGTCGGAATGGCGCCATTGCGCCGCAAGCAGCTCATCGAGGCGACGGTGACTACCGTCGATCAACTTGGCCTGGCCGATAGCACCGTGGCGCGTATCGCCGGTGAAGCGGGCTTGTCCACGGGCATCATCAGCCATTATTTCGGCGACAAGGAAGGCCTGATCTTCGCCACCATGCGAAAGATGCTGCGCGACCTGCACGACGCCGTGGCGAGCGAGCGCAAAGCCGCAGGCACGCCGGCACAGGATCAGCTTGAAGCCATCGTCGCCGGCAACTTCGATGAGACGCAAATCAATCGAACCTCTTCACGAGCATGGCTGGTGTTCTGGGCGGCAAGCGCGCACCAGCCGAAGCTGGCCCGCCTGCAGCGCGTCAACGACCGCCGGCTGTACTCCAACCTGTGCTGCCAGTTCGCGCGGGTGCTGCCACTGAAAGACGCGCGCGTGGCGGCGCGAGGCCTGGCCGCCATGATCGACGGCTTGTGGCTGCGCGGCACCCTGAGCAGCGACGAGTTCGACGTCGCCGGTGCCCGCGCCATCGCCTACCAATACCTTCACAGCCAATTGCAGATTGCCGGCTGAAACCGTCGTACAGGAAATGTCATGCCGCAGTTACCTCTCCAGAAGCTTTACATTCACGGCCGCCTGAGCGATGCCTCTGGCACCGCCACCTTCGACACCGTGAACCCGGCTACCGGCGAGGTGTTGGCTACGGTGCAATGTGCCACGCAGGCAGATGTCGAGCGCGCAGTGGTCAGTGCGCACGAAGGCCAGCGGGTGTGGGCGGCAATGACCGCAATGGAGCGTTCGCGCATCCTGCGCCGCGCGGTGGAGATCCTGCGCGAGCGCAACGATGAGCTGGCACACCTGGAAACGCTGGACACCGGCAAGGCCATCAGCGAAACCGCAGCGGTGGACATCGTCACCGGCGCCGACGTGCTGGAGTACTACGCCGGCCTTGCGCCGGCCATCGAAGGCGAACAGGTGCCATTGCGCGAGTCGAGTTTCTTCTATACCCGGCACGAGCCGCTGGGCGTGGTGTGCGGCATCGGCGCGTGGAATTATCCGATCCAGATCGCGTTGTGGAAGTCGGCGCCGGCACTGGCGGCCGGCAACGCGATGATCTTCAAGCCCAGTGAGATCACGCCGCTGACGGCATTGAAGCTGGCCGAAATTTACACCGCAGCGGGGGTGCCTGATGGCGTGTTCAACGTCATCCAGGGGCCAGGGCGAGTGGTCGGCCCGTGGCTGACCGAACACCCGGGTATCGAAAAAATCTCCTTTACCGGCGGCGTCGCCACCGGCAAGCGGGTGATGGCCAGCGCCGCATCGTCCACGCTCAAGGACGTCACCATGGAGCTGGGCGGCAAGTCGCCACTGATCGTGTTCGACGATGCCGACCTCGCGCGCGCCGCCGACATCGCGGTGATGGCCAATTTCTACAGCTCCGGCCAGGTCTGCACCAATGGAACGCGCGTGTTCGTGCCGCGGACAATGCTCGCTGACTTCGAGGCCGCGGTGGTGGAGCGCGTCAAGCGCATTCGTCTGGGCGACCCACTGGATCCGGCCACCAACTTCGGCCCCATGGCCAGCTTTCCGCACATGGAACACGTGCTCGAATACATCGAGTCGGGCAAACAGGAAGGCGCGCGTCTGGTGATCGGTGGCGCACGTGCGACCGCGGGGGCGTTGGCGCAGGGAGCCTATGTGTTGCCCACCGTGTTCTCCGATTGCCACGACGACATGCGCATCGTGCGCGAGGAAATCTTCGGGCCGGTGATGAGCCTGCTCGCCTACGACAGCGAAGAGGAAGCCATTCGCCGCGCCAACGACACCACCTACGGCCTCGCCGCCGGTGTGGTCACCCGCGATCTGGCGCGTGCGCACCGCACCATTCATCGCCTCGAAGCCGGCATCTGCTGGATCAACACCTGGGGCGAGTCGCCGGCGGAAATGCCGGTGGGTGGCTACAAGCACTCCGGCGTGGGGCGCGAGAACGGTATTGCCGCGCTGGCGCGCTACACCCGGATCAAGTCCGTGCAAGTGGAACTGGGCGATTTCATACCCGCCTTCTGATGGCTGCAGGCGCCCTGGCGGCACCGCATCACCGGGCGCCAGCGTGCCCGCGACTTTCGTGAGAACCCACATGACAAACAAGACCAACGAATACGACTACATCATCGTCGGCGCCGGCTCGGCGGGCGGTGTGCTCGCCGCCCGCCTCACCGAGGACGCCGATGTTTCCGTGCTGCTGCTGGAAGCCGGCGGCCCCGACTACCGCTTCGACTTCCGCACCCAGATGCCGGCAGCGCTGGCTTACCCATTGCAAGGCAAGCGCTACAACTGGGCCTATGCCACCGACCCCGAACCGTACATGGACAAACGACGCATGGATTGCGGCCGTGGCAAGGGCCTGGGCGGCTCCTCGTTGATCAACGGCATGTGCTACATCCGCGGCAACGCGATGGATTACGACCACTGGGCGAAAACGGAGGGCCTGGAGCACTGGACGTACCTCGATTGTCTGCCGTATTTCCGCAAGGCCGAGACCCGCGACATCGGCGCCAACGACTACCACGGCGATAGCGGCCCCTTGCATGTCACCACTCCCAAGGCCGGCAACAACGAGCTGTTTCACGCCATGGTTGAAGCGGGCGTCGAGGCCGGCTTTGCGCGTACCGACGACTTGAACGGCTACCAGCAGGAAGGCTTCGGCCCGATGGACCGCACCACCACGGTGAACGGACGCCGCTGCAGCACGGCGCGTGGCTATCTCGATACCGCCAAGGTGAGGCCGAATCTCACCATCATCACCCACGCCACCACGGATCGCGTGTTGTTCGCGGGCAAGCGTGCGGTGGGGGTTGCCTGGCTGCACGGCAGCGAGCCGCATGAGGCGCGCGCGCGCCGCGAAGTGCTGGTGTGCGGTGGCGCGATCGCCTCGCCGCAGCTGTTGCAGCGTTCCGGCGTCGGCCCGGCCGGCCTGCTGCGCGGGTTGGACATTCCCGTGGTGCTGGATCTCCCCGGCGTGGGCGAGAATCTGCAGGATCACCTGGAAATGTATATCCAGTACGCCTGCAAGAAGCCGATCACGCTGGCTACCGCCAACCGCTGGTACCGCAAGCCGGGGATCGGTGCCGAGTGGTTGCTCATGGGCACCGGCATTGGCGCCAGCAACCAGTTTGAGGCGGGCGGCTTCATCCGTACCCACGCGGACTTCGACTGGCCCAATATTCAGTACCACTTCCTGCCTGCCGCGGTGAACTACAACGGCACCGCGCCGATCAAGATACACAGCTTCCAGGCCCACGTCGGTTCCATGCGCTCGCCCAGCCGCGGCCACATCCGCTTGCGCTCACGCTCGCCGCACGAACACCCCAGCATCCTGTTCAACTACATGTCCACCGAGCAGGACTGGCGTGAATTCCGCGCCGCCATTCGTGTCACACGCGAAATCTTTGCGCAGCCCGCCCTGCGCGCCTACACCGGCCGTGAGCTGTCGCCAAGCAGCGAGCTCAAGACTGACGCCGAGCTCGACGCCTTCGTGCGCGCACATGCGGAAACGGCGTATCACCCCTCGTGCTCGAACAAGATGGGGCCGGCGTCCGATCCAATGGCTGTGGTCGACGGTTACGGTCGAGTGCACGGGTTGGAAGGCCTGCGCGTAATTGATGCCTCGATCATGCCCCAGGTGGCCAGCGGCAACTTGAACGCGCCCACCATCATGATCGCCGAAAAGCTGGCCGATGCGATCCGCGGCCACGTGCCGCTGGCGCGTTCGA
>DATCWU010000367.1:0-2933 GCA_036566165.1 Rhodanobacter sp. | reverse complement strand
ACGCATTCATTCCAGTCGACGGATCAGGCAATGTGAGCGTCCGGGTCGGCAGATTCTTCAGGAGATAACGTCATGGGTGTGATCAATCAGCTGCGCGAACTGCGCGATTTCGGTGGCAAACAGCGGACGACCGGGCTGGATGACGCCACTATCGAACGTCTCGCCGCCAACGATCCACTGCTGGTGCAGGCGATTGCCGAAGCGGTCGAGCGTCACCGTGAGTTGCGCGCCGAGCTGTCCGACTTTCTCAAGCTGGACGAAGCCGACCAGCTCACCCAGGCGCAAGCGGGTTTCGTCAATTTCTACCCGGATGACGCGGTCAACCCGTATCTGCCCGGCGCCGCGCGTGGCCCGTGGATCGTCACCCTGAAAGGCGCCGTGCTGCACGACAACGGCGGTTACGGCATGCTCGGTTTCGGGCACAACGAGCCGGCCATCATGCACGCCCTGGCCCAACCGCAGGTGATGGCCAACGTGATGACTCCGACCATCGCGCAATTGCGCTTCACCCGGGCGATGGACCGCGAACTCGGTCGCGTCCACGGCAAGAGCCCGTATGCCCGTTACCTGTGCCTGAACTCCGGTTCCGAATCGGTTTCGCTGGCCTGTCGCATCGCCGAAGTCAATGCCAAGCAAATGACCGATCCTGGTGCCCGCTACGCTGGCCGCACGATCAAGCGGCTCGCGGTGAAGGGCGCGTTCCACGGCCGCACTGAGGGCCCGGCGCTGTATTCCGATTCCACCCGCAAGACCTACAAGCAGTATCTGGCGAGCTACCAGCGCGAGGATTCCGTGCTTACTGTCGCGCCATACGATGTCGCGCAACTGCAGGCGGTATTCGCTGACGCGGACAAGCACGGCTGGTTCATCGAGGCGATGTTCCTGGAGCCGGTGATGGGCGAAGGCGACCCGGGTCGCGCGGTCACCGTGGAGTTCTACAAGGCCGCGCGCGAGCTGACCAAGGCCCACGGCACCTTGCTGCTGGTGGACTCGATTCAAGCCGGCTTGCGTGCGCACGGTGTGCTGTCGATCATCGACTACCCCGGTTTCGAGCAACTGCCGGCACCGGACATGGAAACCTTCTCCAAGGCGCTCAACGCCGGGCAGTACCCACTGTCGGTGCTGGCGGTCACGCAGGCCACCGGCGACCTGTACCGCAAAGGTATTTACGGCAACACGATGACCGGCAATCCGCGCGCGCTCGATGTCGCGGTAGCCACCCTCGGCTTGCTCAACGACAGCGTGCGCAACAATATCCGCGAGCGCGGCAAGGAATTTGTCGACAAGCTTAATGCCCTCAAAAGCGAACTCGGCGGCCTGATCACCAAGGTACAGGGCACCGGGCTTTTGTTCTCGTGCGAGCTCTCTGCAGACTACAAATGCTACGGCGCCAATTCCACCGAGGAATACATGCGCGAACACGGTATCGGTGTCATCCACGGCGGGGCCAACTCGCTGCGCTTCACGCCGCACTTCAACGTCACCAGCGCCGAAGTGGACCTGATCGTGGCGCATGTGCGCACCGCACTGCGCGAAGGTCCGCGTGCGGCCAAAGCCAAGGCCGCCTGAAGCCAGGCAGCGGCCACACCCGACACACATGCGCGGCGAAATACTGCGCCTGTGTGGGTTTGCGCCGACTGCGTGACTGCCCACGCCCTGCCTAGACTGGCTACACCGGTATTCGCCGGAAGCCCAGGAGGACCTACGCATGTCAACTTCACTTCGTCTGCTTGCCGCCGGTGCGCTGTTCGCTGCCGCCGCTGCATTCGCTGCGGCACCGCAGATCAGCTACGCCGCAACTCCGAGCACGGCCGGCGCCACCACCAAGGCACCAGCCAAGACCCGCACGCCGCAACAACAACGTATGGCGGATTGCAGCCACCAGGCCAAGGTCGATGGCAAAAAGGGCGCCGAACGCCGCGGGTTCATGAGCACCTGCCTGAAGGGGCCGCATACCGCTGCAGCCGACACCTCGTCGCTGCACAAAGCCAAAGTGAAAGCCCAGCCCAATGCCGGCGCCAAAGGCTGAGGCCGCGCATTGCCGGACGGTCCGCCATGGTGCATGCCATGGCGAGACCTTTCAGCCGCGTACACGCAACAAACGTGTGTGCGCAGGAACGCTTCGTTAAGCTGTCCGCCTGTACGCAGCAACCCGCTGCCCCGCCGACAGAGCACTCATGAAGATAGTCGAAGTTCACCATCCGCTGATCCAGCACAAGCTGGGGCTGATGCGCCACGCCGGAATCAGTACCAAAGACTTCCGCGAGCTGGCTGCCGAAGTGGCGTCGCTACTGACCTACGAGGCGACCAGGGATCTGGAAACGGTAGCGGAGCAGATCACCGGTTGGGCCGGGTCGCTCAGCGTGCAGCGCCTCAAGGGCAAAAAAATCACCATCGTGCCGATCCTGCGTGCCGGACTCGGCATGTTGCCCGGTGTGCTCGACATGATCCCGTCAGCCAAGGTCAGCGTGGTCGGCATGCAACGCGATGAACACACGCTGGAACCCGTCGCCTACTACGAGAAACTCAGCGGCCGGATGGATCAGCGCATGGCGCTGATCGTCGACCCGATGCTGGCCACTGCCGGCACCCTGGTCGCGGCCGTGGACATGTTGAAGGCTGCCGGTTGCAAACGCATCAAGGGCCTGTTCCTGGTGGCCGCCCCTGAAGGTCTGAAGCGTATCGAGGCCACGCACCCGGACATCGAGATTTACACCGCATCGATTGACGAGCGCCTGAACGAACACGGCTACATCCTGCCCGGCCTGGGTGACGCCGGAGACAAGATCTTCGGTACCAAGCAACTCCCGGCAAACAGCTGAAATCGCCATGCCGACCGGCGGCGGTGCCCGCCCTACAACAGTCAGAACCTCCCCCTGAGCTTGCGATATCACGCCCTGCAGGGCGGGCACCGCCCACCGGCTCGTCTGCAA
>DATCWU010000331.1:0-3260 GCA_036566165.1 Rhodanobacter sp. | reverse complement strand
ATCCAGTGCAGTGCGGACACCACCACCACCCCGGCCATGATGCTGGCCGCCACCCAGGCCTTGCGGGACATCGCCCGCGCATCCGGGCGTTCGCTGAGCACGATGAACGCATCGCCATTGCGCAGCTTGGGCATGGCGTCTGCCTCATCCACCAGCAGCAACAACACGTCACCTACGGCCAACCGGATCGTGCTGAGCTTGTCGCGCAACACCTGCCCGCGCCGATGCACCGCCAGCAAGGTGCTGCGGTAACCCCAGTCCAGGCCGACATCGGCGACGCGCTGCCCTTCGACCGGGCTGGCCGGGGCCACCATCACCTCGGCAAGCACGCGCGGGTGCTTGTCGTCAGCCTCGGGGTAATGTCGCTCGGTGGCGTTGCGCAGCTTGGCCTGCCGGCGAAATTCCTCGATCTTGTCCCAGTCGCCGCGCAGCAGCAGCACGTCGCCGACCGCCAACCGCTGGGCGCGCGGGGTCCACATGCGTTGCTCGCCGCGCAACAGTTCCAGCGGATACACGCTGTAACGTTCACCCAGCTTGGCATCAGCGATGCGCGTGCCGAGCAAGGGTGAGCCCCGCACCACCTCCAGTTCGGTAACGTATTTGCCGACGTCGCTGTTCTGCGGTTCGTCGGCGTCAATGTGTTTGGGCAGCAAATGCCGACCGATGACCATCAGGTAGATGATGCCCACCACAGCCAGTATCGCGCCCATGCGAGTGAACTCGAACACGCCGATCGGTGCCAATCCGTGCCGCTGCGCCAGCGTATCGGCCAGCAGATTGGATGAGGTGCCGATCAGCGTACACACACCGCCCATCTGCGCGGCATAGGCCATCGGCATCAACACCCGCGCGGGTGACGTGCCCGTGCGCTGGCACACGCGCAGGGCCAATGGCAGGAACGTCGCCACCAGCGCGACGTTCTTGACGAATGCGCCGAGCGGCGCGATTGCCAGCATCATCGCCAGCGTCAACAACCATGGTCGACGAATCTTCATCAACAACCGGGTCAACGGCTCGAGCACGCCGGAGCGCTCGATGCCCAGACTCAGCGCGAACATCGCTGCCACCGTCACCGTGGCTTCGTTACTGAAGCCGGACAACGCTTCCACTGGACTGACGATGCCCAGCACCACCAGGGTGCCAAGCACGATCAGCGCGACCAGATCGATCCGCAGTTTCTCGCTGGCAAACAGCGCCACGGCGCCCACCACCACGGCAACCGTGGCCCAGGCCTGCCAGCTCATGGAGCGGCCTGCGCGCTGGTGACGCTCGAGGACATGGTGGCGGGCGACAAGGCAGGCATCAGCTTCCATGATAACGAGCTGGCGGGGCGGCGGGGCAGCAGCCGGGCAGGCGTTGGCGGAATCCGGGCGGCCTGTGCCAGCGTGACTTCAACGCACCGTGGTGCCAACGTAGCGGATAGATGCCACTTTGCTGCCACGGCGGTCCACCATGCACGCGCCTGCTTCCGCACTGCCCACTCCCGCGCACAAACCCACCGTTGCGCTCGCCCTTGGCGCTGGCGGGGCGAAAGGTCTGGCGCATATCGGCGTTATCGAGGAGCTGGAGCAGCAGGGATTCGAGATCGTCGCCATCGCCGGCAGCTCGATGGGCGCACTGGTCGGCGGCATCCACGCCATGGGCCAGCTGACGGTGTATCGCGACTGGGTATGCACGCTGGCACGGCTGGACGTGCTGCGCCTGGCGGACTGGACGCTCAGCGGCGGCGGGTTCATCAAGGGCGAGCGCATCATGAATACGCTGCGGCATCTGACCGGTGACGTCTGCATTGAGGATTTGCCGGTGGCGTACACCGCCGTGGCGACCGACCTGGATCGCGGCCGCGAAGTGTGGTTGACGCAAGGTTCGTTGTTCGACGCGATCCGCGCCTCGACGGCCCTGCCCACCGTGTTCCGCCCGTTTGAGCTGGATGGTCAACGACTGGTCGATGGCGCACTGCTCAATCCCGTGCCGGTGACACCGTTGATCCGCGAGCGCGCCGATTACCTGCTGGCCGTCAGCCTGGACGGCCCGGCGCTGCAGGTCACAACAACCGCGCCGGGAGCTCCGGTGCCGCCCGCAAACGACACCACCCGCCATCGCCTCGCCCGTCTGGTCACCCGCCTGGTACCACACGGCACGCCGCACGCGCGGGCCCAAGGGACCTTCGAACTGCTCAACCAGTCGATCGACCTGATGCAGTCGCATCTGTCGCGCCTGCGGCTGGCGGTGTACGAGCCGGATCTGCTGATCCAGCTGCCGCGCGATATCGCCAACGTGTATGAGTTTTACCGTGCGCGGGAGTTGATCGAACGCGGTCGCGAGCAGACCCGCCGCATGCTGGCGCAATGGTCGCCAACCGCATTGCCACCGCGCGCACCGTAGACACCGCGCATGGGCTGCGGCTCAACGCGGGCCATGCGTGCGCAGCCAGTTTTCCATGTACGCCTTGAGCGCCACCGCGTTGTTGTGTTCCTCGTCGCGCGCGCCAAACAACAAGGTGACGCGATGGCGGGTTGAACGCTGCGCCAGCGGCTGCCAGAGCTCGGCAGCGGCATCGAGTTCGGCCGCGTAGCGATGGCGAAAGCCATCCCACAATGCCGGGTCGTGGCCAAACCATTTGCGCAGTTCGGTGGATGGCGCCAACTCCTTGGCCCACAGGTCAAACGCGACCGCCTCCTTCTTCAGCCCGCGCGGCCACAGCCGGTCGAGCAACACCCGATAGCCGTCCGTATCCGCGGCCGGCTCATACACACGTTTCGTGACAATGCCCATGGCCATCTCCCAAGGCGAAGGTCACCAGCATACGACGCTGCGCGCGGCGCGGCGTGATTGATGGGCGCCGATAGCGCGAAGCAGTGGCCGTCATATCGTGCTCGTCGCCGAACTGCACCATCGACTTGCGCGCTGACCTGATCTACACCAACCCCAGCTGGCAGTCCGCGCTTGCAGAGCTGCGCTACAGCTCATCGACCGGGGTTACCTTGGCGCGACGCATGAGCCACGCGACGCCACGCAGGTCGGCCAGACCGACCCACAGGCGGTCCAGCATGCCGTACTTCGAAACCCCGGCGGTGCGCGGACGGTGACCGACCGGCACGCTCTGGCAGGCAAAGCCGGCGCGCTTGACCAGTGCCGGCAGGTAACGATGCATGTGATCGAAGTACGGCAGGCGCAGGAACACCTCGCGTTCGAACAGTTTCAAGCCGCAGCCGGTGTCCGGGGTGGCGTCCTTCAGCATGCGTGAACGCACCGCGTTG
>DATCWU010000330.1:0-1543 GCA_036566165.1 Rhodanobacter sp. | reverse complement strand
GACACGCGCGACAGCTGGTTTGCCGGCTTCACCGGCGAACATCTGGCGGTGTTCTGGCTGGGCCGTGACGACAACAAGTCCACCGGTCTGTTTGGCGCCACTGGCGGTCTGCGCGCGTGGCGCGAATTGTTTGCGAAACTTCCGACGCAGCCGCTTTCGGCAGCGCCGGGCGATGGTCTGGAAATGGCGTGGATCAATCCCGCCGACGGCAAGCGCACTGATCCGCAGTGTGCCGGGGCGCGCCAGGTGCCGGTCGTGGATGGCACGCTGTCGCCCGACACCGAGGGTTGCTTCTGGCAGAGCTTGTTGGGCCAGGCCGGCGAATGGGTGACCCCGTCTGCGAGCGTGCCACCGGCGCCGGTGGCGGTACCCATTCAGGATTGAGCATGTTCATGACGTCAGGAAAGTTGGTGGTGATGGCAGCGCTGCTGGTTGTCGGCAGCCTCACCGGTTGCAGCTTGTTTGGACCTGCTGCCAAGCCGGCACCGACGCCGGCACTGGCGGCGGCGCCAACTTACGACCTGGTGGCGTCGATCCGCGCCGCGGGCGAGCGCGAGCAATCCGTGATCAGCGTTACTCCATTGCGTGATCCGGGCGTGGCCGCGTTGCAGGATTCGGCCGCGAGCGCTGAACGGGCGGGGCGTTATGCCGAGGCGGCGGCCGCGCTTGATCAGGCGCTGAAATTGAGTCCGGACTCACCTGACCTGCTGCAGGATCGCGCGGAAATTGCCGTGCGCCGGAAGAATTTTTCCGTCGCGGAGAAACTTGCACACCAGTCCTGGTCACTCGGCCCCAAGCTTGGCCCGCTGTGTGCGCGCAACTGGCAGACGGTAGTGGAAATGCGCCTGCAGGCGCGCGATCTGCCCGGTGCGACCAGCGCCCGCAAGTGGGTACAGCAGTGTCACAAGGCGGGGATCCCGCGGTACTGAAGCCGTCGTTTACGGGCGTTGCGCGCGGTTGCCTCAGAGCAACGCGACGAGCAGAAGCACGAGACCGACGATGCTTACCGCCCAGATCAGCGTGCGCAGGTACGGGATGCCGGCGGCATACGCTGGCACATAGGCCACGCGCGCCCAGAAATACAGTTGGGCGCCCAGGATCGTCATGCTGTCGTGCTGCTGCAGCACGTGGTTGGCCAGCACCAGCGCGACAAAGAACGGGAACGTCTCCAGGAAATTGCCGCGGGCGCGATCCAGTCGGCTGGCAATGGTAGTGAGCGCCGGCATGGCGCCATCGCGCGGGCTGACGGCCCAGGGCAGTCCGCGCTGGACGACCGAACAGGTGGCGACCAGGGCAACTTGCAGCAGCCCCAATATGGTGGCCCAGGCCAGCATGCTCAGTTCCATTGTCATCTCGCGTTACCCCGTCAGTGATCAGGTGCCGAGCGGCGTTGGCGGCGAGTATGTCACAGGGACTGCTGGCCTCTGGTGGCGAACCTGGAGCCGTGCGTGCGGTGCCGGTGGCGCGCGTGAGTGGCGAGGGTTTGTTCGCGCCCGTCGCCCCGCCATACTTGTCCGATGATTGACCTTGATGGCGCGACCCC
>DATCWU010000326.1:0-1207 GCA_036566165.1 Rhodanobacter sp. | reverse complement strand
CCGTTGATGCACAAGGTGGCCATCATCGGCTCGATTTGGGTGCTCACAATCACCATTTCCGCGGTGATCCTGACCCCCGTATTGCTGTCGTGGATCAAGGCCCCGGATCGTTACATCCATCCGCTCCGGCTGGGCGGCATCCTCAGCGTTTTCACCCGCTCCGCCACCTGGGTGGTGACCACCCGCGCGCGTTACGCGGTTGCGCCACTGGCCGGGTTGCTGTTGGTCGGGTTGCTGGCGGAGACCACGCACCTGACGGTGGGTGATGCCAGCGCGGGCTCGCCGATTCTCTGGCAAGACTCCGCGTTCAATGTGGCGAGTACCCAGGTCAACCGCCGCTACCCCGGCTCGGAGCAGATGTTCATCGCCATCGAAGGCGATCAGCCTGACGCGCTCAAACACACGGAAGTGCTGGACTGGATGATGCAGTTCCAACGTTACATGGAACGGCAGCCGGAAATTGGCGGCACTGTGTCGCTGGCGGACGTGGTCACCGAAGTGCGCCGCAATCTCCACGAGGGCAACCCGCGTTACCGCGAACTCGGCGGCAGTGCGTTGGAAAACGGCGAGCTGCTGAACTTCTATTTGCAGGGCTCAAGCCCCGGCGACCTCAACCAATACACCGACGTGCAGTTCCAGAACGGTGCAGTGACCATGTTCTTTCATGATCACAAGGGCGAGACACTGCGGCAGGCCATTTACAACGCGGGTCGTTTCATTGGCGAAAACGAACTGCCGCACGCCAAGGCATTGTTGGCCGGTGGCGTGCTGGGAAATATCGCCGCGGTAAACGAGATTCTGTTGCGTGATCAGGTGGGGGCGATAGCGCTGGCATTCCTGGTCGTGGTGCTGTGTTGCCTGGTGGGTTATCGGTCGTCGGTCAGCGGCATTTTCTTCATTATCCCGGTATTCATTTCCAACGTCGTCACGTTTGCGTTCATGGCGTGGCACGGCATTGGTATGAGCATCAGTACGTTGCCGGTCGTGGCCCTGGGGATCGGCCTGGGTGTCGATTACGCGTTCTACATCGTGGATGGCATCAAGGAACACCTGGAGAACAACCCGCTGGCGACTCCCGAGGATGCAGTACGGCAGTCACTCGGGTCGGCAGGGAGGGGCGTGATTCTTACCGCATTGGTACTCGCGGCCGGAGTCCTGTTGTGGTCCTGGTCTTCGCTGCGCTTTCAAGCGGAGATGGGGATATTGA
>DATCWU010000297.1:0-1144 GCA_036566165.1 Rhodanobacter sp. | reverse complement strand
GCGCCTTCGCGTAGTTGCCCATCTTGATGATGTTGCGCTCCAACGCGTCGAGGTCGAGGATCAGGCAGGGCGTCTGGATATCCGCCTCGTCCATGCCCGGCAGGGCGGGGATGTCGTAGCCGACTTCGTGGTCGGCGAAATCCATCGTTGCGTTCACGGGAATCTCCGCGGTTCTCAAGTGGCTTGCCGAGATCGGCATGGCTTCCGGCCATGATGACATTGACGCGCTTGCCCGAAGAAATCCACGGAAGCGGCTGCGGCTGGCCCGATGCGGCATGCAGCATCGGACCCGGTTTCTGTCTTGATCGCACAACTTTGACGAGCACCAACACGGAGGAGCGTCATGAAGCTTTGGCTGATTACCCTGGGCCTGCTGGCCGTATGCGCAAGCGCGCATGCAGCGACGACGGTTTGGCAACCCGCCGCTGGAAACACTCAAATATCGATCTGGCCGGGAGCAACGCCTGATGCACACCAGGTTCCCGGTCCGGAAACGGCGAAGGTGAGCGACAAGTTGCTGGCTGGCAAGCCGGTGACTGCGGTGACCAATGTGACCCGCCCCACGATGACGGTCTATGCGCCCAAGGGGAAGAACACGGGAGTGGCGGTCGTGGTGTTTCCTGGCGGCGGTTTCCATATCCTGGCCATGGATCTCGAAGGCACCGAAGCCTGTGACTGGCTGACGTCCAGGGGCATCACCTGCGTGCTGTTGAAGTATCGCGTTCCGAGTGCGCCCTATGAATGGCAGTGCGATTGCCGCCCGCACAATTTCGCCTTGTCGGTGCCGTCACTGGAGGACGCCCAGCGAACGATGCGGCTGGTGCGTTCCCACGCCGCGCAATGGCACATCGACCCGCACAAGGTGGGCGTGCTCGGGTTTTCGGCGGGCGGCTTTCTGGCGGCGGAGATCAGCACGAACTTTGCGCGGCGCCTGTATGCACCCGTGGACGCTGCCGACAGGGAAAGTGCCCGTCCGGATTTCGCCATGCCGATCTATCCGGGACATCTCGCGACCGATGACGACAAGTTCAATGCCAATGTCCCGGTCTCCCGCGACACGCCGCCGACGTTCCTGGTGCAGGCGGAAGACGACTACGTGGATGGCGTCAACCAGTCGCTGGCCTATTACATCGCGCTGAAGAAC
>DATCWU010000295.1:0-8431 GCA_036566165.1 Rhodanobacter sp. | reverse complement strand
CGGCGTTGACGGTCTTCTCGCCAAGCATCGACACCAGCGCCTTCGCGAAGCTGAAGTCAGCTGCGCCACCACCGGCCTCGACCAGCGCCGCAGTCACGTCCAGCGCTGGCGCGCCGTTGTAGGTCGGACCACCAAACCAGTTCATTGCGGACGCAGACATCTGCTGCATCGGCGCAGCAGGGGCAGTTTGGGCTTGCACTACGGTGGCCGCGCCAAAGCTGAGTGCGACGGCAAGGGCGAATACGGTCTTGTTCATGAACAGTGTCTCCTCAAAGGAATGACGAACGGAGCAAGTCAACCCCGGCGATCGAATCCCTGCGGCTGCCCACCCCCGCACATGGGATGCAACTGGACACTTCAGGTTCCCCGCGCCCGGTGCAAGCCTGTGTGTGGGCAGCGAATGCCCCGGGAACCTGATTTGGCGCATTGCATCAAATCCGTGACTGATCACTACGTGGAGCCTCTCAATCATGCTAGATGGCCGTATACCTGCGGTGCGGGCCCGTCCGCTTGCGGAATTGGAGTTCCCGCCGGAACCGACCGTGCGCCCATCGCGCGCCGAAGCCGAGGCGGCGGTACGCACGCTGATCCGCTGGGCTGGCGACGAGCCTGCGCGTGAAGGCTTGCTGGCCACGCCGGCACGCGTGGTGCGTGCTTATGAAGAGTGGTTTGGCGGCTATGCCCAGGACCCGGACGCGCTGCTGTCCCGTACTTTCGAGGATGTGGGTGGCTATGACGATCTGGTGTTGTTGCGCGACATTCCGCTGCAATCCACCTGTGAACACCACATGGCCGCGATCACCGGGGTGGTGCATATCGCTTACCTGCCCAGCCAGCGTGTGGTTGGCATTTCCAAGCTGGCGCGACTGGTGAATGTACTGGGCCATCGGTTGCAGATTCAGGAGCGTTTGACGGCGCAGATCGCCGATACCGTCGAGCGCGTGTTGCAACCGCGCGGTGTGGCCGTGATGGTGTGTGCCAGCCATGCGTGCATGTCCTCGCGCGGCGTGCACGTGCACGGCGTGTCGATGGTCACGCGTGGTCTGCGCGGGCAATTCCGGAACGAACCGCAGCGAGCGGAGATTCTCGCCATGTTGGCGGGGTGAACGCGATGCTGACGTATGCCCGCGCCCAGCCGTTGCCGCCGTATCCGTGCCCGCCGTCGCCGGAGCGGTGGCTGGCGCTGCGCGTGGTATGGCGTGGCGAACCCGCGGCACTGGACAGTCCGGTGCCACTCCCGCATCCTGTCACGCTGCTGCAGCGGGTACGACGACCAGCGCGATCGACAAACCGGCAGGCGGGTTTTCCAGCTTGCACCATCATAGGGGGACAACCATGTCAGCACGCCCTACCGACGTCGCCTTGGACTTCACCAGTCTCGATGACCGCGAACTCGTCGCGCAGGTTCTGGCCGGTCATCGCGACGCGTTCCGTCAGATCATGCAGCGTTGCAATCAACGCCTGTTCCGCATCGCGCGCAGCGTCGTCGGCGAGGACGCCGAGGCCGAGGACGTCCTGCAGGAGTCGTATATGCACGCGTATCGCAAGCTTGGTACGTTTCGCGGGGATGCGGCCTTGCTGACCTGGCTCACCAGTATCGTGCTCAACGAGGCGCGCGGCCGTTTGCGCAAGCGCCACGTCATGGTTGGTCTGGAGCAGATCGACCAGGTGGCGGAGGACAATCGGGTCATCGCGTTTCCGTCGAAATTCGGTAGCGAGGATCCGGCTGTTGGCGCTGCGCGCGCGCAGATCCGTCATCTGCTGGAGCAGGCCATTGACGAGTTGCCGCCTGCATTCCGCACGGTCTACATGATGCGCGAAGTCGAGGAGTGCAGCGTGGAGGAAACCGCCGCGCTGCTTGAGCTCAAACCGCAGACCGTGAAGACCCGTCTGTTTCGTGCGCGGCGGCAATTGCGCGCATCGCTGGAGGGCGCGTTGGCGACGACGCTGAACGACGCGTTTCCGTTCATGGGCGACCGCTGTGCACGGCTCAGCGATGCGGTGATGGTGCTGCTCGAAAGCGAAGAGCTGCCGCAGTCAAGATAGCTGCTGCTATGGGTTTGCCGGCGCGGCAATGCGGGCCAGGCGTGCGGCCAGCGTACCTTGCGACAGCTCGCCGATCTGGATGTCGCGCAGCAGGCCATCGGCACCAATGAACAGCGTGGTGGGATAGCCTCGCGCGCCGTACCACTTGGACAAATCCATGTTCGGGTCGATCAGTACGTGGTCAAGGCTGAGCCGCTCGCGCTGCAGGTAGCGCTGCACGGCCGCGGTGGCTTCCCCTTGATCGGCAAACACGAAGCGGATATGCGGCATCGCCTTTTGCGCTGCGGCCAGCATCGGCATCTCGCGCCTGCAGGGTGCGCACCACGTCGCCCACAGGTTGATCACGGTCGGCTGACCACGCAGGCTGTGCAACGTTACTGGGCGGCCGTCCACAGCGTTCAATGCCAGTGTTGGCAGTGGCTGGTTGGCGCTCGTGCTCAGCGTCTGCGCCGTGAGCCGCCCCAGTCCCCACGCCAGCGTGCCGACGACGACTGCCGCGGCCAGCGACCGGCGTAGCGCGGGCCGGCGCCAGCCAATCAATGCGCTGGCCAGCAGTAACCCAAGCACGCCGACGAGCGGATCGAAGCCGCTGTCGCGGACGTTCAACATGCCCAGCGGCTGCTGCGCGTATTGCGGCCACCAGCGGGCGACAAACACCACGCGCGCCAGGAGCAAACCGCAACCCAGTGCAATGAACAAGGCCGTGCCGGCGTCCGCATAGCCGCGACGCGTCAGGAACGCATTGGTGCCCATGGCGGCAATGATGCCGAACAGCAGCGCCAGCACCGCAGTGGAAAACAACAACGGTCCAATGCTCACGTAGTGGGGTTTCCTCGAATGTGCGGGCCCCGCGTGGTGAACGCGCGCGGCAGGCGACAACTTTAGCCGCGGTGACGTTTGCCCGCTGGTAACCGTCGCGGTTCACGCCAACGATTCACACTGAGCACGGCGCTTGCGCGGTCTTCAGCCTGAACCTGCGCGGCAAGCACGTGCCGCGCAAAACGCCGGTGCCTACGGGCACCAGTACACCGCGACCGGTACACGCTTTTGGGTCAGCACGGCGCGTACGGGGTAGTGCTGCGCCGCCCCCAGGCCGAGTTGGGCGTCGGCCAGTACCTCACGTTTGCGCGCGCCGCTGACCAGCAGGTACAGCGCGTGCGTTTCCAGCAACGTCGCGAGGGTGAGCGTGATCCGCGGCTCGCGGGCTGCGGGTGCGCGCATGGATACCACGGCTGCGCGATGGTGCAGATTGAGTGCGAGGTCGAGATGGTCACCACCGGGAAAGAATGACGCTGTGTGCCCGTCGTCGCCCATGCCCAGCACGACTGCGTCAAACGGCAATGGCAGCGCGTTGATGCGCGCGGTGGCTTCGGCCAGGCCTGCCTCCGGCGTGGCCGCGCCGGTGTACAGCGGCACGAAGCTGGCGGCGCGGGCTGCGTGTTGCAGCAACGTGGATTGCACCAGTCGGGCGTTAGAGCGAGGGTCGTCCGCCGGCACCCAGCGCTCGTCAACCAGCGTGATGCGCACGTGGGCCCAGTCCAGCGCTTCCCGGGCCAGGTGGGCAAAGAGCGCCTTCGGCGTGCTGCCACCGGACACGGCCAGCAGGGCGTGCCCACGCGCCCCCAGCCCGGTACGCAGCCGCTCGGCGAGGCGTTTGGCCAGGGTCACCGCCTGCGCCTCGGCATCGGCAAAATTGTGCGTGCTGACGTCGGGCAGTTCAGGCATGGAAGGGTCAGGCAGCATGTTCCGGTTCGTCAAGGGAGAGGGCGGGCAACGCCCACGGTGATGGCGCACGTAGTGCGGACAATTGGCTGGAGGCGTTCGCCCCGGTGCAGCGTGATGTCGGTGATGTGCAGAATGCAGCAGCCGTCGCCGACGGCCGCTGTCGGCGCGTTTCCCGACAGCGGATTTTGCCGCTGGTCGGGGATTTGCTGCGACAAATCCAATCGCATACCAACCCAACCAAGCGTACTACGCGTCAATGACTCGGTACGTGACTTGGTCTGCATCTGGTGTTTCTCGTTCATGTTGAAGATGGCTTGGGGTTGAGTGATCAATCACCCCGGAAAACACGCTGCGCCAGCCGTCCCAGCGTTCAACACCGGTCGTGAGCGCTATCGTCGCTGGTATTTCAATGGTATTGTCCACAAATGCAAACCGCGCTTGCCAATGAATATCGGCGCCTCTCCCAAGATCCGACGGCACATCAGCCGCTGGCCTACCTGCGCTTGCGCCGCGCGATTCGCAACATGGTGGCGCAGCACCACGTACAGGGCGGCCAGGCGCTCCCCAGTGAACGCGATCTGGCGCAGGCCTTGGCGCTGTCGCGAGTCACCGTGCGCAAGGCGCTCGCCGGTCTGATGGAAGATGGTTTGCTGGTGCGCCGACGCGGCGCCGGTACGTTCCTTGCCGAGCGCATCGTCAAGCCGATCGCGCGCCTGAGCAGTTTCACCGAGGACCTGGGCGAACGCGGGCTGCATCCGCGCTCAGAGTTCATCAAGCGCACGCGCGGCACGGTGACACCCGAAGAAGCGATGGCCCTGAACCTGTCACCGGGCGCACTGGTGGTGCGCCTGTATCGCGTGCGCTATAGCGATGACGAACCGCTCGCGGTGGAGCGCAGTGCCATCCCGGCGAGCGTGCTGGCGGACCCGTTGCTGGTGGCCGATTCGTTGTACGCGGCGCTGGAGCAGGCTCACTGCCGCCCGCAGCGCGCGTTGCAGCGTCTGCGCGCCGTGGCGTTGAGTGTGGAACAGGCGCGATTACTGCACGTTGCTGCCGGCAGTGCCGGGCTGGCGATCGAGCGGCGAAGTTTTCTGGACGATGGACGCGTGGTGGAGTTCACGCGGTCCTGGTATCGCGGCGACCGCTACGATTTTATTGCTGAACTACATGCTGACCGGAGTAGCTGATGGATGCTGGTGACACCTTGATGTATCAGGAAGCGCACGAGGCGGCGGATGTCGTTGCGCGCCAGTTTGCCGCCAACGAAGCTGTGGTCAGCGCGCTCGCCCGCACGTTGCGCGCGGATCCGCCGCGCTTCATCGTCACCTGCGCGCGTGGCAGTTCCGACCACGCGGCGGCGTATGCGAAGTATGTGTTCGAGACCCAGCTTGGCATTGTCACGGCTTCGGCGTCACCGTCGGTGACTTCGGTGTACGCGGTCGAACAACGTTGGCAGGGCGCGTTGTTCATTGCCATTTCGCAGTCGGGCAAGAGTCCGGACCTGCTGCGCAATGCGCAGGCGGCGAAAATTGCCGGCGCGCGCGTGGTGGCCATGGTGAATGTCGAGAACTCGCCGCTGGCCGCGTTGGCTGATGTCGTCATCCCGCTGCACGCCGGACCGGAGCGCAGCGTCGCCGCCACCAAGAGTTACCTTGCCGCGCTGGCCGCCGTGTTGCATCTGTGCGCGCGCTGGCGCCAGGACGATAAATTGAGTGCGGCGTTGCGCGCGTTGCCGGACGCCTTGCGCGCGGGTTGGAGTGCGGATTGGTCCGCGCTGACCGATGGCCTGGTCGACGCCGGCAACCTGTTTGTGGTCGGGCGTGGTTTCGGGCTTGGGGTTGCGCTCGAAGCCGCGCTGAAATTCAAGGAGACCTGCGGCTTGCATGCCGAGGCCTTCAGCGCCGCCGAAGTGCAGCACGGCCCGATGGCGCTGGTCGGGCCACACTTTCCGGTGCTGTGTTTTGCGCAGGACGACGACACGCTGGACGGCACGCTTGCCGTCGCCCGCGAGTTTCGTGGTCGCGGCGCGCAGGTGTTTGTTGCGGCGCCCGGCGTGCAGGGCGCGGGGACGTTGCCGGTGGCCACCGGCCTGCCGGCCATGTGCACACCATTGCTGATCATCCAGAGTTTCTACCGCGCCATTGCGGCGCTGGCATTGCGCCGTGGTTTCAATCCCGATGTGCCGCCGCATCTGGCCAAGGTGACGGAGACGGTGTGAATCCGCAGGAGCGCACCCGGTGCGCGAAATGTCTTGGGCTGGCGTTTGGAAGAGCATCGCGCACAAGTGCGCTCCTGCAGTTCTTCGCTCATCAGTGGGGTTGTCGATGATGCAGTTACTCATCAACGCGCGCGTACTCACCCCGCAAGGCTGGCGTGACGATGTCGCCGTGCTGCTGGACGACGCGCGCATTGCCGGAGTGTTGTCATCGGCTGCTCCGCGTGCCGCGAACGCCCAAGTACACGACTTGCACGGCGCGACGCTATTGCCCGGCTTCATCGACGTGCAGGTGAACGGTGGCGGCGGCGCGTTGTTCAACGCCGAGCCCACCGTGGAAACCATTCGCCGCATCGGCGCGGCGCATCGACAGTTCGGTACCACCGGCTTTTTGCCGACCTTGATCAGCGATACGCCGCAGGTCATGCGCGCCGCCTTGGCGGCGGTCGACCAGGCACTGACGCAAGCGGTGCCGGGCGTGCTCGGCATCCATCTGGAAGGCCCGTTTCTGGCCGACGCGCGCAAGGGCGTGCACGACGCGGGCTATTTTCATGCGCCGAGCGCCGATGAACTTGCGTTGCTGTGCGCGCCGCATCGTGGCGTCCGCGTGCTCACGCTGGCGCCGGACCGGGTACCTCCAGCAATCATCCGCACCCTGGTGGATGCCGGCAATATCGTCTGCGCCGGACACACCGCTGCCGATTACGCGACCACGCGTGCCGCGCTGGCGGCCGGCGTGCGCGGATTCACGCATCTGTTCAACGCGATGACACCGTTTGGCAGTCGCGAACCTGGCGTGGTCGGCGCGGCGCTGGAAGACGCCGACAGTTGGTGCGGCATCATCGCCGATGGTCACCACGTGCATCCGGCCAGCTTGCGCGTGGCCATCGCCGCCAAGCCGCGCGGCAAGCTGTTGCTGGTCACCGATGCCATGCCACCGGTGGGCGCGGCTGATCCGGAATTCGTGCTCAATGGCGAGCCCATCCGGATCAGGGACGGTGTGTGCCAGACCACGCGCGGCGTGCTCGCCGGCTCCGCGCTGGACATGGCCACGGCCGTGCGCAACGCGGTGCAGTTGCTTGGCCTGCCGCTGGATGAAGCCGCGCGCATGGCCAGCACTTACCCGGCCGATTTTCTTGGTCTGGATGCCACGTATGGGCGCATTGCCGCCGGTTGTCAGGCCGACCTCGTGGCGCTGGACGCCGACTGTCGCGTGCAACAAAGCTGGATTGCCGGCGTCCCCGCAAGAACCTCGTGAGGCCGGCACCACCGCTCCCCAACCTTGTACCGCAAAGCTGAAAGCATCGCGGCTGCAGCCGCTCCCACCGGACACGCCCGCCAGCGACGCGCATAAAAGCAGTTGCCGGGGGAGCGACTTTGGCCGCGATGCCGTGCCGACAACCTGCAGGTGCTTCACGGCACGCGGTGACGGAGCTTGCTGCGGACAATGGTATCTACGGCGCTACGGTTGCCCAAATAGCCATCCGAAGCTAAAGTGCTTCGGTTCGGGTGTCCTGCTGGCGTGTCGCCGGAGGGATGAAACGGGAAGCCGGTGCGTGGTGTGTCAACACACTGCAAGGCCGGCGCTGCCCCCGCAACGGTAAGCGAGAATCTCGCGCGGTCATTCGCCACTGTGCTTGCAAGCATGGGAAGGCACCGCGACGAGGCATGCGCGTCAACGCGTGCTGCTCGTGAGCCCGGAGACCGGCCTGAACGCTTCCTGGTGGCTCGCGGTGGGCGAGGCCGAACCACGTGTGTGGCGTTCGTGCCTGCCCGTCGTTCCGTCTCTCCTTCGCTTGTTGCCAGCTCATTGACTCTGCATGAGCCGTGCGCGGGTGCGCGGCCGAAGGAACTACCTTGAACAAGACCTTGCTGGCAACCGTGCTGCTCAGTTGCATCCTGACCGCCCACGCCCACGCCGCCGCGACCGATCGGACCAATGAGCTGGCGCCGGTGCTGGTTACCGCCACGCGCACAGGCATCACTGTTGACGATGCGCTGACCTCAGTCAGTGTGATCACGCGCGCCGACATCGAGCGCCTGCAACCGCTGTCGGTGCCAGACCTGCTGGCCGGCTTGCCCGGAGTCACCTTTGCGAACGCTGGCGGCTATGGCCAGCAGACCTCGCTGTTCATGCGCGGCACCAATTCTGCGCACACGCTGGTGCTGATTGATGGCGTGCGCATCGGCTCGGTCGGCAACGGCCTGGCTGCGTTCGAGCAACTGCCGGTGGAGCAGATCGAGCGGATCGAGATTGTGCGTGGCCCGCGTTCCAGCCTGTACGGTGCAGACGCGATCGGCGGCGTGATCCAGATCTTCACTCGGCGTGGTACGCGTGACGGTGACCTGACTCCGTCATTCAGCGTCACGGCCGGCAGCGAGCATCTGTTGCGTGGCGAGCTGGGGGTGTCCGGCGGCAATACCAACGGCTGGTACAACGTCAGC
>DATCWU010000285.1:0-4235 GCA_036566165.1 Rhodanobacter sp. | reverse complement strand
GAACGGCAGCGCCAGGCAGCCGCTGTGGGGCCTTCGGCACTGCAGGCGGCACACTCGCACATGCACCCAACACCAGCGACAGCGCCAGCGGCAGCGTGCGCATGAGGCGCGCCATCAGTGAAACCCGTCCTTGGCGGCACGCAGGGCGGCGAAGCAGGCGATCCGATCGTGCTCGATGGCGTGCTCGCGACGGCACCAGGCGGCTACGGGTGCAGCATCCACCCGCAAGAACGGATTGCTGGCCAGTTCGCTGCCCAGTGTCACCGGCAATGTGGGCAGGTGTTGTGCCCGCAATCGGGCGACCTGTTTGAGACGGGCCTGCAGGGCCGGGTTGTCCGGCTCGATGGTGTGCGCAAAGCGCCCATTGGCAGCGGTGTATTCATGCGCCGCGCACACTTGGGTGGTTGCTGGCAGTGTCGAGAGGCGGTCGAGTGACGTGAGCATCTGCGCCGGTGTCCCTTCAAACAAACGCCCACAACCGAGGCTGAACAAGGTATCGCCGCACAGCAACAAGCCCTCGCCGACGTAGGCGACATGGCTGCTTGTGTGGCCGGGGATGGTGATGACGGAGAACCGTGCGCGCGGTAGTTCCAACTCAAGCGTGTCGCCATCGTCGACGGGGTGGGTCGTTGCCTGGATGCGGCTGTCGGGCGGCGCGTACACTTCCACGTGCCGCTGCGCGAGCAGGCGCGCGACACCACCGATGTGGTCCTGGTGGTGATGGGTGAGCAGGATGGCGCACAACTGCAACTGGCGGGCTGCCAATGCGCGCAGCACCACGTCAGCATCTCCGGGGTCGACGACCAACGCATGGCCGGCGTCGTCGTGCAGCAGCCAAATGTAATTGTCAGCCAAGGCCGGGAGCGGGATGAGATGCACGACGATCTCCACTGCGGATCGGAAACGTATCGCGCTGCAACCGCGACCTTCGACGCTGCCGTCCGCAGCTGCGCCAAGCCACGGACTATAAGTGCTCGGCTCGTTAGAAGAGCGTTAAACGATGTGTGCTCCCATTCAGCTAACTGCGGGCCCGGTCAGTTGCCATCGATGTCAGCAGTGTGCGCAGCCAGTACACTTTGACGATCGTTATCCATTGAATTTGGCTGGCATGCGCAAACTTCGCAATCAGCACATTTATGCAGAAGCACCCCTGCGTGGCTTGCAGGATGCCCAGCTGCGCGTGCTGCTGCCGGATCTGCAACGGTGTGCGGGCAATCACGCCTTGCTGGTCACCACCACCGGAGGCAAGTCGCCGCCGGCCTTGCCCCTCCTGGCGTGCTGGACGGAACTGCGCGTGGACGGCATACATTACTCAGGTGATCTCGACGCGGCGGCGGACGAGCCGCTGCCGTTCATCGACGACGCATTTGACGTCGTGTGGTTGCGGCATGCGCTGGAGGTGGTGCCACAGCCCGCCGCCGTTCTGCAAGAGACAGTCCGCGTACTGGCACCAGGCGGCACGCTGGTGATTGCCGGCGTGCATCCGTTCAGCGCATGGGCGCCGTGGTTTTACTGGACAACTCGCGGGGCGGGGAGCGAGTTGCACGCACCGTTACAACTGATGCATGACCTGCGTCGCGCCGGACTCGACGTCGTCAGCACGCGTCGAGTCGGACATCTGTGGCCGCTGGCGGGGAAATACGGGCCGCGAGGCCGTGTGCCGTGGGGCGGTGGTTATGTGCTGCTGGCACGCAAGCAGCGCTGCCTGGTAACGCCGCTGCGTGTGGTTCACACCGCGCCGTTGCGTATGCCCGCCAGCAGCCGCCTTTCACCCAGTGCACGGCATGGAACAACCGCATGAATTTCGACCAGGTGTACCCGTAACAATGAGTGAAGTGGAAGCGTTTACGGATGGTGCGTGTCTGGGCAATCCGGGTCCGGGTGGATGGGCCGCATTGCTGCGGGCCGGCGGAAGTGAGCGCATGCTGGCCGGCGGTGATTCTGCCACGACCAACAATCGCATGGAGCTGATGGCCGCCATCAACGCGTTGGAGGCGCTCAAGCGCCCGTGTCGGGTCACGCTCACGACAGACTCGCGCTACGTCATGCAGGGCATCGAGCAGTGGGTTCCCAAATGGGTGGCGAACGGCTGGCGCACCGCCGATCGCAAAGCGGTCAAGAATCAGGATTTGTGGCAACGCCTGGCTGCTGCCAATGCGGTGCACACCGTACGCTGGCAGTGGGTACGCGGGCATAACGGCCACGCCGAGAATGAGCGAGTGGATCAAGCTGCACGCGAGCAGGCAGAGCTGCTCAGGGAGTCGGAATGCGACAGGTAGTGCTGGATACGGAAACCACCGGACTCGAAGTTCGCCAGGGCCATCGCCTGATTGAAATCGCCTGCGTTGAGCTGGTCGAGCGCCGGATCACGGGGCGCGAGTACCAGACGTATCTCAATCCGGGGCGGGCAATCGACGAGGGCGCGCGCGCAGTAACCGGCATCGCCGACGAGTTTCTGCTGGACAAGCCGTTGTTTGCCGATGTGGTCGATGAATTTCTGACCTTCGTCGAAGGTGCCGAGCTGGTTATCCACAACGCCAGTTTTGACGTCGGCTTTCTGGACGCCGAGCTGGCCACGCTGGCCGTCCCGCGTGGGTGCATCGCCGACCACTGCACGGTACTGGATACGTTGGCGATGGCGCGTGCGCAATATCCGGGACAGCGCAACAGCCTGGATGCGCTGTGCCGGCGGCTGGGAGTCAACAACGCACGACGCGATCTGCATGGCGGTCTGATTGACGCCCAGCTGCTGGCCGACGTGTATCTGGCCATGACGTCGGGCCAGGTGGCGTTTGATCTGGGCTTCGAGGCAAGCCCCGAACAGCATGCCGCCGCGAGCACGGCAACCTTCGCGGCCGCCGCGCGACCATTGGTCCGCCGGGCCACGTCTGCTGAACTGGTACTGCACGAACAGCGGCTGGATGCCTTGGAGGCAGTGCTTCACACCCCCGGCATATGGCGGCAAGCCGAGGCTGACGAAGCGGAGGTTGCAGCTCAGGCAGAGCGCACAATCAGTGCGGTAACGTTGTCATCGCCGCCGCAATCGAGCGCGCTCAGCAACAGGTGATCCACGCATTCCTGGGGGGCCAGGTCGTTACGTCCAACGATGTGTGCGATCGACGCATCGCTTACGCCCTCGGTCAGTCCGTCACTGCACAAGAGGAAACTCATACCGGCTGCCAGCTGACCTCGCGCCATGCCAATGCGCAGTTGCGCGCTCGCCGTGACGCCGAGTGCCTGCGTTAGCACGTTGCGTTGCGGGTGTTGCGCTGCCAGCCCGGGGTTCAGCCGGCCGGCCTCCACCAGCGCTTGCACCAGCGAATGGTCATGGCTGATCTGCTGTAGCGTTTTTTGCCAAAGATAGATGCGACTGTCGCCGACCCAGGCCACTTCATAAACGCCGGGTGTCAGGCGCAGCGCCGCGATGGTTGTGCCCATGGGCAGTGCATCGGTACCGTGGCGTGTACAGGCGAGCAAACGTTCCGCCGCACCTTGCACGGCCTGGACCAGATCGCCTCCCCGCGTCACCAGCTCCACCACAGCGTCCCGCACCAGCGCGGCAGCCACTTCGCCGTGCTGGTGGCCGCCCATACCGTCCGCGACGAGGAACAGGCCCAGCGCGGCATCTGCGTAGTAGGTGTCCTCATTGCGTGTGCGCCGCAGGCCGACGTGAGTGCCGTGTCCGAATTCAATCATGGTGGTCAGCTAAACGAATGCGTGCAGCATGCCGGATGTGTAACGTGGGTGCAAAGCAGTTTGGCCGGTGCGGTCAGCGTGGGCCACGGGTGGCTGCGGCGGCCGCCTGCCGATTCACAAACGCGAGTAAGTCGACGACCCGGGCCAAGTGTCCGACCTTTGCGGCGACTTTTATGGTGAGGTGAAAGCCGGCCGGAAATGAAAAGACCTCCCATTGCCGGGAGGCCTTGGTACTGCTGGCGGAGAGGGAGGCATTGTTCGGCCCATCCATGGGCCTCACCCCTTCGCGCTGCGCGCTGCGGGGCCAGCCTGCGGCTGTCCGCATTCGCTCCGGGCGAATGCCTCGAACCCGGGGTTCTCACCCAGCGTCGCCCCCAGAAACAAGAAACGCCCCGTTTGGGGCGTTCTTGTTTCTGGCGGAGAGGGAGGGATTCGAACCCTCGGTACGCTTTCACGTACGCCTGATTTCGAGTCAGGTACATTCGACCACTCTGCCACCTCTCCGGTCTGGTGGGGCTTGGCGGCCCGGCAGGGCGCGA
>DATCWU010000276.1:0-6492 GCA_036566165.1 Rhodanobacter sp. | reverse complement strand
ACGTTGGCCAGCACCAGTGGAAAGTGCGGACCAGCGCAGCGGTTCGGGTGGCCACCGTCGACGTTCATCGGCGTGCCGGTCACTTGCGACAGGAAGTCCAGGCCGTAGTTGAACTCGTGATTGCCGGCGGTGCCGCCGTCGTAGCCGAGCGCATCCATCGCTCGGTAGATCGCCAGTTCCTGGTTACAGGCCAACGGTTCCACCTGCGCTTGATAGTCGGCGAGCACGGTGCCCTGGATGGTGTCGCCGCTGTCAAACAGGAAGGTGTTGGGAAATTCGTCGCGCGCCCGGCGAATCAGCGTCGCGGTGCGCTCGTAGCCGAGCGATGCATCCGGCTTGAGCTGGTAGTAGTCATAGCTGAGGACATTGGAATGAATGTCGGTGGTTTCCAGAATCGCCACGTTTGCGCGTGCACCGTCCGGCAAGTCGACCTTGCGCGGGGTAAAGGCGCACGCGCCGAGCAAGGCAGCGGCGAACAGGAGTGATGCGGACCGGACGAGATGCGGCATGGTGGTTCCGTGGCAAGCAGGTCAAACGGATCGACCCGCACACGCTAGCAGAGCGCAGCTGGACGATGAAGCACTGCACCCTTGCACCGCCCTGCATACGGTTCGTGGGAATGACAGGCAAACAAAAAGCGCCGCCCGCGAGGGTGGCGCTTGCGTTGACCCGCATGCGCGGGGTGCTTACTTGGCCTGGTCGACCAGCCAGTGCACGGCGTTGGTCACTTGCTCGTCAGTCAGTGCCGGGTTGCCGCCCTTGGGTGGCATGAAGTTGCCATCCGGGCCGTGGTAGCCGTCGATCGCGTGCTTGACCAGCGTGTCGATGCCCTCGGCAATGCGCGGTGCCCAACTCGCCTTGTCGCCAGTCTTCGGCGCACCGGCAACGCCGGTGGCGTGACAGCTGGTGCACAGGTGGTCGTAGATTTCCTTGCCGTCCGTGGTACCGCCATACGCCACCTCGCTGGTTGCCGCCTTGGCCGCGGCTGCGGCCGCAGCCTGCATGGCAGCGCGACCGGTGTCACCGGCGTAGACCGCACCAGCTGGCGCGATGCGCGCGCTGACCCGCGCGGGTGTGTTCGGGTTGGTTTCTTTCGGCGAGCGGTTGTAGACCACCGAGGCAATGGTGATCAGCAAGAATGCCACCAGGATCAACAAGCCGATCATGATGGCGAATTGCCGCGCGGTAGTCTGGTCTGACTTGCTGGTGGGACGACTCACACACGTACTCCTGTCAATGGCAACGCAGGAAGCCCCAATGGCTATCCCGGTATGCCTGAATCGCCGCCTGCTGCGGGGGTGGCGGCCCGGCTTGCGCCTGTGGTCGCGCGTTGGCGTTGCCCCGGCACTGCCCGGCCACGCACTGGCGGGCAGACAACGGCTGCCGATTATAAACGAAGCACGTGGCAAGTTTCAGTATCGCTGCGCGTGGTGGGCAATTGGCGTGGGCTGCGGGCAGTTGCAAACAGCGCGTGCACGACCCGCCCTGTGCCATCGGTCATGCCTCGTCTGTGTCAACCGGCATTGTCCAAGTCCGTTGCATTACCCCTATGCTTCGTCCGCGATGAAGCCCACGCCGGTGCCGCTTGTCATTGGCGCGGCGGCCCTCGCAAGCAATGTCGCATGCCATGTTGATGGCATGTCGGAAAGCCGTGTCGTTGGAGTCTCAGGAGCTTTGCATGTCGCGTTTTTGGAAGATCGCGCTGGTGGCCATAGCCGTGATCGTGGTGGCGGCGGTGGGTTACCGCGTGTTGCACAAATCGGCGGGCAGCAGCACCGAGGCGTCGGCAAAGGGTGCAGGCGACGCGGACAAGGCGCCCGTGCCGGTTACCGTGGTGCCGGTAGTCAAGCAAAACGTGCCGGTGTATCTGACCGCACTGGGCACCGTGCAGGCATTGAACACGGTGACCGTGAACCCGCAAGTGGCCGGGCAATTGCTGAGCCTGGATTTTGTCGAGGGCCAGCCGGTGACCAAGGGTCAGGTTTTGGCGCGCATCGACCCACGCACTTACCAAGCCGCGTATGACCAGGCCGTGTCGCACCAGCGTCAGGATGAGGCGCAACTGGCCACGGCGCGCAGCAACCTGGCACGCAGCGGCGAGCTGGCCGGCAAGGGCTATATCTCCAGGCAGGATCTGGATACCTTGCGCAACACGGTCAACCAGCTGCAGGCCACGGTGGCGGCCGATGCGGCCAGCGTGCGCGACAGCAAGGTGCAACTGGATTACACCCGCGTGTTGGCCCCGATCGATGGCCTGGCCGGCATTCGCGGCGTGGACCCGGGTAATGTCGTGAGTACGTCGACGGCGCTGGTCACGCTTACCCAGTTGCACCCGATCAATATCATGTTCAGCTTGCCCGAGCAGAGTCTGGAAGTGGTGCGCAAGGCCGTGCAGGCCGATCCCGCCGCGCTGCAGGTGTCGGCGCTGGACAAGACCGACGCGCATCCGATTGCCACCGGCGGCGTGCTGCGGGTGATCGACAACCAGATTGATGCCAGCTCCGGCACGTTCCGCCTGAAGTCGGAATTTCCCAATGCCGGCAACGAGCTGTGGCCCGGGCAGTTTGTCAACGTGCAGCTGCTGGTCAGGACCGTCGACGGCGGCCTGGTGATCCCGGCGCAGGCCGTGGGGCGCGGACCGGATGGCGACTACGTGTATCAGGTGCAGCCTGACAACACGGTCAAGATGCAGCCGGTGGTGATTGCCGGTGAGGTAGGCGACAGCCACGTGATGATCGGCAGTGGCCTGAAGGTGGGTGAGCAAGTGGTGACGGAGGGTCAGTTCCGGCTGAAGCCGGGCAGCAAGGTCAAGGCGCTCAAGCCCGGCGAAGTGCCCGCGGCCCCGACCGCTGCCGAGCTGGAGCAGGCCAAGCAGAAGGCGGCCAGGGGTGGTCGGCGCGGGCGCTGATCGGCGTCGGGTGGTATCGCAGCGGTCACGCCGGTGGCCGGGGCACGCCAACCGCGCGCAGCGCACCGGTCAAGCCTGCGGCTGACGCCGCACCAACACGTTACGGATAGTCATGGGATTTTCGACAATCTTCATTCGCCGACCAATCGCCACCTCGTTGCTGATGGTGGCGGTGCTGTTGCTGGGCATCCTTGGCTATCGTGAGTTGCCGGTGTCGGCGTTGCCCGAGATCGAGGCACCGAGCCTGGTGGTGACCACGCAATATCCAGGCGCCAGCGCCAGCACCATGGCGGCGTTGATCACCACACCGCTGGAGCGCAACCTCGGGCAGATTTCCGGGTTGGCGATGATGAGCTCCGATTCGTCGGCCGGCTTGTCCACGATCATTCTGCAATTTGCGATGGATCGCGACATCGACGTGGCCGCGCAGGATGTGCAGGCGGCGATCAACCAGGCGCGCGGCACCTTGCCCGGCAACCTGCCGTATCCGCCGGTGTACAACCGGGTGAATCCGGCCGACGCGCCGATCCTCACGCTGATGCTCACCTCCGACACGCGCCAGTTGCGCGAGGTGAACGATCTGGCCGATTCGATCCTGGCGCAAAAGCTGTCGCAGGTGCAGGGCGTGGGTCTGGTGTCGATTGCCGGCAATGTGCGCCCGGCCGTGCGCGTGCAGGTCAATCCAGGTCAGTTGTCCAACCTCGGCCTGACCCTGGAGGACGTGCGCAGTGCGTTGACCCAGGCCAACGTCAATGCGCCCAAGGGCACGTTGAATGGCAAGACGCAAAGCTATTCGATCGGCACCAACGACCAGCTGAGCAACGCCGACGAGTACAAGAACACCATCATCAGCTACAAGAACGGCGCACCGGTGCGCCTGTCCGCCGTGGCCAAGGTGGTCGACGGCGTGGAAAACGACCAGCTTGCGGCGTGGGCCAACGGCAAGCCCGCGGTGTTGCTGGATATCCGCCGCCAGCCGGGCGCGAACATCGTGCAGACGGTGGAGCAGATCCGCACGGTGCTGCCGGAGTTGCGCAGCGTGTTGCCAGCCGACGTGCACCTGGATGTGCTGGCCGATCGCACGGTGACCATCCGCGCGTCGGTGCGCGATGTCCAGTTCACCTTGATCCTCACCATCTTCCTCGTCATCGGCGTGATCTTCGTGTTCCTGCGCCGGCTGTGGGCGACGGTGATCCCGTCGGTGGCCGTGCCGCTGTCGCTGCTGGGCACGTTTGGCGTGATGTCGTTCACCGGCATGTCGCTGGACAACCTGTCGCTGATGGCGTTGACCGTGGCCACCGGCTTTGTCGTGGACGATGCGATCGTGATGATCGAGAACATCGTGCGCTACATCGAGAAGGGCAAGAGCGGGCTCGAGGCGGCGGAGATTGGCGCGAAGGAAATCGGCTTCACCGTGCTGTCGTTGACCGTGTCGCTGGTGGCCGTGTTCCTGCCGCTGCTGTTGATGCCCGGCGTCACCGGGCGGCTGTTCCACGAATTCGCCTGGGTGCTGACGATCGCGGTGACGATCTCGATGCTGGTGTCGTTGACGCTGACACCGATGATGTGCGCGTACCTGCTCAAGCCCGACCGGCTGCCGCAGGGCAGCGACGTGCATGAAGTGGCGGTGGCCGCCGGCAAGCGTCCGGACCTGTGGATGCGCAGCGTGAGCCTGTACGAGCGCACCCTGGACTGGGTGCTCGACCATCAGCGCTTCACCATGCTGGTGGCCAGCGCGGCGATCGTGCTCACCGTGTTTCTGTACATCATCATTCCCAAGGGCTTGCTGCCGGAGCAGGACACCGGCTTGATCACCGGCGTGGTGCAGGCTGATCAAAACGTCGCGTTTCCGCAGATGGAAACGCGCACCAAGGCGGTGGCCGACGCGTTGCGCGCCGATCCGGCCGTCGTCGGCGTGGCCGCATTCATCGGTGCCGGCACGATCAATCCGACGATCAGCCAGGGCCAGCTGAGCATTGTGCTGAAAGACCGTGGTGAGCGTGACGGGCTGGATGCGCTGCTGCCGCGGCTGCAGCAAGCCGTGGCCGGCATTCCCGGCGTCGCGCTGTATCTCAAGCCCGTACAGGACGTGACGCTGGACAGTCGCGTCGCCGCCACCGAATACCAGTACACGTTGTCTGCCGTGAACTCCGCCGAGCTGGCGGGTTACGCCAATCGCATGACGGACGCCTTGCGCCAGCGCCAGGAACTGGCTGATGTGGACAACAATCTGGCCGACCAGGGCAACGCGCTGAAACTCACGATTGATCGGGACAAGGCCAGCCGTCTGGGCGTGCCGGTGCAGACCATCGATGACACGCTGTACGACGCGTTTGGCCAGCGCCAGATTTCCACCATCTTCACCCAGCTCGACCAGTATCGCGTGGTGCTGGAAGTGGCGCCGGAGTTCCGTTCCAGCCGTGACCTGCTGAACCAGCTCACCGTGCGCGGCAACGGCAGTGGCGCGCTGACCGGCAGCGATGCCACCAGCTTCGGCCAGCTCAAATCCAGTAATTCGGCAACGCCATCAGGTATTGGCAACGCTGGCAACGTCGGCTTCCAGCTCGGCGGCGGCGACACCATCCCGCTGTCGGCGCTGGCCAGCGCCAAGGTGACCAGTTCGCCACTGGTGGTCAGCCATCAGCAGCAACTGCCCGCCGTGACGCTGGCGTTCAACGTCGCGCCGGGCTATTCGCTGTCGGATGCGGTGGATGCCATTCATCAGGTGGAAGCCGAGCTGGATTTCCCGCCACAGGTGCGCGGCGAGTTTGTCGGCAAGGCCGCCGAGTTTGCTTCGTCCATCGGCGATGAAGTATTGCTGCTGCTCGCTGCCGTGGTGGTGATCTACATCGTGCTTGGCGTGTTGTACGAGAGTTACATCCATCCGCTGACGATCATTTCGACCTTGCCGCCAGCGGGGGTGGGCGCGTTGCTGGCGTTGCTCATCTGCGGCATGAGCCTGTCGGTGGATGGCATTGTCGGCATCGTGCTGCTGATAGGTATTGTCAAGAAAAACGCGATCATGATGATCGACTTCGCGATCGAGGCGCGGCGCAAAGGCATGAACGCGCACGACGCGATCCGCCGGGCCTGCCTGTTGCGTTTTCGCCCGATCATGATGACCACGTTCGCGGCCATGCTTGGCGCGCTGCCGCTGGCGCTGGGCAACGGCATCGGCGCCGAATTGCGCCGGCCACTCGGCGTGTCCATCGTCGGCGGGCTGCTGCTGTCGCAACTGGTGACGCTCTACACCACGCCGGTGATCTACCTGTACATGGAACGCTTCTCCGACTGGCTCGAACAGCGCCGTGAACAGCGCGCGCTGCGTCACGCGCAACGCGGCGTGGCGTGACCATGCGACGTGGCGTTGTAGGAGCGCACCCTGTGCGCGATCGGCATGTGGCGGCGCGATTCCGAAAACCCATCGCGCGCAGGGTGCGCTCCTACAACGCAACGTCGCATGGTCACGCCACGCCGCGTTGCGCGTGACGCAGGGCGCGCTGTTCACGGCGCTGCTCGAGCCAGTCGGAGAAGCGTTCCATATACAGGTAGATCACCGGCGTGGTGTAGAGCGTCACCAGTTG
>DATCWU010000265.1:0-13638 GCA_036566165.1 Rhodanobacter sp. | reverse complement strand
GAGCCTGCCATAATGTCGGCATGACGGACACCCGCATCATCACCGCCGCCGCGCAGCTCGACGACGCAGCGCTGGAAGCCACGATTCGCCCCAAGCGTCTGGCGGAGTATCTGGGCCAGCAGGCGGTGCGCGAGCAGTTGTCGATTTATATCGAGGCGGCGCGCAAGCGCGGTGGCGCGCTGGATCATGTGCTGATTTTCGGCCCACCTGGGCTGGGCAAGACCACGCTCAGTCATGTCATTGCCAATGAGCTGGGGGTCAACCTGCGCTCCACTTCCGGGCCGGTGCTGGAACGCGCCGGGGATCTGGCGGCGTTGCTGACGAATCTGGAGGCGAACGACGTGTTGTTCGTCGATGAAATCCATCGCTTGTCGCCGGTAGTCGAGGAGGTCCTGTATCCGGCGATGGAGGATTTCCAGATCGACATCATGATTGGCGAAGGCCCGGCGGCGCGCTCGATCAAGCTCGACCTGCCGCCGTTCACGCTGATAGGCGCCACTACGCGCGCCGGCATGCTCACCGCGCCATTGCGCGATCGCTTCGGCATCGTGCAGCGCCTGGAGTTTTACAGCGTGGAGGAACTGACGCAGATCGTGCGCCGCGCCGCGCGCATTCTGGACATCGCCTGCGTGCTGGAAGGCGCGCAGGAAATCGCGCGCCGGGCGCGGGGCACACCACGCATCGCCAACCGCTTGCTGCGCCGCGTGCGCGATTACGCCGAAGTGCGCGCCAATGGCGAAGTCACGCTGGAAGTGGCGCAAGCGGCGCTGGACATGCTGAAGATCGATCCGCAGGGTTTTGACGAGCTGGATCGGCGTCTGCTGGGCGTGATCATCGAAAATTTCGACGGTGGTCCAGTCGGCGTGGAGTCACTGGCCGCCGCGCTGAGCGAGGATCGCGGCACGCTGGAGGATGTGGTCGAGCCGTATCTGATCCAGCAGGGGTACCTGATCCGCACCGCGCGTGGGCGCATGGCCAGCGCCAAAGGTTGGCGCCATCTCGGCCTGGTGCCGCCGCCGAGCCAGAACCAGCCCGCCGACTTGTTCCAGCGCGATGCCCTTGCTGGTGACGCGGCGGATGTCTGAGTCGGCACCTGCACCCGTGTTTTGCTGGCCCGTGCGCGTGTATTGGGAAGATACCGATGCGGGCGGCGTGGTGTATCACGCCAGCTATCTGCGCTTTCTGGAGCGCGCGCGCACCGAGTGGTTGCGCGCACGCGGGGTGGACCAGTTCGCCTTGAAGCAAAGCAGCGGGCTGGCCTTCCTGGTGCGTGACATGCAGCTTGATTTTCTGCGCCCAGCCCTGCTGGATGATGAACTGGCGGTGACGGTTGTTGTGATGCAGCGCCGCGCAGCCAGTATCCTGTTCACCCAGACGGTGGTTCGCGCGGATGGCACCTGCCTGGTTGGCGCCAAGGTGCGGGTCGCCTGTGTGGATACCCGACACATGCGTCCGGCGCAAATACCAGCCGATTTGATCACACTGATGTAATGCCGCAGGTGTGGCATTGCTGATTTGATCCGGTTGGTTGCCGTCGCTGGCTTTTGTGTTCCAGATTCATTTTCCTGACCTGATCGCGACAAACCGCTGATCTGCACTGACAACCCGATCCCCTGGCGGAGTACCTGCAAGCAATGAACGGTGGACTGAACGTTTTTACCCTGATCGGCCAGTCGAGTGTGCCGGTGTTGCTGGTGCTGGCGATCCTGCTGGTGTTTTCGTTCCTGTCGTGGGTGATCATCGTGCGCAAGTACACGCAGACCAACGCCGCGCTGGAAAGCGCCGAACAGTTCGAGGAGCGTTTCTGGTCCGGCGGTGATCTGGCGCAGTTGTTCCGCGAGGTCAGCAATCGCGGTGCCAGCAATGGTGGCATTGAAACCATCTTTGAATCCGGCTTTCGCGAATTCGCCCGCCAGCGCCAGCGCAAGACCCATGACACGCGCAGCGTGATCGAAGGTACCGAGCGGGCCATGCAGGTAACCGTTACCCGCGAGATCGGACTGCTCGAACGCAACTTGGAGTTTCTCGCCAACGTCGGCTCGATCAGTCCGTACATCGGCCTGTTCGGCACGGTGTGGGGCATCATGGGTGCGTTTCAGGGCCTGGGCGAAATGAAGGACGTCACCATCGCCGTGGTCGCGCCGCATATTTCCGAAGCGTTGATTGCCACCGCGATGGGCTTGTTCGCCGCCATTCCCGCACAGTGGGCGTACAACCGCTACGCCAACAAGGTCGAGCGCATCGCCTCGCGTTACGACGTGTTCCAGGAGGAGTTCTCCTCGGTGCTGCAGCGGCAGATCCAGACTGACGACGCCGCCTGAGCGGGGATAGCCACCATGCCAACCCTGCGGCGCCAGAAGCGCTTCAAACTCAAGTCCGAGATCAACGTCGTGCCGTATATCGACGTGATGCTGGTGTTGCTCATCATCTTCATGGTGACCACGCCGATGATGAATTCCAACGTCGATGTACAGCTGCCGCAGGCCGATGCGAAATCACTGCAGCAGAAGAAAGACCCGGTGCTGATCTCGGTGCTGCAGGACGGACAGTTGTACCTCACGCTGCCTGGGGCAGAGAAGGAACAGCTCGACGCCGACGCGCTGAAGTTGAAGGTTGGTGCGTTTGTACGCACGAATCCGGAGGTCAACGTGCTGGTGGGTGGCGACGAGCGCGGCACCTACGGCGGCGTGTTCAGCGTCCTGGCCGACCTGCAGCAGGCGGGTGTCGCCAAAGTCGGCCTGATGGGGCAACCGGAGCAGGGCAAGAGCGCGTCCCATGGACGAAAGTAGAGGGACGCCCAAAGCGGTTGTCCTGTCCGCCATTCTGCACTTGGGTATCGTGGGGTTTCTGTTCCTCGCGACGCTGCCGTGCTTGAGTTTCGAGGAGGTGTTTGACGCATTCGGCTTGCCGGCAACGTGGAATCCGATAGCGTGCTCCACGCCGCTGGAACTGCAGGGACCGATTATCGAGGCCACGCTGATTGGTCCCACCGGCAGCCCGCCGCCGAAGGCGGTCAAGGTCAAACCGGTACCCAATACCGTGCCGCCACCGCCGGCCGTGCCGCCGCCGAAGCCGCAGGAAGTGGCACCACAACCCAAGGCGCTGCCGCCGCCGCCCGAGCATCCGGACGTGAAGGATCAGGAAAAGGTAGTCGAGGACGCGGCGCAGAAAGCGGAAGATGCCAAGCAGCTGCAGGAAGAAAAACAGCGGCAGCGGCAATCCGAGCTGGACGCGAAGGCGGCCAAACAGAAAGAGGAAAAACAGAAGCAGCTCAATGAGCTGTTTGCCAAGATGGACGCCGCATCCCAGCAGACCCAGAAGCTCGACAGCAAGGCCAAACAAGCCAGGCAGCAGATGGAGGATCTGAAAAATGCGCAGGACAATGGTCAGCCCGATCTGCCGGCGGCGGCCCAGCGACAGAGCGGCAACAACAGCGAAAACACGAATCTGCGCGATCAGTATCTGGCGGCCATTCAGAATGCGGTCACACCGAACTGGCTGCGTCCGGATAATATGCCCAATGTGCCGTGCAAAGTGAACATCGTGCAATTGCCTGGCGGAGACGTGATGAGCGCCAAGGCCGATCCAAGCTGCCCCTATGACGAAGCGGGCAAGCGCTCGATCGAAAATGCCGTGTTGCGTGCGCAACCATTGCCATACAAGGGTTTCGAGAGCGTGTTCTCGCGCACCTTAACTTTCACATTCAGGCCGCAATAATCCAGTCCATGCGCAAACTTTATTCAAGCTTCGTCCTGTTGTTGTTCGCTGTCGCCATGTTGTTGGTCAATCCGGCGTTCGCGCAGTCACTCAACGTCGATATTGTTGGGGGCCTGAAGACGGCAACTCCAATCGTCGTCGTGCCGTTTGCGCAAGCGGGAGGGGCGCCAACCGCCACCGATATTGCCGATGTCATTCGCAACGACTTCAATCGCTCGGGCAAATTCCGTTCGCTGGCCAAAAGCGACATTGTGGAATTTCCTTCGCGCGGCGCGGACATCAAGTTCCCGACGTGGCGTCTGCTCAAGCAGGATTACATCACCGTCGGGCGTATCAGCGATGCGGGCGGCGGCATGCTGCGCGTTGAATACGAACTGTGGGATGTGAACAAGGCGCAGAGCTTGCTGGCCCAGGCGTTCACCGCGCCAGCGGGGGACATGCGCGGGGTGGCGCATCAAATTGCCGACCAGATCTACGAAAAGATCACCGGCGTGCGTGGCGCGTTCTGGACGCGGATTGCCTATATCACCGCCGTGGGCCTGGGCAACAACACGACGTACTCGCTGCTGGTGGCTGATTCGGATGGTTTTAACCCGCAAGTGGTAGCGCGTTCCAGGGAGTCGCTGCTGTCACCGGCATGGTCGCCAGATGGCAAGAAGATTGCTTACGTGTCATTCGAAAGCGGCAATTCGAACATCTATATACAGGACATCACGACGGGCTCGCGCCAGCTGGTGTCGGCCCATGCCAAGGGCATCAATGGCGCACCCGCGTGGTCGCCGGATGGCAGCAAACTGGCGATCGCGCTGTCGTATGTGGGCAATCTGGAGTTGTTCGTGCTGGATTTGGGCAGTCGCAAAGAAACCCGGCTGACGCATAATCTGGCGATTGATACCGAACCGGTCTGGGCGCCAGATGGGCAAAGTATCTATTTCACTTCCGACCGCTCGGGGCGCCCGCAGATTTATCAGATTCCCGTCGCTGGTGGCAGCGGGCAACGTATCAGCTTCCAGGGCCAGAACAACTCGAACGTTGCCGTGAGCTATGACAGCAAGCAACTGGCGATGGTGCAGGGCAACGGGAACGTGTATCGTATCGTCGTTATGGATCTTGGCCTGGGTGGGCAGGTGCGCCCGCTTTCGCCTGGTCCGATTGATGAATCCCCGAGTTTTGCTCCAAATGCCAGCATGCTGTTGTACGCCGCCGTCGAGGGACGGCGCGGTGTGTTGTATGCGGTATCGGCTGACGGCCTGGTTCGCCAGCGCCTCGTGCTTTCCGACGGCGATGTGCGCGAGCCAGCCTGGGGGCCATATCGGCAACGTTGATTTTTCTGCCGCTGCACGCAAGTGCGGCGGCATCTTGCCCATGGATTGGGCCCGAAGAGCGCCGTTGGCGTCATTCGGTTATCGATCGCGGCGTCCACGCAACGCCGCTGTCAGTCGGGTCGATAGCGCTTTGTTGTGCGCTGTCGGCCTTGCAAGTGGCAAAATAACAGCCGGCTGACCGGCGCTGTTGTCCCGTTATCCCAGTCGTCTAGTCGTCATCGTTTTTCGGAAACTCAACTCGTAAGGATCGTCACCATGAATAAGACCGTTCGCGTCGCTTTGGTCGCCCTGCTCTGCGTAGGCGCGGCCGCTTGCTCCAAGAAACAGGAAGTAAAACCGGCACCGGCACCAGCTCCGGAAGTTACGCAGACTCAGGCTCCGGAGTCGGATGGCAAGTACATGCCATCTGATCTCGACACCGATGCATGCTTGCGTCAGCGCGTTGTGTATTTTGATTTTGACAAGTCTGACATCAAGCCGGAGTTCCAGCAGATCATGGCGTGCCACGCCAAGTACCTGCAGGATCGCCCGACCTCACACATCCGTCTCGAGGGCAATACCGACGAGCGCGGTACGCGCGAGTACAACCTCGGCCTCGGCGAGCGCCGCGGCAATGCAGTGTCCAGCGCACTGCAGGCGAACGGTGGTTCGGCCAGCCAGCTCGAAGTGATCAGCTATGGCAAGGAAAAGCCGGTGTGCCGTGAGCACAACGAAGATTGCTGGAGCAAGAACCGTCGCGTCGAGATCGTCTACACGGCGCAGTAAGAATGAAGCAGCTGGCTAGACATTTATCAGCCAGAATCGGCATGGTGGGCGCAATCGCGTCCACCGTGCTGTTTGTGTCTCCGGTATTTGCCCAGGATTCGCGCTTGAGTCTGGCCGACCGCGTCACGCGGCTGGAACAGCAGGCGCAGAACAAGGATCAGGGCGGCACCGGCATGGTCAATCAAGTGCAGGAGTTGCAGTCACAACTGCGGCAAATGCAAGGTCAGATCGAGGAGCTGCAGCATCATCTGCAGGGGCTCGACGACAAGAACAAAGCCCAGTACATCGATCTCGATTCGCGTCTCGGACGCCTCGAGGGTGGTGGCCCGGGCGCGGCGGCGAGTGGCGCCCAGGGCAGCAGCCCGGCACCCTCCGCAACGGCAAGTGCGCCTGGCAAGCCGGCCGACAATGCGGCCGCGGCGGGCGATACCGCGGGTGCGCAGGCGGCTTACGATGTGGCGTTCAAGGCCATTCGTGCCGGCGATTATGTCAACGCATCGCGCGAGTTCCGTGATTTCGTGCAGCAGTATCCGGATCACGCCCTGGCGCCGAATGCGTGGTACTGGCTTGGCGAGTCGTATTACGCCACGACCAATTATGCGGTGGCGCTGGAATCATTCCAGCATTTGCTGAGCCAGTTTCCGCAAAGTGAAAAGGCCCCCGATGCGCTGCTCAAGGTTGGCTACAGCCAGCTTGAGTTGAAGCAGGATGCGGAGGCCAGGGCGACGCTGGCTGCAGTGGTCGGCAAGTATCCCGGGTCCAGAGCGGCGAGCCTCGCGCAGGAACGCCTGCAGCGTCTTTCGCGCGCGGGTAATTGAGTGGGTTCGTTCGTGTCTGCTCTCTCCATCGGTGGACGTTGTGGGTGTGCAGGCAGTGCGTCGCGTACTGCTGCAACGCACGGCCACATCTGCGGCCTGGGTTGAGCGCGTCATGGTGAAGCGTGGCCAATTGCCGAGTGCGCCAGCGCCGGCAAAAACCGGCGAGTCGCGCCGCTTGCGCATTGCCGAGATCTTCCATTCACTGCAGGGTGAGGCGGACGCCGCGGGTTGGCGCACGGTGTTTGTCCGGCTCACTGGCTGTCCGCTGCGCTGCGTGTGGTGTGACACCGAATATGCATTTCACGGCGGGCAATGGCGTTCCATTGACGATGTCCTGGCCGAAGTCGCGACCTATGGCACTCGTCACGTGTGTGTCACCGGTGGGGAGCCGCTGGCGCAAAGGCGCTGCCTGATCCTGCTGCGCGAACTGTGTGACCGTGGCTACGAGGTGTCGCTGGAAACCTCCGGTGCACTGGACGTTGCCGCCGTGGACCCACGCGTGAACAAGGTCATGGATTTGAAGGCGCCTGGCTCCGGTGAATGCGCACGCAACTTGTGGAGCAACCTGGAGCACTTGTCGCCGCGTGACCAAATCAAGATCGTGCTCGCCAGTCGTGCGGATTACGACTGGGCCTGTGCGATGTTGACCGAGCACGCGCTGGCGGCGCGGTGCGCCGTGCTGTTTTCGCCGGTGTACGGTGCGCTGCCGCCGCGTGAGCTGGCCGAGTGGATACTCGCCGACAAACTGCCGGTGCGCTTCCAATTGCAGCTGCACAAGCTGCTGTGGGACAACGCCCCGGGGCACTGAAGGCAAGCGCGCCCGGGTTGTGGGCAAACCGTTCCGCGGCCTTGTCCGCCCATTCCTGTTTCACACGCGCCGGCCTGTGTTGCCGGTGGCGTCTGCGGCCGGTGACCGGTCACTTTGAAGGGAGCAAATCATGTCTCAAGCCATTTCGCGCAAGGCCGTCGTGCTGGTTTCCGGCGGCATGGATTCGGCGGTCACGCTCGCCCTGGCGCGTGAGCAAGGTTACGCGGTGCATGCGTTGAGCGTGTCGTATGGGCAACGTCATGGTTCGGAGCTGGCGGCGTCCGCTCGCGTGTCGTCGATGCTGGGCGCGGTGGAACACAAGATCGTCAGCATCGACCTGCGCGCCATTGGCGGCTCGGCGCTCACGGCGGATATCGACGTGCCGCTGGATGCAGCACAGAACCACGGCGATCACGCGATCCCGGTTACCTACGTTCCGGCGCGCAATACGATCATGCTGTCCATTGCCCTGGGTTGGGCCGAAGTCCTGGGCAGCGCGGACATCTGGTGCGGGGTCAACGCAGTGGATTATTCGGGTTATCCGGATTGTCGCCCGGCATTTGTCGAGGCGTTCCAGACGCTGGCCAACGTCGCGACCAAGGCCGGTGTCGAGGGCGCGAATATTCGTATCCATACGCCACTGATGCGCATGAGCAAGGCGGATATCGCGCGCGAGGGTCAGCGCCTTGGCGTGGACTTTTCGGCCACGGTGAGCTGTTACCAGGCGGATGCCGACGGACGCGCGTGTCGCCATTGCGATGCGTGCCTGTTGCGTGCGCAAGGCTTCGCCGAAGCCGGCCTGGTCGATCCCACGCGGTACGCGTGAAGGCCTGTCGTCGCTTGTGCGGTTGCATGCCAGCCCGTAAAATCGTCGGCTTGCATTGCACATGCCGGGTCGTTAGCTCAGTTGGTAGAGCAGTAGACTTTTAATCTATTGGTCCCGGGTTCGAATCCCGGACGACCCACCAGTTTTTGCAGGCGCCTGCGGGTGCACTTCTCCCGGGTGGAGTTTGGCTGCGTGCGGCGTGGTTGCGTGGCGGCTGCGGATGACGCGCTCGAGCAACAATGGCAACAGCGCCAGCAGTGCGATTGCCGCCATGGGCAGCAGTATTTCCCGGCGCAGGAACAACCCCATGCCCAATGCGTGGCTGTGGCTGAGCACGTCGCTCAGCCCGGCGCCAATCGACGTTTCAAAGATCAGCGAGGTGGTGCCGCCAAGCCAGGTGGCGCCGAGGAACAGCGACAAGGGGCAACGCAACCACGCCAATGCAATGGTCATCGCGCCGAATGGCACGATGGGCACGAAGCGCAGGAACAACGTGTAGCTGACCGGATGGTGGGCAAAGCCGTGGTGCAGCCGCGCGACGATCGCCGGCGGTTGCCGCGTGCCGTCCCCAAACGCATGGCGGCTGGCGAAATACAGGATCAGCGAACCGAGGGTCAGCCCGGCGGAAGAACACAGCGTGCCGTCGACCACGCCGAAAGCAAAACCGCCGGCAAAAATCACCACCACGCTGCCGGGAATACCAGTGGCCATGGTCAACGTGAGCAGGCCGATATAGGCGACGCGACTGAGCCATGGATGCGCAGCGATCTGTGCATGCCACTGCGCCTGGTGTGCAAGCAATCGATGTGGACTTAGCCAATCCAGCGCACCGGACGCGAACAGCACCACACCGAGCAGCACCAACACCAGCAACGGCAGCGCCGCGCGCAAGCGACGCAACGCGTGTTGCGCATTCAATAGGATGTGCCGCTGGTGCCATACGTGGCGAGCACCGCGCGTGCTGCATCGCGCAAAATGTCACGCCGCACCGTTATGCCGCGTCGCGTCAGTTCGCCGAGCCAGTCTGACGGCAATGGGCCTTCGTCAAATTCCGTCAGTTCCTCGACATCCTGCGAGCGCGCGCCGATCAGCAGTTCGTCGATGCCGGCCCACATCATTGCGCCGTAGCACTGGCAGCACGGTTGCGCGCTGGTGGCGAGCACGTAGTGGCCACCATCGGCGTTCATGCGGTACCTGGTCAGGCGCTGCTGCGCGATCATGATGGCCAGCATCTCCGCATGCGCGACTGAGCAGTTCTGCCCCACCACGCGGTTCACGCCCACCGCCACCAGACGGCCGCTGTGAGCATTGAACACGGCCGCGCCGAATGGCCCACCCGTGTTGTCCGCGACGTTTTTCCGCGCCAGCTCGATGGCCAGCGCCACCCGCTCTTCGTCGCTCCGGTAACGCTGGTTGACTTCGGCGGTATCGCTGACCCATGGTGGCAGGGTGAGATGGATTTGCAGTGGCAGCATGTCAGCGACCGGCCGCGCGCGCCCACGTGTCACGCAGCGTCACGGTGCGGTTGAACACCGGCGCGTCGGCGCGATGATCGATGCGGTCGGCGACGAAATACCCCAGTCGCTCAAACTGGAAACGCTGTTCCGGCGCAACGTTGGCCGCGCCCGGTTCCAGCCACGCGTGCACCACTTGTTTGGCTTGCGGATTGATATGCGCCAACCAGTCCTTGCCGTCTTCGTCGTTCTCGGGTGACGCCGCGTTGAACAGCCGATCGTATAGACGCACCTCGGCAGCCACTGCGTGCTTGGCGCTGACCCAGTGCAATGTGCCCTTTACCTTGCGCTCTGCGCCGGGCAGACCGTGGCGGCTGGTCGGGTCGAGTGTGCAGCGCAGTGCGGTCAGCTTGCCGTCGGCATCCTTGATGAGCTGCGTACATTTGATGATCCCGACGCCGCGCAGACGTACTTCGCCATCAGGTTTCAGGCGATGGAAACCCTTGGGCGGTACTTCGGCGAAATCCTCGCGTTCAATCCACACTTCACGCGCAAATGGCACCTCGCGCATGCCAAAGCCGGCGTCTTTGGGGTGATTGGGAAATTGCAGGATTTCCTCATGCCCTTCCGGCAGGTTGGTGATGACTACTTTCAATGGATCCAGCACCGCCATGCGTCGCGCTGAAGTGGCATCCAGATCCTCGCGGATGCAGCCTTCCAGCACGGCGTAGTCGATCACGCTGTTCTGCTTGCTCACGCCCACGCGGTCAATCAGCAGCCGCAATCCGGCCGCGGTGAAGCCGCGCCGGCGCAGGCCACGCAAGGTGTTCATGCGCGGATCGTCCCAGCCGTCCACATAATGCTCGGCGACCAGTTGCGCCAGCTTGCGCTTGCTGGTGATGCAGTAGCTGAGGTTGAGCCGCGAGAACTCGATCTGTCGCGGCTTGGCCGGCTGCGTCGGCAGGCCGGCATCGAGCAGCGGTTGCCACAACTCGGGATGGTGCGGCAGGTCCACGTGATCGACACACCAGTCGTACAGCGGCCGGTGATCCTCGAACTCCAGCGTGCACAGCGAGTGGGTGATGCCTTCCAGCGCGTCGGACAGGCTGTGCGCATAGTCGTACATCGGATAGATCGGCCAGGCGTCGCCGGTGTTCTGGTGGGTAACCTTGCGGATGCGGTAGAGCGCCGGATCGCGCAGGTTGATGTTGCCGGCGGCCATGTCGATCTTCGCGCGCAGCGTCTTGCTGCCATCGGCAAATTCGCCCGCGCGCATGCGCCGGAACAGGTCGAGATTCTCGGCCACGCTGCGCTCGCGATGCGGCGAGTTGCGTCCGGCTTCCGTCAGCGTGCCGCGATATTCGCGCATCTGCTCGGCATCGAGGTCGTCCACGTACGCCACACCATCCTCGATCAGCTTGCAGGCGGCACGATAGAACACCTCGAAATAATCCGAGGCATGGCGCAGCTCGTGCCACTGAAAGCCGAGCCAGCGCACGTCATCCTTGATGCCTTCGACAAATTCCGGGTCCTCCCTGCCTGGGTTGGTATCGTCCAGGCGCAGGTTGCACCAGCCGTCGAACTCGGCGGCAATGCCGAAACTCAGGCAGATCGCCTTGGCGTGCCCGATATGCAGATAGCCGTTCGGTTCGGGGGGGAAGCGCGTGTGGATCGCCGTGTGCTTGCCCGCGGCCAGGTCGTCGCGCACGATCTGCCGGATGAAATCCTGATGCGCCGTGGTGGTCGCCGAATCTGGTGCAGCGGCGGGGTTTTCAGTCGACATCGGGCAAAACTCGCAACAATTGGCAGAATGCGGAGTTTAACCGCTCGACCGGTGGCTCGCGCAGTGCTTGCCGTCCTGCGCCGGGCAGGTTAGCGTGGGCACATGCACATCATCTATCGCGCAGAAAACCTGTTCGACGCCCATCTGGTGAAGGATGCACTGGAGCATGCGGAGATCCCTGCGTTCATCTCCGGCGAGTACCTCACCGGCGCGGTCGGTCAGTTGCCGGCGATGGATTACATCGCGGTGATGGTGCCCGATTCCAGCGTGCCGGTCGCCAGCGCCATCGTGCGCGAAGTCGAGGCGCAGTTGAGCGAAGCGCGCGTGGCGATTGACGAGCCGCAGGATGCGGGTGATGGCCCGCTGACAATTCCTTGTTGAGTCCGCCAGGCCGTTGGCGCGCGCGATCGCGACGGTCGCGTTGAAGGTCTCGGAAGGCTTGATCCGGATCAACGTGCGGCAACTGGTTGCAGGCTCTCCACATAGATCAGCTCACACGCGCCGGCACCAGTGTCGGCGCGCGTCATTGAGGTGTTCCAGTACCAGCCGTCGGCGCGGCGGGCGTCGACCAGAAAACCCTGCAGGTGCACGACCTGGCCCGGACGCACGCGCTTGATGGCGCGACCCACCACAGAGTTGACGGGGATCAAGTGCATGTTTGCGCTGGACGTCTCGATCTCCCGTCGCGGGATGGGCAGCGCCCTGACGTGCCAGTGGTAAAACCGCGCGGACTGGCTGATCTGGATGCGGGCCAGCACGGCGTTGTCGGACATGCGTCCCCAGCCCAGCGCAAGGTCGACCGGTGCCAGCGTCGCGCCCTCGTCCCAGTGGTAGTCGCTGCGCGACAGCACGCGCGCGGTGAGGTCCAACTGCGCGCGCGTGGTCAGCGTGACATCGCCGCGCTGCAGCTGCGCGCCGTGGGCAATATCAGTTTGTCCTGGTACGTCGGGCGCGAGTACCCCCGCTGGTGGCTTCAGCGATCGCTGCTGCCAGCTGGACAACGCGCCCCAGCCCAGCAACAGCGCCAGCACCACGAGCAGGCCGCGGTGCACGGGTCAGGTACCGCTACGTGCAGTGCTGGGCAGGAGGAGAGCCAACTGCATGCTCACTATCACGCGCGCCCGTTGGCCGCTCGCGTCCGCCGCCTGGATTTGGCCGGGTTGAGGTCGGGCACGAACAACTCCGCCGGCAGGTCACGAAACACCTTCGCCAGACGTTTCAGAAACGCCGACATGGACGCGCTCTTGCGCCACACCATGGCGATGCGCCGGCTCGGCGGGTGTCCGGCAAATTCCACCAGGTGCACATTGTCGGTGTCGGCGATTGGTGGTTTGATCGCCAGGGTCGGCAACAGCGTGATGCCGACGTTGGCCGCCACCATCTGGCGCAGGGTTTCCAGGCTGGTGGCACGGAAACCGCTCTTCTCGCTGGCCCCGGCCAGCTGGCATACCTCCAGCGCCTGATCGCGCAGGCAATGCCCGTCTTCGAGCAGCAACAGGTGCTCGTTCTCCAGGTCGGAAAGTTTCAGCCGGGTCTGGCGCGTGGCCAGGGCATGGTTGCCCGGCACTGCGAGCACAAACGGCTCCTCGAACAGGAATTCGCTGTGCAGGCTGTCCTCATGCACCGGCAGTGCGACGATGCCGGCATCCAGTGCGCCTTCGCGCAGCATGCGCAGTACGTGTTCGGTTTTTTCCTCGGTCAGCAGCAATTCGAGTCGCGGGAAGCGCTCGCGCAGCAGCGGTATCACGTGCGGCAGCAGATACGGGCCAAGGGTGGGAAAGATGCCGAGACGCAGCGTGCCGGCTTCCGGGTCGCGCGTGCGTTGTGCGATCGCCTTGATCTCGTCGACTTCGGCCAGCACGGCGCGCGCGCGGTGGGTGATCTCGCGTCCGGTCTCGGTCAACAGGATCTTGCCTGGCGTGCGCTCGACCAGCGTGACTCCCAGCTCTTCCTCCAGCTTCTTGATCTGGGTGGACAAGGTCGGCTGGCTGACGAAACAGGCGTCGGCGGCGCGACCGAAATGCCGGTGTTCGGCCAGTGCCACCAGGTAATGCAGATCGCGCAGATTCATGGAAAGTCCCGGTTGTTCGATAGCCACTGACTATGATTGTGCCGGTAACCATCGGGCTGAACAATGCATGT
>DATCWU010000264.1:0-5996 GCA_036566165.1 Rhodanobacter sp. | reverse complement strand
GCCCGACCTGGTCGTGGTCGGCAATGCGCTCAGTCGTGGCAACCCGGCTGTTGAATACATGCTCGATCAGCGGCTGCGCTACATCTCCGGTCCGCAGTGGCTGGGCGAAACCGTGCTGGCCGGGCGGGACGTGCTGGCGGTGGCCGGCACCCACGGCAAAACCACCACCACCAGTTTGCTGGCGTACCTGCTCGAAAGTGCCGGTATGGCACCGGGGTTTCTCGTTGGTGGCGTGCCCGGCAACTTTGGGGTTTCGGCGCGCTTGAAAGGGGGTCAGAGTCACTTTTCCGCTCACTTCGACCATGTGTCTGGAGGCCCTTTGCGGAAAAGTGACTCTGACCCCCTTTTCGTGATCGAAGCCGATGAGTACGACACCGCGTTTTTCGACAAACGCTCGAAGTTCGTGCACTACCACCCGCGCATTGCGATCCTCAACAATCTTGAATATGACCATGCCGACATCTTTCCCGATGTGGCGGCGATCCAGCGTCAGTTTCATCATTTGGTGCGCACGGTTCCGGGCAACGGACGGCTGATCGTCAATGCCGAGGACGCGCGCCTGGCGGAGGTATTGGCGATGGGTTGCTGGACGCCGGTGGAGACCTTTGGCATCGACGGCGGCGATTGGCGCGGCAGTTTGCTGGAACCCGATGGCTCGGCGTTTGTCGTGCATTGCCGTGGCGAACGGGTTGGCGAGGTGCGTTGGCCGCTGCTTGGGCGCCACAACGTCATGAACGCCTTGGCGGCCCTGGCTGCCGCGGCCGCGGCCGGCGCTGATCCGGTGGCATTGCTGCCTGCGTTCGCCAACTTCCAGGGCGCACAACGACGCATGGAACTGGTGGGTGAAGCGCGCGATGTGCGCGTGTACGACGACTTCGCGCACCACCCGACGGCGATTGCCACCACCCTCGCGGGGTTGCGGGCCAATGTTGGTGGGGCGCGTATCCTGGTGGCGCTGGAGCCGCGGTCCAACTCGATGCGTCAGGGCGCACATGCCGCGGCGCTGGCGCCCGCATTGCAGGCCGCGGATGCTGTGGTGTTTTTGCAACGCCCGGAATTGCCATGGGACGCGCACCGCGTCACTGATGCACTGGGTGGGCGCGGCAGTACCGTGCCGACGGTGGACGCACTGCTCGCGGCATTGCAGACCCAGGTGCGCGCTGGTGACAGCGTGGTGTTCATGTCCAACGGCGGGTTCGAAGGTGCGCCTCGGCGCTTCGTCGCCATGTTGCAGCAGTAACTGGCGCGGCGCTGTCCGGCGGCGTACGTCGTGTCGGATGGCTTCCTGCCGCCGGCCGACCCGGCGAATTGGCTAGACTTCCTCCATGGTCACGCAGTCTTCGCTTGCCGACATGCCATTGTTTCCGCTCGCCGGCGTGTTGTTTCCGCGCGGGCAGTTGTCACTGCGCATTTTCGAGCCCCGCTATCTTGACCTGGTGCGCGAATGTGCGCTCAACGACAGCGGGTTTGGTGTATGTCTGCTCACGCGCGGCGATGAAGTCGGCTTGCCGGCACTGCCTGCCGCGGTGGGGACGATTGCGCATATTGCCGATTTTCATGCTGGCGCCGACGGCTTGTTGACCATTCTCGCCGAGGGTGCAGAGCGCTTTACCGTCAAACGTTCGCGTGCGCGCCACGATGGGTTGCTGCGCGGCGACGTCGTAGTCTGGGCCACCGAGCCGCAGCAGGAAGTCCCGGTGGAGTTCGCGTTGCTGCAGAGTATTGCCGAGCGCCTGGTGGAGACGATGGCGCCACATTGGCGACATACACCACGCAGCGACTATGAGGATGCCAGCTGGCTCGGTTTTCGCCTGGCCGAGTTGCTGCCGCTGGACTTGACCGAACAGCAGCATTTGCTGGAACTTGTCGATCCGCTGCAGCGTCTGGCGGAGCTGCGCGACATCCTGCCGCGTTTCCACAAGCCGTGAAGCATCATTCGCAGTGGGTGCCGTCGTAGACTGCCAATTTTGTGGTGGAGGGCCGGGCATGGGTACTTTGGCGGGGAAAACGCTGTTCATCTCCGGCGCGTCGCGCGGCATCGGGTTGGCCATAGCACTGCGTGCCGCACGTGACGGCGCGAATATCGTGATTGCGGCCAAGAGTGCCGTCACCAATCCGAAATTGCCCGGCACGATTCATACCGCTGCTGCCGCGGTCGAGGCGGCCGGCGGCAAGGCGCTGGCGGTCCAGGTGGACATCCGTGACGAGGCACAGGTGCGCGCGGCGGCAGTACAGGCGGCGGAGCACTTCGGCGGCATTGATATTGTGGTCAACAACGCCAGTGCGATCTGGCTGGCGGGTACCGCCGGGACGCCGATGAAGCGTTTTGACTTGATGCACCAGGTCAACACGCGCGGCACGTTTCTGGTGACGCAAAGTTGTTTGCCGTATTTGCGACAAGCCGCGAACCCGCACGTGCTGATGTTGTCGCCGCCGCTGAATCTCGAGCCAAAGTGGTTTGCGCCGCATACCGCCTACACGATTGCCAAGTACGGCATGAGTTTGTGTGTGCTGGGCATGAGTGCGGAATTTGCGCCATTGGGTATCGCCGTCAATGCGCTGTGGCCACGCACGGTGATTGCCACGGCAGCCATCGGCATGATTGACGGGGTAAAAGCGGAACACTGCCGTCGGCCGGAGATTGTTGCCGACGCGGCGCATGGCATGCTCACCCGGCCAGCCCGTGAATACACTGGACACTTTGCAATTGATGAGGATGTGCTGCGCGAGGAAGGGATCGTGCATCTCGAGCAGTACGCCGTGCAGCCGGGTGCGTCACTGCTGCCTGACTTGTTTCTTGGCTGACCTGCGGCGCTGGAATGCGCCGGCGCACCCTGCTGTCGCCGCGCTACGCTCTGACTTGTCCGACTAGCGGAGAATCGTGATGAAATACCTGCACAGCATGGTTCGCGTGCGTGATCTGGATGCCACCCTGCGTTTCTATTGCGAAGGCCTGGGCTTGCGCGAGGTGCGTCGTCGGGAAGTCGCCGCGGGCAGATACACGCTGGTGTTCCTGGCGGCACCCGAGAGCCCCGAGGCGGAAATCGAGTTGACCTGGAACTGGGATGTGCCCGATGACTACGGCTCGGCGCGCAACTTCGGTCATCTGGCATTTCGCGTCGACGATATCTACGCCACCTGTGCGCATCTGCAACAGCTGGGCTACATCATTCACCGGCCACCGCGCGATGGACACATGGCGTTCGTGCGTTCGCCGGACCGGATTTCCATTGAGCTGCTGCAGGACGGTTCGCTGCCGCCGGCCGAGCCGTGGTTGTCCATGCCCAACACCGGGTCGTGGTGAAGCGGGTCAACCCTTGGCTTCCCGCAGGGCGTCGCGCGCTGCCTCCAGGGTGTCGGCAATGTCCTGGTCGGTGTGGGCGCTGGACATGAAACCGGCTTCGAACACTGACGGTGCCAGAAACACGCCGCGCTTGAGCATGCCGTGGAAGAAGCGCTTGAACAACGCCGCGTCGGTGGCGGTGGCCTGTGCGTAGCTGTGCACTTTCTCCGCACTGAAAAACAGTCCGAACATGCCGCCGACGCGGTTGCTGCTGAAGGCGACACCTGCGCCATCGGCCACTGCTTGCAGACCGTCGGTGAGCAGTCGGGTACGCGCCGCAAGTTGCTCGTGGAAACCCGGTGCCTGGATCAGCTCCAGCACCGCCAGACCAGCCGCCATGGCCACCGGATTGCCGCTCAAGGTACCGGCCTGGTAGACCGGGCCGGCAGGTGCGATCTGCTGCATCAGCTCGCGTCGCCCGCCGTACGCGCCCACCGGCATGCCACCGCCGATGATCTTGCCGAACGTGCTCAGGTCGGGGGTGACGCCGTAGTAGGCTTGCGCGCCGCCCAGCGCAACGCGAAACCCGGTCATCACCTCATCGAAGATCAGCAGCGCCCCGTACCGGGTGCACAGGTCGCGCAGTGCTTGCAGATAGCCGTCCAGTGGCGGGATGCAGTTCATGTTGCCCGCCACCGGTTCGATGATCAGTGCGGCAATCTCGTCGCCCTGCGCAGCGAACAGCGCGCGGGCTGCGGCAATGTCGTTGAATGGCAGCGTCAGGGTGAGATCTGCCAGCACCTTGGGCACGCCCGGTGAAGTGGGCACGCCAAAGGTCAGTGCGCCGGAGCCGGCTTTCACCAGAAAGCTGTCCGCATGTCCGTGATAACAGCCCTCGAATTTGACAATCTTGCTGCGTCCGGTGGCGCCGCGCGCAAGCCGGATTGCGGACATCGTCGCTTCGGTCCCGGAGTTGACCATGCGCAGCATCTGCATCGATGGCACCAGTCGGGCGATGGTTTCCGCCATCACCACCTCTGCGGCGCATGGCGTACCAAAGGACAGACCGTTGCGTACCGCGTGTTCCACCGCCTCGCGTACCGCAGGATGGTTATGGCCAGCGATCATGGGGCCCCAGGATCCGACGTAGTCGATGTAGCGCTTGCCTTCCCCGTCGAACAGATACGCACCGTCGGCGCGCGCGGTGAAAAAGGGCTCGCCACCCACTGCCTGGAACGCGCGCACCGGGGAGTTCACGCCGCCGGGCAGCAGCGGTTGTGCGCGTTGAAAAAGTTCGTGGTTGCTCGTCATGTGATCGCCCCGAAGCGGCTGTGGAAAGCGGGTTGCAGTTGTCCATTGTCGGACTTGCGCCTGCACCTAGCTACCGGTGCCGGTGCGCCACGTCGTCATTGGGTCGAGAGGGCAGCTGCCTGCACAATTTCCGCACGCGCTGCGCATGCATCTTCGGTGCACGCTTTCGCGTCGCCGACGAAATTGCGAGAATGGAACATTGTCGCGTGCCAAGAATCCGAGAAATGACCCAAAGCTCCCCCGCAACCGAACCGTGGCACAAGTGGATGTGTGTCGTCTGTGGCTACATTTACGATGAAGCCATCGGCGTGCCGGAGGAAGGCGTTGCCGCTGGCACGCGCTGGGCGGACGTACCGGAAGCGTGGACATGTCCCGACTGCGGGGCGACGAAAGACGACTTCGAGATGATCGAGATCGATTGACTGCGAATAACCCCAGTGGCTGTGCCGTCGCGACCGCACAGACGGCAACAGCTTCGAGTTGCGTGTCTCGCGTCGCCCGCGCCTTCCAGGCGCTTCGGCACAGGACGTGTTCCGGGTTTTGTCACTGCACTGCGCCGATGCTGCCGTTGATCGTCAGCTGGTCTCCAGGCTTCACGCCGATCCGTTGTGCGGTACCAGCTGACAGCTCCAGCACATAGCGCGCTGCGTCACTGCTTGGGTAGACCGGGCAGGGATCGGCGGTACACGGCGGCACGTTGTGCTGCACTGACACCAGCTTGCGCGCGTCGTCGAAATACAGAATATCCAGCGGGATGAGGGTGTTCTTCATCCAGAACGCCTGCGGTGTGGATGTGGCAAATACGAACAACATGCCGTGGTCCGCGGCCAGCACGGTGCGCGCCATCAGCCCGCGTTCGCGCGCGGCGTCGTTGGTGGCCAGTTCGACGGAAAAGTGCTGCCCGCGCAACTCCACGGAATTGGTGGTGGGACTGACCGGTGCGCCACAGGCGCTGAGACTGAACACGAAAAGCAGCGGGACGCACCATCGCTTCATCGCAGAACTCTCGTCAAATGGAGCTGATGGCCGAGTGTAACGTGTCGTCAGGCCGCCTTCGCGCCAGCGATGCTGACGACCCCTTCACACCTGCCCGTCGTCGCGCTATGATGTGCGCCCCCTACAGCGTGGCACGTCTCACGCGGTCACCACACCTCCGTTGCAAATCTTGTTTGTTGGTGTGTTGACGGCCCGGTAAAGCGATGTAGAATGGGCGGCTCACTCAGGGCGAAATGCCATGAGGCGTCATCGGGAAAACCGGTGACAAGCGATTGATCTTTGACAGTGTGCACAGGTGAATTGTGTGGACGCCTTGCGTGGGAGCGGTTGCGACCGGTCCAAAGCAATGCAAGCGTCCAACCAAAGAAACACAGCAATGAGTTTTACGGTTGGGACATACGCTTCA
>DATCWU010000399.1:0-1020 GCA_036566165.1 Rhodanobacter sp. | reverse complement strand
CGCTCGGTGCAGATATCGCGCTCGTCGTCCTTTTTCTTGCTCTCACGCTTCACCTCGGCGCTGATGGCGACCTGGTTGCCGCTGATCGAGACGTCGATATCGTTCTTGTCGACACCGGGCATTTCTGCCTTGACGCGATAGGCACCATCGCTTTCGGTAACGTCAAGGCGCACATCCGGCGCCTCCAGTTCGGACCACTGCGGACGCAGACCGAAACCACGGAAGAAGTCGTCGAAAGGAGTGCCTTGCTCGAACCGCGACAGGGTCTTGAAGGGACTCCAACGGGTAAGGTTTGCCATGAATAAATCCTCCACACAGGTCATTCGATGCCGCTGGGTTGGACCCCCGGTCTGCCGCTCCCGGCAAGCTGGGATCACTGGCAAGCGTACGAAGTCGAAGCGGGACGCGTTTGATCCAGGTCAACGTCGTGCGCATGATTCAAGAAAAATTCCTCCTGGATTCAGCGCATGCCGACCGTGACGCCGCGGCTTTGATCCGGCAGCCACTGCACGAACCAGCTGGTGGCGAGTGCCGCCACCCGCTCGATGGCGCCTTCCTCTTCAAACAGATGCGTGGCATTCGGAACCAGCACCAGTTCGGCATGGCATGGGAGTACCGATAGAGCGGAGCGGTTCAGCGTGATGACTTCGTGATCCGCACCGCCAACGATGAGCAAGGTGGGCGCCTGCACCCGCGCCAGCGCGCCGTGCCCCGCAAGATCCGGTCGGCCGCCCCGCGATACGACGGCCTTGATCACCATCGGATAACGCGCAGCCAGCACCAGGGCGGCCGCTGCGCCGGTACTGGCGCCGAACAGGCCAATGGGCAATGTCTGCGTGCGCGGTTGGTGCATGGCCCATCGGGTGGCGGCGTCAAGCCGTGCCGTGAGTCTGGGGATGTCGAAGCGTGCGGATATGTCCCTGGCTTCATCCTCGCTCAGCAAGTCGAACAGCAAGGTCGCCAGGCCTTTCGCGTGCATGGCCTGAGCCACCAGGCGATTGCGCGGGCTATGGCGGCTGC
>DATCWU010000201.1:0-11479 GCA_036566165.1 Rhodanobacter sp. | reverse complement strand
CTTTTCAGCGCCATGCGGCTGGCGTTGATGGCTTTGACCGAACCCATCGCATTGCGTTCGATGCAGGGGATTTGTACCAGGCCGCCGATCGGGTCGCAGGTCAGGCCGAGGTTGTGTTCCATGCCGATCTCGGCAGCATTTTCCACTTGCATGACGTTGCCGCCGAGCGTGGCAGTGAGGCCACCGGCGGCCATTGAGCAGGCCACGCCGACTTCGCCCTGGCAGCCGACTTCGGCGCCGGACAGCGAAGCGTTTTCCTTGTACAGGATGCCGATGGCGGCAGCGGTGAGCAGGTAGTTGATGATGCCTTCCTCGTCCGCCTTGGGGCAGAAGCGCAGGTAGTAATGGCCGACCGCGGGAATGATGCCGGCGGCGCCATTGGTCGGTGCGGTAACGACGCGACCGCCAGCGGCGTTTTCCTCGTTGACGGCGAGCGCGTACAGGTTCACCCAGTCCAGAATGGTCAGTGGGTCTTTCAGCGCGGCTTCCGGCTGGCTGCGCAGTTCTTCCAGCATGGCCGGGGCGCGGCGGGTGACTTTCAGTCCGCCGGGCAACACCCCGGGCGAACGCAGGCCGCGGCTGACGCAGTCGGCCATGGCCTGCCAGATCGCCAGCAGGCCGGCGCGCGTCTGCGCTTCCGGACGCCACACGCTTTCGTTGGCCAGCATCAGTTGCGCGATGGTGAGGTTGTGCTGCTTGCACAATGCCAGCATCTGGTCGCCGCTGGAAAACGGGTAGGGTTGTTCGGTGGTGTCGGCAACGATGCGATCTTCCGCCGCCTCGTCGGTATTGACCACAAAGCCGCCGCCGACCGAGTAGTAGTCGCGGGTGGCGATCTCGTTGTCGTCGGCGTCGTACGCGGAAAAGCGCATACCATTGGTGTGGAACGGCAATTTCTGGCGCTTGTTGAAAATGAGATCGCGTTTTTCCTCGAACTCGATGTCGTGCTTGCCGAGCAGGTTGATGTGGTGGCTGCTGCGGATGCGTTCGAGTGTGGCCGGGATCTGATCCGGGTCGACCGTGTCCGGGTGCTGGCCTTCGAAGCCGAGCATCACTGCCTTGTCGGTGCCGTGGCCACGACCGGTCAACGCCAGCGAGCCGTACAACTCCGCGCGCATGCGGCAAACCTTGCCCAGCACGCCTTGCGCGTCCAACCAGTGCTCCACGAAACGTGCGGCGGCGCGCATCGGCCCCACCGTGTGCGAGGAGGACGGTCCGATGCCGATCTTGAACAGATCAAATACGCTGACGGCCATGGTGATTTTACGATTGGTTGGACGGTAGCGGCTATTCTACTGGTCACTCTGGCCGTTGGCAGTCCGCACGCAGCAACATGATTGACCTCGTTTTGTATCAGCGCGATTACTGTCACTTGTGCGACCTGGCGTTGGCCGTGCTGGCCGAGGCACGGGCACCGGATTTTGAGAGTGCATGGGTGGACGATTCGGCGGACCTGGAGCAGCGCTACGGCACGCGCGTGCCGGTGTTGCGCGATGTGCGTGACGGGCGCGAGCTGGACTGGCCGTTTGATGCGGCGGCGGTGCGTGCGTTTGTCAGCCAGCACCGAAGCGCATAGCCGGCACGCCGCACCAACGCTGTGCCTGATTCAAGGTAGATGGCGGATAGATGCAACGCACCAGTTGGTGACGCCACGCGCTGTTCGGGTGGCGGCTGGGCGGTAGCGCTCGCGCTGGCGTGCGTGTTTTGGCATTATCGGTGTCAGCGAGTGGCATATTGCATGCGCTGTTCGCCTGGGGATTCACCGGTGAGGTGGGGAATGCGCTGCTGGCTGATCGCGTCGGCGTGGCTGCTGGGGGTTGTCGTGAGCGGGTTCGCGCGTGACCTCGCGGCGCAGCCCGCCAACGACACCCGCGCGCCGGTGCGCACGGTCATGCCGACCCCACAGTTCCGCCGTTACGGGCTGGAAGCGGGTGTCCCCAGCGGCCCGATTTACTCCGTCGCGCAAGATCATCGTGGGTTGCTGTGGTTTGGCGCGGCTGGTGGTCTGGTCCGCTTTGACGGCGTCGACTTCAAGGTTTTTCGGCATGTGGCGGGCGATCCGACATCATTACCGGCCAACCAGTCGTATGCGCTGTTTGTGGATAACGCCAATCGCATCTGGACCGGTGGCGTGGCAACCGGGCTGACGGTTTACGATCAGTCGACCGGACGTTTTCGGCACTGGGAACACGACGACAAGAATCCTGCCAGCCTCTCCAACAATGAGGTCTGGGGCATAGCGCAAACCGCAGATGGCCGCATGTGGCTGGCGACGCAAGGTGGACTGGATCGCTTGCTGCCGGACGAGAGCGGCTTCGAGCATGTGGCGCTAGGTGCCACCGGCGCGTCGCCGAAACCGTCGGGGCCGATCCGCGCATTGCTGGCCGAAGCGGACGGACGCTTGTGGATTGGTGCGGAGAGCGGGCTGTATCTGCGCCACGCCGACGGCAAGATTACGGCAGTGCCGGTGGATCCGGCGTTTTCCGGCGACATTGGCAAGGTCTGGCATATCGAGGGTGGCCGCGCTGACGTGCGCGTGGCGGTGACGGGCGGTTTGCTGGTGATTGGCGCCGATGGTGTGGCGCGTCCGCTGGCGGGCCGGGAGCTGGCCCAGTTGCGCATATTGAGCAGTGCACGCGACGCACAAAGGCGGCTGTGGCTGGGGACCCTGACCGGACTGGTGATGGATGATGGCGAAGGTGCACTGCACCCCATCGGCGGGCAGTCGCTGTTGCCTGGAGGTTTGCCCAGCGACCGTGTGTGGCAGGTTCTGCGGGATCGTGAGGGCGGGTTGTGGTTCACCTTCGAGAACTCGGGAATCGCGTACCTGGCCCCGAACTGGGACGGATTTACGCGCTTCACGCATATTCCGGACGACCCGACCAGCCTGGCAGGTACGGTGGCCCTGTCAGTGCAAGCCAGGCGTGACGGAACACTTTGGGTGGGGGGATCCGACGGTTGGGTGGACAAGCTGGATCCGCGCACCGGCAAGGTGCAGCACGTGGTGCGCGGGTTGCGCAGTGAAGTCATAGCGCTGGCAGAAGATTTTCGTGAACGGTTGTGGATAGTGGGTCCCGGCCAGCTCCATCTTTATGACCACGGCAAGCTCACGGCTCTCGATCTCCGACGAATGCATATCGCGCGTCCAACGGCACTGGCAACCGATGGCAAGCGGCTGTACCTGTCGTCATGGGGCGCCGGGGTGTTTGCCATAGACATGGAGCACCAGACCGCGACGCCTTTGGTGAAGAGTGAAGAACTGGGTAACACCGCGTTCCCCGGGCAGTTGTCATTGCGTGCCGGGAGGCTCTGGTATGCCAGCGCTGGTGGCATGCAGCGCAGCGACGAGCACGGCGTGGGACTGGCGTTCGTGCCCGGTGTGCCGAAGCAGGATGTGGGCAGATTTGATTTCGACGCGGCTGACGGCTTCTGGACGGTGAACGAACGGACGCTCGAGCATTACCGAGGCGTGGATGGTCAGGCACGACTCGTCGATCATGTCGACATCAGCGCGAAGAATTTTGCGGCCGACCTGCGCAAGATACGCGTCGATCGTCAGGGTCGAGTCTGGTTGTTTGCAGATCCTGGGTTGTGGCGCTATGACCCTGGCACACGCCAGTTCAGGGAGTTTGGCGCGCCGCAGGGTTTGTCGAATGCGCAATTCTCCAACGGCTCCACGGATGTCGCGGCGGATGGCACGCTGTTCGCTGCCAGCAACGGTGGCGTCATGGCGTTCCAGCCCGAACGACTGGAACACATGCACCAACCCGACGCTCCACCGTTATTGACGCTGACCCGCGTGGCGGTCAGACGCGATGGCCGCGTGCAGACGTTGCCGGTGGACGGCTCCACGGTCATTTTGCGCTGGGATGACCGGGATGTGCGGGTACGTGCGCGCTTGAGCTCGTTTATTGACCCGGCCGCCAACAAGTACCGCTATTGGTTGCACGGGTTTGATTCGGACTGGGTGAACGCGACCAGCCGCGGTGAGCGCGATTTCACCGGCCTGCGCGCGGGCAGCTACACGCTGGAGGTAAATGCCGCCGGCGCCGATGGTCAGTGGCACGCTCTGGCGCAACCCCTGCAGCTCAAGGTGCAGGCGCCTCCCTGGGCGCGCTGGTGGGCGTGGCTGGCATACGTGTTGGTGGCCGGATTGGTGTTGGGCTCGCTGTTGCTGGCTTGGCGTCGCCGCTTGGCCGTGCACCATCATCTGCAGATGCTGGAGCAGCAACGGCAGTTGGCGGAAGCCGCGAGCGCGGCCAAGACCCGGTTTCTGGCAACACTCAGCCACGAGATTCGCACGCCGATGACCGGCGTGATGGGCATGGCGGAGTTGTTGCTGGGCACGCCGCTGACACCGACGCAGCACGATTACACGCGCACCATGCAGCGCTCCGGCGCCATGTTGTTGAAGCTGCTCAACGATGCGCTGGATCTGGCGCGTATCGAGGCCGGGCGTCTCGAGCTGGAACCGGCGCCCTTCAATCCGCGTGAGCTGCTTGATGAGGTGATGGAACTCGAGCGCGGGCTGGCGCAGATCAAGGGCATCCACCTGCAGTTGCAGGTGGCCGAGGATTTGCCGGCGTGGGTCGTGGGCGATGCGCTGCGCATCAAGCAGGTGCTGCTCAACCTGGCCAACAATGCATTGAAATTCACCGAGCACGGCAGCGTCACGGTGTCCGCGCAGCGTGTGGATGACGGGGTGTTGTTCAGGGTCACCGATACCGGGCCGGGCATTCCCGAGGCCAGTCAAATGCGCATGTTTCAGCGTTTCGAGCAGGCGGCCGGCCCGCAGCAATCCTCTGGCAGCGGGCTGGGTCTGGCGATCTGTCGCGAGCTGGTGAACTTGATGAAGGGCACCATCGAGCTGGAGTCGGAGCTTGGTGGCGGCAGCACGTTCCGCGTGTGCTTGCCACTCGGCGAACCGCCGGCGACCAGCATGTTGCCGCTGCGCCACGCTGGTCCCGGGCGTTGCTGCCATGTGCTGCTGGTGGAGGATGACAGCATCGTGGCCGCGGTCATTCGCGGCCTGCTCGAGGGTCAGGGGCACTGTGTTTGTCACGTCACCAATGGACTGGCGGTGCTGGCCGAGATGGCCCGCACCGAGTTTGACGCCGTGCTGCTCGATCTGGATTTGCCCAGGATCGACGGCTTCCAGGTGGCGCGCCTGATTCGCCAGCGGGAACATGCAGCGCGGCGCGTGCCGATCATCGCAGTCACCGCGCGTTCCGGCGGCGGCGGCGGCGACGAAGCACGCGCACGCGCCGCCGGCATGGACGGTTTCCTGCGCAAGCCGCTCACGGGCGAACAACTGGCCGATGCGTTGGCGCGTGTGCTGGGTCCGGTATCGGAGCCGCGGCCGGCCTGAGTTACATGTCGAACTTGTTGAGCTCGAAACCACGCTGCTGGTATTCACGCCAGCGTTCGCGCGAGCCCTCTCGCTCGGCCGGTTCCGCAGGCACCACTTCCAGCACGCGCTGGTAGCTGCCTGGTGCGCAAGTCTCGCGCAGGTTGATCACCAGCGGGCGATCCGGGGTCGCCGTGTCCGGCGGCACGATAAGCACCGCAGTGTGCGCGTCGTCGTCGTCGCCGGCGAGCTGGTGCGGAATCATGGCGTCTTCGTCAAACGCCCACAGCAGTTCATCCAGGGCATCCGCCTGCTCGGCATCACGCACCAGGATCAGCGTGGGTTGTTGCGCGGCAAACGCCTTCTTCGCCAGCTCGCACACCAGCAACAGCGGTTGCTCGCGAAAGCGCGGTTTGTCGATCAGGTAGAAGTCGGCACGCATCAGGCAGAAATGAAAAGTCCGGGATGGGAAGTGAGTGTAACGGCTCGACGCAGGTTGGTTGGCACGGGTCCGGTTACGCGCATTGCCCGTCGATCAGTCATCGTGGCAGAAGCGCTACCGGGCGACCGGCGGCCAGACCTTTGCGCCTTCGTCCTCTGCGCTCTCGCCTGCCAGGCTGAACTGCAAGGTCATCGATGACGTTCCTGTGTGGGTACTGGCTGGTGCGACACGTTAAACTGCGCCATTGTCGATGGCGGGTCCGGCGCGGGCTGGGCAGGAGTGCGCAGCCGTCCGGATGCGTCGGTGGTCGCGGCAGGACCGTCGCGGTTGCCATCGACTTCATGCAAGCGGAAAAGTCTAGCGCATGCTCAGCATTCTCGATCGCTATTTCCTGCGCGAGCTGGCACAAACCGTCGCGGCCACCATCGTGGTACTGCTGGTGATCGTTGTCGGCAGCGCGTTTGCCAAAGTGCTGCAGGACGTGGCCAATGGCAGCTTTCCGCCAAGCGTGATGTTTGAGGTACTGGGCCTGCAGACGCTGGGCGGGTTGACCAACTTGCTGCCGCTGGCCAGCTTCATCGGGGTGCTCATGGCGCTGGGGCGGATGTACCGCGAAAGCGAGATGCACGTGCTGGCGTCCTCCGGCATGGGCGCGGGTGGACTGCTGCGTCCGGTGTTGCTGCTCGCCGTCGCGCTGGTCGTGGTCACCACGATGGTTGCCTTGTGGCTTGGTCCGTGGGCCATGCGTACCAGCGAATCGCTGGTGACGGCAGCCAACCGCTCGGTGATTGCTGCCGGGCTGGAGGCCGGACGCTTCACCGAGCTGCCGAATCAGGGTGGCATCATTTTCGTCAATCGCCTGAGCAGCGATGGCAGCCAGTTGGGGCGCACCTTTGTCGCCACCCAGCGCACCAGCAAGAACGGACAACCCCACCTGAAGGTGGTCAATGCCAGTAGTGGCCAGTTGTATCAAGAGAGCAATGGCGCGGGACGCTTCATCGCGTTCGAGGATGGCTGGCAATACGATGTGCCGCTGGGCACGGACAACTGGACGCAGATGCACTACGAGCGCAATGACACGGCGCTGTCGAGCGTGCAGGCGGACGACGAGGAGGACCCGATTGCCGCCGCGTCGAGCTGGGCGCTGATGCAGTCGTCCGATCCGCTGGCGCGCGCCGAATTCGCCTGGCGGGCGAATGCGCCGGCGTTGACCCTGGTGTTCCTGTTGCTGGCATTGCCCCTGGCGCGGCAGAGTCCGCGCGAACCACGTTATGGGCGGCTGTTGCTGGCCGTGCTCGGCTTTTACCTGTACTACTTGCTGCTGGCGCTCGGCCGCGCGCAAATCGCCAAGGATCATTGGCACACCCAGGCACCGCTGTGGGCGTTGCATGTGCTGGTCCTTGGCCTGGCGTTGTGGTTGCTGTGGCGGCAGTACGCGCCGCGCAAGTCGCGCACGGCGGCGCGTGCATGAGCGTGTTCACCGTCAAGCGGGTGGATCGGCTGATCGGCGTGAGCGTGCTGGTGTCGGTGCTCACGGTGTGGCTGGTGTTGACCGGTTTCGACGCGGTGACACAGTTGCTGCGCCAGTTGGGCAACATCGGCAAGCATGGCTACACGATGGTCGATGCGGTCATGTATGTGCTGGTGACGTTTCCGCGCCGTGCGTATGAGATGTTCGGCTACTCGGCCCTGATTGGCGGGTTGCTGTCACTGGGCGGCCTGGCTGCCAGTGGTGAACTGACGGCGCTGCGCGCGGCCGGCATGTCGCAGTTGCGCATTGCCGGCTCGGCGGTCGGGGTGATTGCGGTGTTGATTGCCGGTGTGGTGTTGCTGGGTGAAACGGCGGCACCGTGGGGCGATCAGGTCGCGCAATCGATGCAGTTGCGCATGCGGGCCGGCACGCTCGGCATGGCCACCCGTAGCGGGTTATGGACGCGCGATGGCAACAACATCATCAACGCACGGGGTACCACGCTGCGCCAGCGTGACGGGGTGACTGGCGTGCAACTCACTGACGTGCGCGAATTCGGCTTTGCCAATGATGGGCGGCTCGTGCATTTCACCTGGGCGAAGACCGCCGAGCACGACGGCCAGCACTGGGCGTTGCAGCATGTGCGCAACACCACGCTGGACGCGCAAGGCACACATACGACGACCGTAGCCACGCAACCGTGGCCGGTCCGCATCGACCCGCAGGTGCTGGTGCAGTCGGTGGTACAACCGCAGTACCTGTCCATGCGCGATCTGCGGCGCAACATTGGTTATCTGCGCGGCAATGGCGAGCAACCGGGCAGTTACGCGGTGGCGTTCTGGGGGCGCGCGTTGTATCCGTTCAATGTGCTGATGCTGGTGTTGTGCACGATGCCGTTTGCGTTTGGCGCGCTGCGTTCCGGCGGCCTGGGCAAGCGTATTTTCATCGGCATGCTGCTGGCCATTGCCTGGTATTTCATGCAGCAGGCCATGGTGAATTTCGGCACCGTGTACGGCCTGCCGCCGCTGTGGGCGAACCTGCTGCCCGCGCTCGTGCTGGCGTTGGCGGCAACGGTGTATTTCCGGCGCCGCGTATAATCCACTTGGCCGTCCAAACGGACGCGCGCCATGGTTTCCGACAGGGGTGGCAATGGACACGATAGATCTGCGCAGCGATACGGTGACAAAACCCACAGCGGCCATGCGCGCGGCGATGGTCGCGGCTGAAGTGGGCGACGATGTGTATGGCGAGGATCCAACGGTCAACGCGCTCCAACAGCGCCTGGCCGATGACCTGGGTTTCGACGCCGGGGTGTTCGTGCCCAGTGGCACGCAGTCCAACTTGCTGGCGTTGTTTGCGCATTGCGAACGCGGCGACGAATACCTGGTGGGCATGGACGCGCATACCTACCATCACGAAGGCGGCGGTGCGGCCGTACTCGGTTCCATCCAGCCGCAACCGATCGTGCAGGCCGACGATGGCACCTTGCCACTGGACCGCGTCGCGGCCGTGATCAAGCCGCTCGATCCACACTTTGCGCGCACGCGCGTGCTGGCGCTGGAGAACACCTGGAACGGTCGTGCGTTGCCGCTGGATTACCTGCCGGCAGCACGCGATCTCGCGCGCCAGCACGGCCTGGGCATGCATCTGGATGGCGCCCGCCTGTTCAATGCGGCCTTGGCGTGCAAGGTGCCGGCACGCACGATCACGCAGTATTTCGACACCGTGTCGGTGTGTCTGTCCAAGGGGCTGGGTGCGCCGGTGGGTTCCGTGCTGGTGGGCTCGCGCGCGTTGATCGACAAGGCGCGACGCTGGCGCAAAGTCACCGGTGGCGGCTGGCGCCAGGCCGGTATCCTTGCTGCGGCCGGGCTGTATGCGCTGGATCACCATATTGCGCGCCTGGTTGACGATCATCGGCGTGCCGCGACGCTGGCCGGTTACCTGCGCGAGATTGCCGGCCTGCAGTTGCTTGGGCAGTACACGAACATGGTGTTCATCAAGATACCAGCGGAACGTCGGCACGCGTTGGAGGTCCACCTGCAGGCGGCGGGCATCCGCATCAGCAGTGGTCACGAACCGACGTTGCGGCTGGTGACGCATTTGGATGTCGACGACGCGGGTATCGAACGCGTCGCCACCGCGTTTCGCGAATTCTTCGCGCGCGCTCAGGCATAGCCAGCACGCGCAGGCGCAACAGTCGGCAGCTGGAGTTCCTCAGCGCGCCGCGCGGCGGGTAGGCTGGCGCGTGTGGGACCGGGCGGGCTTGTCGCGCACGGGCAGGCCGGCGCGCGCGTTCGGCTTGTGCAGGCGATCAAACTGGCGAATGAAGTCGCGCACTTGCGGGTACACGATTTCGCGCCAGCGGCGACCACTGAAAATGCCGAAATGACCGGCGCCTTCGATGACCTGGCGCGCCTGACGCCCGGCGGGAATACCCGTGCACAGGTCATGCGCCGCCGCGGTCTGGCCCAGGCCGGAAATGTCGTCCAGTTCGCCCTCGATCGTGAGCAGGGCGCTGCTGGTGATCGCCGCGGGATTCACCCGCTCGCCGGCCACGTCCCACAAGCCACGCGGCAACAGAAACTGCTGGAACACCTTGTCGATGGTTTCGAGGTAGAACTTCGCCGGCATGTCGAGCACGGCGTTGTATTCGTCATAGAACTTGCGATGCGCTTCCGCGTCGTCCAGATCGCCGCGCAGCAGATCCTGATAGAAATCCCAGTGCGATTTCAGGTGGCGATTCGGGTTCATCGCGATGAATCCGGCATGCTGCAGAAAACCCGGATACACCTCGCGGCCGTGACCGGGGTAATTCGTTGGCACGGTCTGGATCACGTTGCCCTTGAACCACGCCAGCGGTTGCTGGGTGGCCAGGTTGTCCACACTGGTCGGGCTGCGGCGTGTGTCGATCGGGCCGCCCATCATGGTCAGGCTGAGCGGCGTGTCCTCGCCGCGGGCGGCCATCAGCGATACGGCGGCCAGCACCGGTACGGTGGGCTGGCACACCGAGATCACATGCAGTTCGTGCGCGCCAATGTGGCGGATGAACTCCTCGACGTAGGCCACGTAGTCGTCCAGGCCGAAGGTGCCCGCCGCTGCCGGCACCATGCGCGCGTCGACCCAGTCGGTGATGTAAACCTTGTGATCGTGCAGCAAGGTGCGCACAGTGTCGCGCAGCAGGGTGGCGTGGTGGCCGGATAGCGGCGCCACCACCAGCACGATCGGATCGGTCTTCATCTTCTCGATCGTGGCCGGATCGTCGCTGAAGCGTTTGAAGCGCTTGAGCTGGCAAAACGGCTTGTCCAGGTCAACGCGCTCGATGACCGCAATTTCCTGACCGTGCGCGGCAGCACGGTGAATGCCGAACTGCGGCTTTTCATACTCCTTGCCAAGACGAAACAGCAGTTCGTAGCCGGCAGCCAGCCGCGGCGCACCCGGCAGTTGCGCGAATGGCGCGTGTTGATCGGCAAGCAGATGCGCACTGGCTTGCGCGAAGTAGCTCATCGGGCCAAAGAATGCGCGTTGCCATTCGTGGATTTGGTAAAGCATGGCGTGGCCGCCTGTTGGCAAATAATTGCCCATCATAACGGGCTTTGGACGTGAAATGTTGCATTGCGGCAATCCGCGTTACTCGGCTGCCCAGCGCATCGACGCGTCGCCGTGGCCGCAAGCTCGCGCAGTGGCGGCAGGTGTTGAAGCGTTCCAGACTGATCAACCTGGCGTCGGTCCACGAGCGCCTCGTAGAGCTGCGGTTGATGCGTCACCCCCGGTTTCGTCGCAGCGTAGGTTGAGCATGCCGGGAGTGGACGGCCCGCGTGTGCAGGGTCGTGTGAATCTCAGCGAATCTGGCGCAGTTCGGTGTGCGCAAGCAGGTCGTGCAGGGCGCGTCGGCGCGGATCAAACACGGCCGGAACAAACCAGCCGACCCAGGCCAGCAGCGTAAGCCACAAGGTCGCGCGCAGTCCCAGCAGCGGTGCCAGCAGCATCAACAGCAACGGTGCTGCCGCCACCAGTACGCGGATCAGCGCCTGCGGCCACGACGGCACACCACCATCGCTGCGCGTCAGTCGGATGCGCCACGGCCGCATGCCCAGCGTCTGCCCGCCGTCGCGCCACGAGCTGATGAAGTAGGCAGCCACCACCAGCCCCTGCAACGGTCGGTACCAGAACGGAATCAACACTTGCGCACCGGTCGTGATCAATTTGCCGCCGGTAGCCA
>DATCWU010000195.1:0-18800 GCA_036566165.1 Rhodanobacter sp. | reverse complement strand
GCATGCGCATTGTGCGCGAGGCCAGCGAATTTGCTGACGCGCTGGCTTCCGCACAACGCGAGGCAACCAGTTCGTTTGGCGACGCGCGCATGATCCTGGAGCGCTACGTCGAGCACCCGCGGCATATCGAATTTCAGGTATTCGGTGACACCCTGGGCAACGTGATCCACTTGAACGAGCGCGAGTGTTCATCCCAGCGCCGCTATCAGAAAGTCCTGGAGGAAACGCCCTCGCCGGTGCTCGACGCGCCGCGCCGCGCCGCGATGGGCGCCGCGGCAGTGGCGGCAGCCAAGGCGGTGCATTACGTCGGCGCTGGCACGGTGGAATTCATCGTTGCGCGGCAGGCTGACGGTAGTCCGGGCGAGTTTTTTTTCATGGAGATGAACACACGCCTGCAAGTTGAGCATCCGGTGACCGAGATGACGCTCGGGCTGGACCTGGTCGAATGGCAACTGCGGGTAGCCGATGGTCAGCCGCTGCCACTGCGCCAGGAGCAGGTACACGCCCATGGCCACGCGATCGAAGTGCGCCTGTACGCGGAAGATCCCGACCACGGCTTCCTGCCCAGCTCGGGCAAACTGCTGACCCTGCACCTGCCCCCGGTATCGGCAACGTTGCGGCTGGACGGTGGCGTGGTCGAGGGCGACACAGTCACGATTTTCTACGACCCGATGATCGCCAAGCTCATCGTGTTTGCACCCGACCGCGGACAGGCGCTGCAGCGCATGCGCGAAGCGCTGGCGGCGTGCGAGATCGTCGGGCCGAAGTCCAATATCGGCTTCCTCGAACGACTGGTACGCCACCCGGCGGTGGTCGACGGGCGGATCGACACCAGCTATCTCGACCGCCATCTGGACGAGTTTGTCGTTGGCGACGCGGCCCCTGCTGACGCAGTGTTGTTTGCTGCCGCCACCGCGGCGCTGCTGCACGAAGAACAACATGCGCCAGCCCAAGCGGATGATCCCCATTCCCCGTGGTCGCGATCGGACGCGTGGCGTATTGGTCGTGCCGGCAAGCGCATCGTGGCCTTGACGGTCAATGCTCAACGCCACGAGCTTGAGGCATTTGGCGATGGCGGCAACTACGAGCTGCAGCACGGCACGGCGCACTGTGAGGTACGCGGTGCAACGCTTGACAGCGCGGGTCTCAGCGCGCGGTTCGACGGTGGCGCGCGGCGCATCCCGCTGCGCGTCGATGCCACGCACGTCCTCCTGCACGACGCCAACGGTCAGCGCTACAGTCTTTCCCGTGCGCCCGCCTTCGTCTGGGAAACCACCGACGCCGTCGGCGGCAATCAGGTCACCGCCCCCATGCCCGGTCGTATCGTGTTGGTAAAAGCCAAGGTCGGCGACACCGTGGAACAAGGCCAGGATTTGCTGGTGATGGAAGCAATGAAGATGGAACTGGCATTGAAGGCGCCACGCGCCGGCACCATCGAGAGCATCAATGCCACAACCGGAGAATTTGTCGAAGCCGATGCCATATTGGTGCGCTTTGCCCACTGACATGCCAAGCCGGGCAACCCTCGTCAGCAGCTTCATGGGACGGGCACTCCCGGCGGGCTCTCCGCTTCTTGCCGAGCCCGCCGGCTTTCCGCTTCCCGCCGCGCTTGGCGGCACATGCGGCGGGCAGTGCCCGCCCTACAACAGACTGCGCGGTTGCGCGGAACCCTGCGGCGCACGCTGTACTCATACTTGGGCTCGAGGAGGATGACATGACTTCTTCTGACCACGTCCGCATCGTCGAAGTCAGCGCACGTGACGGCTTGCAGAACGAGAAAACGCTGTTGCCGGCACGCCTGAAAATCGAGCTGATCGATCGCCTGTCCGCCACCGGCCTGGCCACGATCGAGGCCACCAGTTTCGTCAGCCCGAAGTGGGTGCCGCAACTGGCGGACGCCGCTGAAGTGTTTGCCGGCATTCGCAAGGCACCGGGCGTCAGCTATCCCGTGCTGGTGCCGAACCTGCAGGGTTACCAGCGCGCGCGCGAAGTCGGCGTCACCGAGATCGCGGTGTTCACGGCCGCATCCGAGGCGTTCAATCGCAAGAACATCAATGCTTCGGTGGATGAATCCATCGAGCGCTTCATTCCCGTGCTGGAACAGGCGCGTGCCGACGGCGTGCAGGTGCGCGGCTACATATCCACGGTGCTGGGCTGTCCGTATCAAGGCGACGTGCCGGTGGACGACGTGGTGCACGTTGCGCAACGCCTGCACGCGCTGGGCTGCCACGAAATATCCCTGGGCGACACCATCGGTGTCGGTACGGCGGCCAAGGCAAGGGCGATGTTGCACGCGGTGGCGCAGGAAGTACCGATGACCGCCTTGGCAGTGCACTTCCACGATACCTATGGCCAGGCGCTGGCGAACATCCTGGCCTGTCTGGAAGAAGGCGTGCGCGTCGTCGACAGCTCGGTGTCCGGCACTGGCGGCTGCCCGTATGCGAAGGGCGCCACCGGCAACGTGGCCAGCGAAGACGTGGTCTACATGCTGCACGGCATGGGCATGCACACCGGCATCGATCTGGACCAGCTCATTGCCACCGGTGCCTGGCTGGCCGCGCAGTTGCACAAGGACACCGCCAGCCGGGTGACGCGAGCGCGCACCGCCGTGGCCTGACCGCTTCACCATGACGGTTCGCGGCGAGCATGCTGCCGCGAGCCAATGCTTTCGCGCCATCGAGGGGAACCACCATGCTGCTACTGATCACCGGTGCCGCCAACGGCATCGGCGCGGCGATTACCTTGATGGCCGCCAACCAGGGGCATCGCGTCATCGCTGCCGACCGCGACGGCGACGCGCTGTACGCACGCTGGCACGACCAGCCTGCGGTGCAGTACGAAGTGCTGGACGTGACCCAGGTCGACGCCTGGACGGCTCTGGTCACCCGGCTGGAGCGCGACTGCGGCGCACTGGACATATTGATCAACGTGGCCGGTGTCCTGCGCAGCGGCCAGACCGGCGAACTGAAAACCCGGGACATCGACCTCACCCTCGACGTCAACGTGCGCGGCACGATTTACGGTACGAATGCCGTCGCCGCGGTGATGAAGCCACGTCGGCGCGGCCACATCATCAACATCGGCTCGATGGCGTCGCTGTACGCCACCCCGGGCAACACGATGTACGCGGCCAGCAAGTTCGCCGTGCGCGGCTTCAGTATCGCCGCGGCCGGCGACCTGCGCCCGCACGGCATCGCCGTCACCTTGTTCGGCCCCGGCCCGGTCAAGACCGCCATGCTGGAACGCCAGCGCGGTGACGAGGATGCGGCGTTGACCTTTGCCGGCGCCCGCGCACTGAGCGCCGACGAAGTGGCTGCGGCAATTCTCGGCCCGGTGTTGCGCAAGCGCCCGCTGGAATACTTCCTGCCGTTCCGCGACGAAGTGCTGGGCAAGATCAGCAACGTCTTCCCGCGTTTCTTCCTCAGCCAGCTCGACAAGGCGCGCATTCGCGGCAAGCGCAACTTCTCATCGCCGAACTACCGCTAGGAGTCCGCCATGCATTCGCTCATCCCGATCACGCATTTCGATGGCGCACGCAACGCACCCGGCCAGCGGGGCCGCGTCGAGGACACCCGCGCCGCCGCACAGGATTTTCGCCGGTACCTGCTGGCTGGTCCGAAGGTGCGTTACTTCGAGTCGTTTGACCTGATCAAACTGATCTACCCGGCCCGCTACGGCTTGCGCAACGCGTACTCGGCCGAACGGCTCAACGCCTACGTGCACATCAACAACCGCGTGTTCGTGGTGCAGTACGACACACCGGACGGCCTGAAAACCCTGTTGGTCTCGCCGTCCGACCACGAGCGCGGCGGCGAGACGCCGTTCTTTCGGCGACTGCAGGATTCCACGCCGAAGTTCATCGTCGACCGCGTGGTCACCCGCTACGCCACCGTGCCCGAAGTGCTGCAGCGGATCGGCCTGCGGCCCGCCGACATCGACTACATCACCTACGACCACCTGCACACGCAGGACGTGCGCCGCTGGCTGGGCAGCGATGATGAACCGGCGCTGCTGCCCAACGCAAAACTGCTGGTGCACCAGCGGGAGTGGACCAACGCACAGGACCTCAGCCCCTACCAACGCGACTGGTACTGCCCACACGGCGTGGCCGGCGTCGCCGCGGACAAGGTGCTGCGCTTCGATGGCAGCGTGCTGCTCGGCGACGGTATCGCGCTCGTGCATACGCCGGGCCACACCGAGGGCAATCACTCGATCGTGGTCAACACCGACGAAGGGCTGTGGGTAATCAGCGAGAACGGCATCAGCGTGGACGCCTATGCACCGCAATACTCCACCCTGTGGGGCGTGGCGAAGTACGCGAAGGCCATCGGCAGCGAGGTCATCCTCAACGGCAACACGCTGGAGAATTCAGTCGACCAGTACATCTCGATGGTGCAGGAACTGACCATTGCCGGTCCGTCGCGGCGCGATCCGCGCTTCCCCAACATGTTTCCCTCTTCCGAGCTGTCGCCATTCTGGTTGTTCCCCGGCACCCGGCCTGGTTTCCAGGTGCAACACGCGGCGCACGGCCAGTTGCTCAAGCCAGGCGCATAGACGCCACCCCGGCGCGATACCAGATCAACGCCAACACGCCCAGACTGGCTAGAATCGGATTTTGTTTCGCCTGATGAATCGACCATGCACCAAGGCCTGAAAAGCTGGTTCGTCCTGTGCCTGTGTGTGTTGCTGCCGCTGGTGGCACACAGCGCCGTAATCGCGCCGAAGGGCGACTGGTTGCTGCTGCCCGCGCGCGTATGGACGGCTGACGGCAACGCCGCGCACAGCGGCTGGGCGGTGCTGGTCCACGATGGCGTGATTGCCGCGGTCGGCCCGACCGCCTCGATCCACGCACCCGGTGACGCACGCCGCATCGAACTGCCGGGCGCCACGCTTACGCCCGGTTTGATCGACCTGCACGCGCACCTGTTCCTGCATCCGTACAACGAAACGCTGTGGAACGACCAGGTGCTGACCGAGCCGCAGGACTACCGCACGCTGCTGGCGGCGCAGCATGCGCGCGACACCCTGCTTGCCGGCTTCACCACGCTGCGTGATCTGGGCACCGAAGGCGCGGGTTACGCCGACGTCTCGGTAAAGCGAGCGATCGACGAAGGCTTGATCCCCGGCCCGCGGTTGTTTGTGGCTACCCGCGCGATCGTCGCCACCGCCAGCTACGGCCCCGGCCCGCGCGGCTTCCGTCCGGACATCGACCTGCCCGGCGGCGCGCAGGAAGTCAGCGGCATCGACCAGGCGATGGCCGCGGTGCGCGAGCAGGCCGCGCGCGGCGCGGACTGGATCAAGATCTACGGCGATTATCGCGTCGGCCCCGACGGCACCACCGCACCCACGTTCACGCCGGCCGAGCTGCAGGCGCTGGTCGACACCGCGCATCAGATCGGCCGCCCGGTGGCCGTGCATGCGGCCAGCGACGCCGGCGTGCGCATGGCGGTGGCAGCTGGCGTCGACAGCGTGGAGCACGGCTACGGTGCCAGCGAGGCGACGTTCAAGCTGCTGAAGCAGCACGGCATCGCCTACGAGCCCACGCTCACCGCGGTCGAATCCACTGCCGAATATTTCCAGCATTACGTGCCCGGCCAGAGCGCACCGACCGCGCGCATGCGCGAAGCCGAGCACGCGTTCCGCACGGCGCTGAAGCTGGGCGTGACGATCGGCAACGGCAGCGACGTGGGCGTGTTCCGCCACGGCGACAATTGGCGCGAGCCGGCCGCGATGGTCGCCTACGGCATGACGCCCGCGCAGGCACTGCACGCCGCCACCGACGTGGCGGCGAAGATCCTGCGCCAGTCGCAGCACTTCGGCCGCATCGCACCCGGCCTGGCCGCCGACCTCGCCGCGTTCAGCGGCGACCCCAGCACGCAGATCGACTCCTTGCGCCACCCGGTCTTCGTGATGAAGGCCGGCCTTCCCTATCTGACTCCCACTACGACGCCATGACCGACACCTACCTGATCCGCCCAATCGCATCCACCGACAACGCGGCGATGGCCGCGATCATCCGCGCCGTGATGCCCGAGTTCGGCGCCGACGGCCCCGGCTTCGCCATCCACGATGCCGAGGTGGACGCGATGCACGAGTCCTACGCGCAACCGCGCAGCAGCTATTTCGTGGTCGAGCGCGACGGCGTGGTGATCGGCGGCGGCGGGGTCGCGCCATTGCAAAACGCCGAGCCGGACGTGTGCGAGCTGCGCAAGATGTATTTCCTGCCCGCCGCACGCGGCATCGGTGCCGGCACGGCGATGATGCAGCGCTGCCTCGACGCGGCGCGTGCGCACGGCTTCAAGCGCTGCTACCTGGAAACGTTGACCGGCATGGATGCGGCGCAGGTTTTGTACAAACGCAGCGGTTTCACCGCGTTGTGTGCGCCGATGGGCGGCACCGGGCATTTCAGTTGCGATCGTTTCTTCATCCGCGAACTGTGAGCAAGGCCATGGCGAACCACGATCCGCGCATCGATGCGTATATCGCAAAGTCCGCCGAGTTCGCCCGGCCGCTCCTGGAACACTTGCGCGAACGCGTGCATGCCGCCTGCCCCGAGGTCGAGGAAGGCCTGAAGTGGAGCATGCCGTTCTTCAGCTACAAGGGCGCGCCAATGTGCATGATGGCGTCATTCAAGCAGCACTGCAGTTTCGGCTTCTGGTTGTCAAAAGAAGTCACTGGCGGCAGCAACGAGGACGGCATGGGCCAGTTCGGCAAGCTCGCAACGCTGCAGGACCTGCCCCCGGACAAACAGCTCGCCACGTATTTGAAGAAGGCGATGGCACTGAACGAGGCCGGCGTGAAAAAGACGCGTCCGAAGACCATTGCCAAGCCCGCGCCGCTCCTGCCGGACGATCTTGCCGCGCTGCTTGCGCAAAAAAAGCACGCAGGTGCACGCAAGACGTACGGAGGTTTCGGACCCGGCGCACAGCGCGAATACGTCGACTGGATCAACGAGGCGAAGACCGATGCCACGCGCCAGAAGCGCATCGCCACCACGCTTGAGTGGCTGGCCGAAGGCAAGAAGCGCAACTGGAAATACGAGAACTGCTGAAGGCCGCCAACCGATGATCCGCACCGCCCGAGACGAAGACGCGGCTGCCATCCACGCGATCTACGCACCATCCGTCATCGACGGCGTGGCCACGTTCGAGACCGAGCTGCCCGGCGTGAAACGGCGTGCTGCTCGAGGTGATGCGGCTGCAGGGCATCACCCAGACCGTCGGCTGCCCGGCACCCTCAGCGTGGCGATGCACGAGGCGATGGGTTTTACCCCAGCGGGCGTGTGGCGACAGTGCGGCTACAAGCTGGGCCGATGGTGGGACGTGGGCGTGTGGCAGAAGGAATTGCAGCCAGCGCAGATCCTGCCGCGTGCCGTGACACCGTTCAACGCGCTCGTCGAGGCACCAGCGCTGCGGGAACTGCTGGACTGAACCCTGCGCCGCGCAACGAGGACGGTCCGTCTGCAACCGCGGGCGTGGCGGTTCGCGCAAGTGATCCGATACCCGTCGACCCTACAAACCGCTGACCGCCACATCGTCAGTGGAATGAATTGATCGCTTTCACGAACCCGCCAAACCAGTCCCATACGTCGGGCAGGAAAATCATCACCAGCAGGATGCCGAGTGCCAGCAGCTTGGTCCAGAGTGCCGACAAGGCACCGCCGAAAGTGAGGTGGTCCTTGGAGCCGGTGAACATGCGCCCGAGCAGGCGATCCTTTTCCAGCGTAATCACGGCATACACGACAGATGCCGATCCCAGCGCCAGCAGAATGGCGGCCACCATGGTCTGCAAGCGTTCGTAAACGGGTGGATAGACCTGGATGAGCATCAGCGCCAACACCGCGCCGAGTATCGAACACCACGCCGCCGTGCGCACTGCGACCGCAGCCAGTTTCATTTCTGCCACCAGTTGCGCCTGCCATCGCGCAAAGCTGCCGTCCGAAGCTGACCGGAACGGCCACTTGTCGGCAAGCAGCACATCGGTCTGCGCTATCCACGGCTCGGTGCCCTGCTTACGCCAGGCGCAGTAGTTTTCCAGGCGCATGACGGTATTGAACGGACTGCGCGGCTGCTCGTCGAGCATATCCGGTGTGGGCCATTCCTTCGCACCTGACTGATTTTGTATCGCGTGGATGGTCTTGCCGAACTCGAGACAGATACGCCACCAGCGATCGAGCCCCTCCAGAAAAACGATCAGGAAGAACGTGCTTCCGCCCAAGGCAAACAGGCCGCCCAAGGCGGATATCCAAGGCGAGTCAACGCTCGTCGGCGTCCTGTCACTGACGGTCAGGTAAAGGCCTAGAAACAGCGCCAGCGTCCCGAAGATCGCCCGCCAGTACCCCGGTGGCCTCAGCCGCGTCCTGAGCCGCGAATCATCAGGCAAGGCTTTCGCCAGGTCTGCGCAATGCGTGTTCCAGGCTTGGCCGCGCAGCGCCGCAAACAGGACGAAACAGCCGTAGGCCAGGCATAGGCCCAGCAGCGTCCAGGCATCGCGACCATGCGCCAGAAAGTCGCTGTGGTTGCGGACGGATCCGAGCTCCCCGTACAGCCTGGCAGCGGCAACGATGAGCCCTCCCAGCGCAAGGGCCAACCATGCCCGCAACCAGGTCACCGATATCCTGCCTGGCAGCTCCAGCACCGGGGCTGGAAGCCGGGTCCGGCGCAAAGTGAGACGGATCACCGGCAGGACCGCCAGCGCGAGCCCGCGCCCGTTCCACACTAGCCACCACCTCGCGAGCAGCATGAGAATGAAAAAAAAGCCCATCGCCAGATAGATTGGCTGCTGCAACTGCAGACGGGTATCGGCCACAATCGGGATGCCGCGTTGCGGACAGCCGACAAGCATGCTGAAGCCCCAGTCCGCGGCGGGACAGTCCTGGATTTCCTGAAAGCCCGCCAGCGTGGCGACCAGCATGGCCGGTGGCAATTGCGCAGGGACAGCGGGCAATCCGGCAGGATTGTTTGCCAACTGGACGATGGCCCGGAACGTGTTTGCCGCGTAATCCGTGGCGAAGGCGAAATAGTGCAGATTGCCCTGCTTGTCGCCAGGCGGTGAAACCGCAGACTTCTGCGGCGTGCCGCCCGCGGAGCAGTCCGCGATAGCCGCACCGCCCTCCGCCCGGTTCAGACAGACCAGCGTTCTGCCGGCCGGCATGGTGATGCTGCCCCGGCTGGTCGTGCGATAGTCCGGATGCACCAGGAGGTTGTCCTGTTCGAGCACCACGGGCAACGTCCCGGGAAAGGCATTGCGGATTTGGCTCAGCAGGAAAAGGCGATCGCGCACATCCGTCGCCACAACCACCACAGCCACCGGCTGGACGTATTTGTTCAACGCGTCGAAGGTCTGATAAAGCATCAGTTCGTCGGATCGCGAACTCAGGCTCGCCTGGTAGCTCGGTGGCTGGTCGACACCCTGATCCACGCCGGTGAGATCCAGTTCGAGCAAACGCCCGGACACGATTTGCCGTCGCTGCGTGTCCATCGCTTGCCGGATCCGCACGTGCTCGGCGCGGATCGATGCGATGTTGGGCGGGAACTGCACGTTGAACACTTGGGCATTTTTCTCATCCTCCGCCACGCGGGCGGCGCCCATGCCGAAGCTCGACTCCTCGCTGAACACGACGATCTTGTTGTCGGGCCGCCCGGTGTGTTTATGCAGGTACCTGAGCAGATCCCACATCTGATCCGAAACGCTGTAGGCCAGAGAGCGGTACTGCAAGTGCACCTGAATGCCGTCCGTCGCAGCTGCACTCAGATAGTTGTGGTACTGCACACCATCGTTGCTGTCGATACTCGCCGATGGCGAAAGCAGACGGATGTCGAGAGATCCCTTGGCGGCCTTGACCGGCGGCGCAAACAATTTGCCCCATATTGTGCGTGTCTGCAGGTACGTGAGCAGGTCCGGCATCGGAGGCAAAACGTTCGCCAATGGCGAGAGCAGAGCGATGTCGAAAGATCCCGCGGCGGCCTTGACCGGCGGCGCGAACAAAGCGCCCCAGTGCGTGCGCAGGTACGTGAGCAAGTCCTGCGTCAGATGCGAAACACGCGTAGCGGTTTCAAGAGATCCCGCGGAGGCCTTGGCCGGTGGCGTGCGGCGGCCACACTTGGTGCCTGCTGCAACTGACGCCGCCTGGCTCAACGCGGCAGCCATGGATTCCATCGACCCGGAAAACGCCGGACCGATCACGTTCAAGCGGCGCGTGCAGGCCGGCGGCCCCGGTCCCGCGTCGGGATCGCCCGCAGGCAGCTGATCGCAGTCGGCACTATTGAAGTCGCCAGGCTGCCGGAACGTCCCACCGCGACCAGCACCACCGTCCAGGGCCATCGCACAGCGCGCCGCCCGCGCAAACGCAAGCGGGTGCACGCCCGACCGCGGCGTCTCGCCGACCAGGAACAGCGCGAAGTACGTCGATCCGCAGAAGTGCTCCGTAGTGACCATACCCTGGCCGCAATTGCGCCAGTCGTCCTTGCGGAAGAGCATCACGCTGGGTGATTCTCGCTCCTTGTGGTCGTTGGACACCTTTTGATCCCCGTGCGAGTCCAGCTCGCGCGGCGCCCAGGCAAAGGCGAATCCATCGAGTACGTAATCACTTGCCTGGAACGCGCTGGTCAGCGCGGCGAGCTCGATGTCGAAGGATCGACCCAGGCGTGTCTCCACCGGATCGGGAAGGGTCACGACCGCGGCGTGCACCTGGATCAACGCGCTTTTTGGCAGGTGCTCGAACGGGAGCAGCGGATGATCGAGTTTCGCCACGTTGACGTAATAACTGCTGGAGCCAACGGGCGCGTCTGCGGACGATGCGGCCACCGGCCCCGGCGTCACTGCGGTCACCAGCTCACTGGCGGTCGCGGGCTGCACACAAGACAGCCACGCCAGCGCCAGCAAAACGGTGCCGATGCGGGCAATCCCCGCTGGCCAAACGCCGCGTGCGAGGCGCAGGCCAGTACCCTGCGCGAATCGGTGTGCACACCGGGTCCGGATCCGCCCAAGGCTGAAATGGCGCATGACCCATTCCCTCCGCTCGCGTCGCCTGGCGCATGACTGCGCCGCACCCCCGCGGGCGCGACTCTACACCCGCCACTGCACCGCTGTCCTGAAAGCGGAATTCGACCTGTTGACTCGACGTCCCGGTCATGAAAAGGCTGGCCGGATTACTGCGCCACGGCACGCGAGTCCATAAAAAAAACCGGCCCGCATGCAAGCGGGCCGGCAGTTGTACTCTCAGCTTGGGCGGCGTCCCAACGAAACGCCTTCACGCGCGGACACATGCCGCCATCAATTGGAAAGGATGATGTTCGTGATGATGCCGGTGGCAATGGCAACCAGCAAAAATTCGTCGTTGTCACTGCGCACCCAATGGTAGCCGCGCGGTGGCGCGTACAGACGATGCGCACGCCAGTCGGTGACGTAGTAGCGGCTTTCGCGATACTGCGGGGGCAAGTAACCGCCGCGCTTGTACCAGCCTTCATGCCGGCCGCGATCGTGCCCCACGTAATAGCGGCCACGGTGGTCACGCATGCCACGATCATCATGTACATAGCGGCTACGGTCGTATTCATACCGATCACTGCGGTCATTGCGGTCGCTGCGGTAGCGGCGATTGTCGTAGTTGCCGCGGCGGTCATGATTGCCGTGCTTGCCGTGGCCGTCCTGCTGCTGGTCCTGGCCGTGCTGCCCGCCCTGACCACGCCACTGGGGTGGATCGGCCATGGCGGCCGTGGCGGCCAACAACAACCCACCGGCGAGAATGATCAGATATTTCTTCATGGCGCAACTCCTCAATGGAAAGTGCACAGCGGCGGCAGTCCGCAACGTTATATTTTCCGCCGGACAGAGCCTAGCAATTGTTCCTGAACGCAAGCGGTCCATCAACACGCCAATCTGAACCCTGCGCCATGCAAGCAGTCGAGGCAAGCCAATCACGACCCCGGCCAGCTCGGCTAATATGGCCGTTTCCCTGCACGTGGACACAGCATGCAACTCAATCAGGTCAAGGCCATCATCACCGGCGGCGCCTCCGGTCTCGGCCACGCGGTGGCGCAAATGCTGGTGGCCAACGGTGGCCAGGTCGCGCTGTTCGATGTCAACGACGCAAAAGGCGTGGCTGCGGCCGATGAGCTTGGCACAGCGGCACATTTCTTCCGCACTGACGTCACTTCCGAGGACGGCGTGGCCACCAACGCCGCCGCCGCACACAGCACCATGGGTGGCTTGAACATGGTCATGAACTGCGCCGGCATCCTCGGTGCTGGCCGCGTGCTGGGCAAGCAAGGGCCCATGGCACTGGCCAATTTCACCGGTACGGTTACGGTGAACCTGATCGGCAGCTTCAACGTGGCCAAGGCCGGCGCCGCACTGATGCAGACCAACGCGCCGGGCGAAGACGGCGAGCGCGGCGTCATCGTCAACACCGCCAGTGTCGCCGCCTACGAAGGCCAGATCGGCCAAGCCGCCTACTCCGCGTCCAAGGGCGGCATCGTCGGCATGACGCTGCCGATGGCACGCGAACTCGCACGCTTCGGCATCCGCGTGGCCACCATTGCGCCAGGTATTTTCTGGACGCCAATGGTCGACGGCATGTCACCGGAAATACAGGCCTCGCTCGGTGCGTCCATTCCATTTCCATCGCGCCTGGGCAAGCCCGAGGAATTTGCCAGCACGGTCGCCTTCATCCTCGGCAACCGCTACCTCAACGGCGAGACCATTCGCCTGGATGGCGCCGTTCGCCTGCAACCCAAATGAGGCCGGCACCATGACCATCGTTGCCCGCTTCCGTTATCGCATTCAACCTGGCCGCATGGACGAGTTCCGCGCCAAGCTCAAGGCTGCGTCCGATCCACGCTTCGCTTCGGCGCAGATGCCGCAAGCGATCCGTTTCTATCGCAGCATTGTGCCCGGCCCAGGGCTGGATACCCTGGTCATGGATATCGAATACGCAAGTCTCGCCGCTTACGGCGCGCGCACCGACTTCGAACACAGCCAGTCCACATGGACGGCTATCTGGGGCGCGCAGGCCGAAGCACCTGAGCAGCTGCTCGGCGTGGAGCTGCTGCAACAGTTCGATCCGTTCGCCTGAACCCTCCTATTCAAACCCACCACACAAGAACGCCACGATGAAAGCTTCCGACACCAAGAAAGGCTATGTAATCGAACACGAAGGCACGGTGTATCAAGTGCGCGACGTGGAACGCAGTTCGCCCAGCGCGCGCGGCGGCAATGTCACGTTCCGCTTCACGTTGTACTCGATCCCCGGCGGGCGCAAATACGACCTCAGTCTGCGCGCCGAGGACGAACTGAAGGAAATGGACCTGGTGCGTCGCGCCGCCAACTTTTCGTACAAGGATGGCGATGCATTCGTCTTCATGGACGCCGAGGATTACACGCAATACCTGCTGTCACCCGAAACCGTCGGCGACAACGCCGGCTACATCGTGGAAGACATCGAAGGCTATTACGTGCAACTGATTGACGACGTGCCGGTGGCACTGCAAGTACCCAGCAGCGTGATCCTCACTGTGCTCGACACCGCCCCGGAAATGAAGGGTTCCAGCGCTACCAAGCGCAACAAGCCGGCCACACTCAACACCGGCATCGAGCTGCAGGTGCCCGAGTACATTGGCGCCGGCGAGAAGATCTGGGTCAACACGCTGACCGGGGAATTTGCCGGCCGCGCCTGACCCGCACGTCACCACGCCTGCATGGCGACCGGTGCACAGCATGGCAGCGCACCCGGCCATGCGCCAGAATGGCGTATGGCCGAACACTCACCCAGCGCCGCCCCCAGCCCGGACCTGAGTGCGCCTGGCCTGTATCTCAGTCGCGAACTGGCGGCACTGGAGTTCAACTTCCGCGTGCTGGCCATGGCGCGCGACAGTACCGTGCCGCTGCTTGAGCGATTGCGTTACCTGAGCATCGTCGCCAGCAACCTCGACGAGTTTTTCGAGGTGCGCGTGGCGACCCTCAAACATCATCATGCATATGGCTCGGCCGAGCCCGGCCCGGATGGCATTCCTTCCGGCGAGCTGCTCACGCGCATCCGGGCGCGCGCGCTGGAGCTGGTCAACAATCAATACACCGCGTGGCGCGACGAGTTGCGTCCGCAGTTGGCCAGCGAACACGTCTACATTGCCGATCGCATGCAGTGGAATGCAGGCCAGCGCGATTGGCTGCAAGACTATTTCGAGCACGAGGTCCTGCCGGTACTGTCGCCGCTCGGTCTGGATCCGGCACATCCGTTTCCGCGCATTCTCAACAAGACCCTGAATATTGCCGTGGTGCTGCACGGGCGCGACGCGTTTGGCCACGAGAGTCACACGGCGCTGGTGCGCGCGCCGCGCTCCTTGCCACGCATTGTGCGCATACCGTCCGAGGTTGCCGGCGCCGGCGATCACTTTGTATTTCTGGCCGAACTGCTGCAGGCATTCGCCCCACTGATATTCCCCGGCTTTGAGATAGCGGGCTCCTGGCAATTCCGCGTCACGCGCAACAGCGAGCTGCTGGTTGAGGAGGCCGAGGTGGAAAACCTCGCCCAGGCCCTCAGCGCCGAGCTGCCCGGGCGCGGCTACGCGCGTTCGGTGCGGCTGGAAGTCGGCGCCGATTGCCCGCCACCCATGACCGCGCTGCTGGTGGCCAACTTCAAGCTGGAGGACACCGACGTCTACCGCTGCGACGGTCCGGTGAACATCATCCGTGCCGGCCTGATCTACGACTGGCTGGATCGTCCCGACTTGAAGTTCGCGCACTTCACGCCGCAACTGCCCGCAGCGTTGGAAAGCACGAAGAACAAGTTCGACCTGATTGGCCAGCACGATGTGCTGCTGCACCACCCCTACCAGAGCTTTGCCGCCGTGGTCGACCTGCTGCGCCAGGCCACGGTTGACCCGGATGTGCTGGCGATCAAGCAAACGCTGTACCGCGCGGGCGAAGACACGCCGCTGGTCGACCTGCTGGTGGATGCTGCACGCCACGGCAAGGACGTGACCGTGGTCATCGAGCTGCGCGCCCGTTTCGACGAGGCTGCCAACATCCGGCTCGCCACGCGCCTGCAGGAGGCGGGTGTCCAGGTGGTATACGGCGTGGTCGGTTTCAAGACCCACGCCAAGATGATGTTGATCGTGCGCCGCGAACACGGCACATTGCGCCGCTACGCGCATGTCTCCACCGGCAATTACCATCAGGCCAACAGCCGCGTGTACACGGACATCGGCCTGATGACTGCCGACCCGGACCTCACCGAGGATTTGCACAAGGTATTTCAGCAATTGTCCGGGCTGGGTCCAATTATCCAGTTGAAACGCCTGCTGCATTCGCCGTTCACGTTGTACTCCGGCGTCATCTCGCGCATCGAACGCGAGACCGACCACGCACGACAGGGGCGGCCAGCGCATATCGTGGCCAAGCTCAACGCCTTGAATGAGCCGAACGTGATCAAGGCGCTGTACCGCGCGTCGCAAGCCGGCGTGGAAATCGACTTGATCGTGCGCGGCGCGTGCACCTTGCGCCCGGGACTGCCCGGTATCAGCGAGCACATTCGCGTACGTTCCATCGTTGGCCGGTTCCTTGAACACAGTCGCGTGTACTGGTTTGCCAACGACACGGCGCCGGAATTGTTCTGTGCCAGCGCGGACTGGATGGAGCGCAATCTGCTGCGTCGCATCGAGATCGCCTTCCCCATCCTCGACCCGACGCTGGCCGCGCGCGTGTTCGAGGAAACGCTGGCCAACGCGCTGGCCGACAATACGCAGGCATGGCTGCTTGACGGTGACGGCCGTTATGCCCGCGCGCAGCCGGGCAACCTCCCTCCATACAATGCGCAACGCAGCCTGCTTGAGCGTTTCCGCCGGTGATCGCCAACGCGCGTCTCGTGCATAGAGCGTGCTCGTGCCAGAATCGTGGCCTTGCCAATCGGGGAGCCAACGCGTGAGTCCAGTCGAGCAGACTCCAATCCTTGACGGCGAGCTGCTCGCTGCGGTCGATATGGGTTCGAACAGTTTTCATCTGGTGGTCGCGCGCATGGAACACGGCCAGCCCCGCGTGCTCGATCGCCTGCGCGACAGTGTGCGCCTCGCCGCGGGCCTGCGCGCCGACGGCACGCTCGAATCGGCGCAGCGCACCCGTGCCCTGCACTGTCTTGCGCAGTTCGGCCAGCGCATCGCCGGCCTGCCGTCACAGCGCGTACGGGCGGTGGCAACGAACACCGTACGCCAGCTCGCCTATCCGGAAACCTTCCTCACCGCCGCCGAAGCGGCACTTGGCCACCCGATTGAAGTTGTCTCCGGGCGCGAGGAAGGACGCCTGATTTTTCTCGGCACCGCCCACGACCTGCCCGCGTCGCGCGAACCGCGCCTGATCATCGACGTCGGCGGCGGCAGTACCGAATTCATCATCGGCCGCGGCCTGGCGCCGCTGCACACGGAGAGCGTGCAGGCCGGCTGCATCGCCTCGACCTTGCGCTTTTTTCCGGATGGCAAGCTGACCCGGGCGCTCTGGCGTCGCGCCGCCACGGAAATCGGCGTGTTGCTGCAGCAGTTTGCGGAGGACTATCACGCCTCCGGCTGGCAGGATGCGTATGGTTCCTCCGGCACCGCCAAGTCCATCGGCGTGGTGGTGCAGGAGTTGCGGCTTTCCGACGACGGCATCACGGCTGCAGCGCTGGCCGCCCTGCGCGACGAACTGATTCATCAAGGCCGGATCGACACGCTCAAATTACCCGGGCTGTTGAAGGACCGCGCGCCGGTGCTTGCCGGTGGCGTGGTGATCTTCGAGGCCGCGTTTGCCGCACTGGGCATCGAGCGCCTGCAGGTGTGCGAAAGCTCGATGCGCGAAGGCTTGCTCTGGGATCTGCTTGGCCGCGCTGGCGGCAGCGATCCGCGTACGGCCAGCGTGGACGCACTGGCCACCCGTTACGCGGTGGACCGGGCGCAGGCACGCCGCGTCGAGGCGACGGCGCTGATCCTGTTTGATCAGGTGGCCACATCATGGAAGCTCGGACCGGAGGCGCGCGAGTGGCTGTCGTGGGCCGCACGCGTGCACGAAATCGGTCTGGCCATCGCCCATAGCCAGCATCAACACCACGGCGCATACATCCTGCGCAACGCCGACCTTGCCGGATTCTCGCGGCAGGAGCAGCAACTGTTGGCGGCCGTGGTCGAATCACACCGGCGCAAGCCGGACAAGGCGATCATCGCCGCGTTGCCCCAGCGCTACGTCGACCTTGCGCGCTACATCACCGCGCTGCTGCGCCTGGCCGTATTGTTCCGCCGCGCGCGCCGCGCCGAATCCCTGCCGGCCATGACCCTGCACGCCACGCGTCGCCGGTTGCGCGTCGGCTTGCCGGCGGCATGGCCCAGGCAACATCCGCTCACCGACGCCGACCTGCAACAGGAACACGCACCGATGGCCGAGCTGGGGCTGAAGCTGGAATTGTCGAGCACGCCAGGCTCGTGTTGACGCGCGCACCCACCGGCGACGGCGCGCTTGCCCACTGGCTCAGCCTCGCCCGCGTATCATGTGGCAAACACGCCATTGGCCTGACCTCCATGTTCAAGTCCTTCCTTGTCACGGCGCTGCTGTCACTGCCGTTTGCCCTCGCGGCACAGTCCACGAAAACCGCGCCGACCGTCGCCGCTGCAGCACCCCAGGTCATACTGACCACCTCCCAGGGCGATATCACGCTGGAGCTGTACCCGGACAAGGCGCCCAAGAGCGTCGCCAACTTCCTGCAATATGTGCACGACGGATTCTATGACGGCACCGTGCTGCACCGGGTCATTCCCGGCTACCTGGTGCAGGGCGGTCTGTACACACGCGAGCTGCAACCCAAGCGCACACGTCCGGCCATCGCCAGCGAGGCGGACAACGGGCTATCCAACTTGCGTGGCACCATCGCCGTGGCGCGGGGTGCTGACCCAAGCTCCGGCGGCGCACAATTCTTCATCAACCTGGTCGACAACCGTCGGCTGGATTTTGTCGGCAACCAGAGTGGCCTTACCTGGGGCTACGCAGTGTTCGGCAAAGTGCTCAAGGGCATGGACGTGCTCGACAAGATTGCGGCGTTGCCCACGCGCGCGCTGGGTCCGTTTGCCGGTGATGTCCCCGACCCACTGGTCGTGATCACGCACGCCGGTATGGTTGGCGAAAGCACACCCGCAACAGCGGCAAGCACTCCGGCCAGCGCGGCATCGGCATCGACCAGCAAGCCTGGCAAAAAGGCCGCGACCGTTGCCAAACCCCGCTCCGGCCACTGAAGTCACATGGCCACCTTGTTCATTGCCGACCTGCATCTTGACCCTGGGCGGCCGCCCATCACCGCACTGTTCGAGCGCTACCTTGCCAGCGCCGAAGTGCGCCACGCCGATGCGCTGTACATTCTCGGCGATCTGGTGGAAGCATGGATTGGCGACGACGACGATGCCGAACTGCCGCAACGCATTGCGTTGGCCACGCGCGCGGTGCATGACGCCGGGGTGCCGGTGTACTTCATGGTCGGCAACCGCGATTTCCTGCTCGGGGAGGCTTTCGCCGCACGCGCCGGCTTCACGTTGCTGGAGGACGGCACCGTGCACACCATCGCCGGCCAACCGACGCTGCTGATGCATGGCGACGTGCTGTGTACCGACGATGTCGCGTACCAGGCCGTCCGTGCCCAGGTGCGCACCCCGGAATGGCAGGCGCACATCCTGGCCATGCCGCTGGCCGCCCGCCGCGCCTTTGCGGCACAGGCGCGCGCGGACAGCAAGGCGCACACCGGCAGCACCATGGAAAGCATCATGGACGTGAACGCGGACGCGGTAGCGGCAGCC
>DATCWU010000170.1:0-1657 GCA_036566165.1 Rhodanobacter sp. | reverse complement strand
CAGCGCAAGGTGCGCACGCTCGAAGGCGACGGCAAGTTTGTCTCGCCCAATGAAATGGAAGTCCAGACCAAAGACGGCACGAAGCTGCTTCGCTTTGACCACGCGATCATCGCTGCCGGTTCACGGTCGGTGAAGTTGTCCGCATTTCCGTGGGACGATCCGCGTGTGGTCGATTCCACCGGCGCGCTGGAGCTGCCGGATGTGCCCAAGCAACTGCTGGTCGTTGGCGGCGGCATCATCGGCCTGGAAATGGCGACGGTGTACGCTGCGCTGGGCAGCGCGGTAACCGTGGTCGAGTTCATGGATCAACTTATTCCCGCCGCTGATGCCGACCTGATCAAGCCATTGGCGCAGCGCCTCGGCAAGCGCCTCAAGGGCGTTCATCTGCAGACGAAAGTGACTACCGCCAAGGCCACCAAGCAAGGCATCGAGGTGGCTTACGAAGGCGCCAGCATTCCCGAGACCAAGGTGTTCGACCGCGTGCTGGTCAGTGTCGGCCGTGCGCCCAACGGCAACCAGATTGGCGCGGACCGGGCCGGCGTGGCCGTGACCGAGCGCGGCTTCATCAACGTCGACACGCAGATGCGCACCAACGTGGCGCACATCTTTGCCATCGGCGATCTGGTCGGTCAGCCGATGCTGGCGCACAAGGCGACGCACGAGGCGCATGTGGCCGCCGAAGCAGTGGCCGGTCTGAAGAGTCACTTTGACGCACGCGTCATTCCGTCGGTCGCGTTCACCGATCCGGAGATTGCCTGGGTTGGCGTGACCGAGCGCGAGGCAAAACAGCGCGGTCTGAAAATCGGCGTCGGCAAATTCCCCTGGGCGGCCAGCGGTCGCGCCATTGGCATCGATCGCACCGAAGGCTTCACCAAATTGATCTTCGATGGCGCAACCCACCGCATCGTCGGCGCCGGTATCGTCGGCGTGCATGCCGGTGACCTGATTTCCGAGCTCGCGCTGGCCATCGAAATGGGCAGTGAAGCGGCCGACATTGCGCTCACCGTGCATCCGCATCCCACCCTGGGCGAATCGGTCGGCATGGCGGCGGAAGTCTACGAGGGCACAATCACTGATCTGTACGTGCCGAAGAAAAAATAGTTGGCGGCGTGAACGGCATGGAGTTCGCAGCCAAGGCCGCAGCACGGGTGCTCCGCGATTCCGCCAGCGGACCCGTCAAGCCAATGGGCAAGCCGACGGCTTGGGCGTGACGTGTTGGCGGCGGGCACTGCTTGCCGGCTCATTTCCCGGCCCGTACCGTCGTAACTTGAGGATGGGCGGTGGCTTGCCCTATGCACCGTAGCGATCTGCGCACTCCCCACGACCGGCAGCGGGGCACACTCACTTGCCCAGCATGTGCAGTTGCCACAGGTCGCGGCGGCTGGTGTGCATCAACGGTTGCAGCGTCATCAGGCCGGCGCGGCCGACACTGCGTTCGAGGTACGCCATTTCCTGCAGCTTGGCGCGGGTTTCGTCGTCGACGGGTACCTCGATACCGTTCTCGCGCAACATCAGCGTGCCTTTCGCGTACAGCGCCAGCTCGACATACAGCTGCAGATAGCAAAGCAGGTCGGCGACCACCTGGCCGGGGAAGCGCTCGCGCAACTTGTACAGGTAGGTCCCGGCGTGCGATTGGGAAAACGTGTCAGACCCGAGC
>DATCWU010000153.1:0-1045 GCA_036566165.1 Rhodanobacter sp. | reverse complement strand
GCCGGCTGGCGCTGTTCGTTGGCTTTCAGGTTGAGCACGTGCAGGTCGTACTCCACACCAAGTTCCTCGAACAATGCGCGGGTACCGCCGGAGCGGCTTTGCGGTGCGTGAAAAAAAGTGACGCGTGGGGGCTGGGTCATGGCAATGGCTCCATCGGGGTGACCAGTGGGCGCGGTTCGCAACAGCGGCGCCATGGTACAGCCAGCATCATTGTCGCCGGGTCGTGGCCGATGCCATTCGTGTGCATGGGTGCCCGGGTTGGCGTACCCGCCCGGCAAACAGGACAATGGGTATCCACTTTCGCCCTGGACCCGACATGAAACGCGTCTCGCTGATCCAGTTCCTGATCGAGGAACGCCGCGCCGGCCACATCAACGCCGAGCTGTCTTTGCTGATCGAAGTGGTGGCGCGCGCCTGCAAGCGCATTGCGGTGGCGACCAACAAGGGCGCGCTTGGCGACGTGCTGGGCATGGCCGGTTCCGCCGGCGCGCAGAGCATCAACGTGCAGGGCGAAGCGCAGAAAAAGCTGGATGTGCTCTCCAACGAAATACTGCTGGAAGCCAACGCGTGGGGCGGGCATCTGGCTGCGTGCGCATCGGAGGAAATGGCCGACCCGCAGCCCATCCCGGACGGCTACCCCAAGGGCAACCACCTGCTGCTGTTCGATCCGCTGGATGGCTCATCCAACATCGATGTGAACGTGTCGGTCGGCACGATCTTTTCCGTGCTGCGCTGCCCGGAGGGCGCCAGCGGCACGCAGGCCGCCGACTTCCTGCAGCCCGGTACGGCGCAGCTGGCGGCCGGTTACGTGGTGTACGGACCGGCCACCGTACTGGTGCTGACGTTTGGTCACGGCACGCACGAGTTCACGCTGGAGCGCGAAGTGGGCAGCTTCATCCTCAGCCGACGCGATATCCGCATCCCCGCGGAAACTGCCGAGTTCGCCATCAACATGTCCAATCAGCGCCACTGGCAGGCACCGATGCAACGCTATATCGGCGAGTTGCTGGCCGGTGCCAGCGGTCCGCGCAACAATGATTTCAAC
>DATCWU010000149.1:0-2568 GCA_036566165.1 Rhodanobacter sp. | reverse complement strand
CACAGCACCGCTGCCGCCGCCACCACCACCACCCCCGCCGCCGCCGCCGACCGCGCCGCCGCCCCCGGACGATGCGCAGTTGTCGATTACCAACACTTATGCGGCGCACGACCAGGGTTTCACTGGCCAGGGCGTTGTCATTGGCGTGGTTGACAGCGGCATCATGCGCAACCACCCGGCATTGGCCGGACGCGTCGCGCAGGAACTGATCTACGTCGACCCCGCGAGCAACAACATCAATATCGATGACGTGGTTGGCCACGGTACGTGGGTATCGGAAATTGCCGCCGGTGTCCCGGTGGGCAGGTTTGCGGGTGGCATCGCGCCGGGCGCGACGTTGGTTTCCGCACGCATCATCAGTGATGTCGAACCAAAGGACGATGGTTCAGGCCAGGGCAACCGGGTCTCTGGTGCTGATCCGCTGGGGGCGATCAACAACGACTTGATCGCCAATGGCGTCAAGGTCATGAACAACTCGTGGGGTGGTTTGTACTGGGATGCCAGTGCCACCGCCACCACGCAGAGCTTCCACGACGCCTACAACCCGTTCATAAACAATTGGGGTGGTCTGGTGGTATTTGCGGCCGGCAACAGTGGCGAAACTGAGCCGAGCGACGTCGCGGCATTGCCCTCGCGCGCGCCCGATCTGGAAAAAGGCTGGCTCGCGGTCGTGGCCGTCGACAGCAATCACCCGACTACGCTCGCCAGCTACTCCAACGCCTGCGGTATTGCGGCAAATTACTGCCTGGCAGCCGCCGGGGATGTCATCGTCAGCGGCAAGGACGACACTGCGTCGAGCCTGTCGTATTTCATCGTCAAGGGCACCTCACTGGCTGCACCGCAAGTGTCCGGCGCGGCAGCGCTGGTGTGGCAGGCGTATCCGTATTTCAACAATGACCTGGTGCGACAGACCTTGCTGGGCACGGCGGATGACTTGGGTGCACCCGGTGTGGATCCGGTGTTCGGCTACGGTGAGCTCGACGTGGGCCGAGCCGTGAATGGGCCGATGCAGTTCAACTGGGGCGATGTCACCGTCAATTTCACTGGCAGCTCAAACTGGAACAATCCGATTTCCGGTGCTGGCGGGCTGATCAAGCAGGGGACGGGGACATTGACCTTGAGCCAGCCCTCGAGCTTTACCGGCCTGACCCAGGTGCAGGGCGGCACGTTGGTCGCCGCATCGCTGGCTGGTGGCGCCAGCATTGGTGCGGCAGGAACATTGAGTGGTGCATCAAGCGTGACGGGTGATGTGACCAATGCCGGCGTGCTCGGCGTCGGTGGTGCCGATACCACGATTACCGGCAATTACACGCAGTTGATCAACGCCCGATTGGCGGTATCGCTGGGCGCGGAATTGCGCGTCACTGGCAGTGCCAGGCTCGACGGCGGTGACCTGTATGTCACCGGCATCAACAGCGGGTATGTCGCCAATGCACACACCGAAGTCCTCAATGCAGCGGCGGGCCTGACTGGCACGTTTACCGGATTGAACAAGGCGAGCAATGTAACGCTGCTGTCGGCAACGCTGAACTACGACGCGAATACCGCGTGGCTCAACGTGGCGCAGGTACAGGCCACGGCGGTGCAGGGCATGGTCTATACGCCGGCGTCGTGGGGTGCGGCACAACGCATCGACGGCGCATTTGCCCAGATCAATACCCAATTGGGTACGACCGGCACCGGGGCAGGGGCACCGGTTGGCGCCGGTTTCGTCCAGGGTGCGGCAGCCCTGCAACAGTCAACCAGCATCGGCACCGTGCAGCAATCGCTGGATAGCCTGTCCGGCCAGTTGCATGCGGCCAGCGCGGCGATGACGTTCGAGGCCATCGATGCCGGCACGCGCGCCCTGTCCAGCCGCTTTGACGCGCTGGTGGATGCGCCGCAGACGGGTGGCTGGGCGCAAAACCTGGGTTATCACGGGGGCATGGCGCGCAGCGGTTACCGCGATGTCGGCTTCGACCTCGATGGCTGGCTGGTCGGCCAGGATTACCGTGTCGGTACGGACGGCGTAGCAGGGTATGCCTTGAGTCGCAGCGAAGGTCTGGGCCGGCTTGCCGAGAGTGCAGATCAGGGTCGCAGCCACGCCTTCGAGGGCATGCTCTACGGCGGCGTGGTGCGCGGGCAGTGGTACACCATGGGCCGCTTTGGCGCAGGTGATTACCGCCAAACCATGCGCCGCCAGATCCAGCTGGGCAATCAGTATTCCGGCGTGGCCAGCGACAGTACGGGACGTTACGGCGTGGCGTATGGCGAAAGTGGCTACCGGTCGGCGCTAGGGCATACGCACATCACTCCGTACCTGAGTTTGCAGTATGCACAGATCCGTCGCAGCGGCTTTGCCGAAGCTGGCGCCAATGGCTTTGGTTTGAAGGCAGGGGCGCAAACCACCGCGCGCTGGGAGGCAGGGGTCGGCGTCCGGGCGACGCATGACTGGACGCTGCCCGGCGGCAGCACGCTGGGCCTGCAGGGGCGCATGCTGTGGCAGCAATCGTTTGGCATGCGCGGGGAAGTGTTTGATGCGAGCTTCAGCGGCATCAACCAGTTTGCGCCAGTCGGTGGCATCGGCTT
>DATCWU010000145.1:0-1832 GCA_036566165.1 Rhodanobacter sp. | reverse complement strand
CCGGCTGCTCGCCGTCGTTGCTGAGGCGCACGGTGACCTCGCCGCGAGCAGCCGGAAACACCACGCGGGTGCCGGCGATGATGACGGCAGCATGCGTGTTGGTTGGCGTCAGCCAAGCCAACGCCAGAGCAGTGCCTACGGCACAGGCCCATCGGTTCATGCTTGTTCCCCATTCGGATCGAGCGCGGCAGCCGCGCAGACTCGGCGGCCGCAGGCGGTCGCACCGATTGCTACGCTTACAGGTAGTTCATGGTGAACTGCACGCTGGTATTTGCCGCACCGGCCGTGGCAGCACCGCCGACGGCGACGTACTGCGCGGAATAGTCCAGCGTGGCTGCGCCGCCGGAGAGCGCCACGACCTGAGAATTCTGCGCCGTGGCGGTGGCGCCGTTCAGTGGCATCACCGCGCCGCTGGCGTTGAGCAATTGGATTTGCACATTGGTCGCGGAGGCGCCGCCGGAAAGGTTCAGATTGCCCGTGCTGGGGTCGATGTTGGCGCCCGAGAAATACGCCTGCACGCTGGTCAGCGCCGAATCGCAGTTGGTAATGGCGAGACTGAACGGGGTCTTCTGCGCTGTGTTCCCTGCCACGGCCAGATCGGTCGCCAGTACGGGTGCCAGTGGCACAGCCTTGGTCGCCGGTGTGCCGAAGTCGTTGCCTTCGACCTTGCACGTCTGCGACACCACGCTGCCGGTGATATTGATCGTGCCGTCGGTTGCCTGCGCGACAGGAATCGCGCCAGCGGTGGCAATCAAGGCACCGAGAGCGGTGGCGACAAGGGTCTTGTTCATGCGTTTTTGCCTCGTGGATAGATGAACGGGTGTGGCGGAATACCGCGATGGACCAGCCCGACTTTGCAGGTCGCGCGGCATTCCTCATTCGACGTGTAAGCAACGTTTGTGCCAAATGTGGAGCGCAGACTGCGCGCTATCCATATCACCGACGATTGGCTAACGTTTGCCACTTGACGGCAAGCGCTTGCACTCAAACTTAACATAAAAATGCGAATTACGTCACATTTATCACGATATGTGCCGTGCCGCGTCACGAAACAAACGGTTTTCGGCGCTGCCGCTCAACCACCGCGGCGAGGCCGCCGGGGATGCGTCTGCTGCGTGTCGGCAGCGGCGATGGGCCCAAATGCGGTGCGCCGGCAGGGTGCCGCTTGCGTGGTCGCCGCAGAGGCCGAGCGCGCGGCGCGGATCCGCTGGCGGTCAGCCCGACCATGGAGGCGTTTGGCGGTGATCCGCGCATGCCGGGTCGGTTGCGCGCAGGGGACTCGCCTCGGGGCGTGCGCCGTGAACGCGTGCACGTGTTTCAGCCGGGCGGTGCGGTCAGCTCGCGCGCGTTGAGGTAGCCGTCGCGGTTGCGGTCGAGTCGGCGAAACTGTCGGCGCAGGTTGCCCTGAAATTCCCTCAGGGCGATGGCGCGGCTCTGACCGCCGGGTAGTTCCGCCGGTTCCAGCGTGCCATCACCGTTGTGATCCATGGCGCGAAAACCCGCGCTCATGTAATGCACATATTCGATGCTGCTGATGCGGCCGTCACCATCGGTGTCGAGCATGCGCAGATACTCGGCACGCGTGTTCGGGGTGCCTTGCGCGGCGCACGGCGACATTCCCGTCAGCAGCGCACAGGTGATCACTGCCAGCCATGCGCGCGGCAATGTGCCGCGGCAGTGCAGGGGGTGTTGCACGTCAGCGCGGCAGGCGATCAATACCGATGAACTGCAAAAACTCCAGGCGCGTGCGCGGGTCGTCGCGAAACACGCCGAGCATCTGGCTGGTCACCATGGACACGCCGCGCTTGTGTACCCCGCGGGTGGTCATGCAC
>DATCWU010000143.1:0-8165 GCA_036566165.1 Rhodanobacter sp. | reverse complement strand
GCTGCAACCGCAAGCCGGGCAGGATATTGCCTACCTGTGCGGCAACCCGAACATGGTCGACGCCGCCTATGCCGCGCTCAAGGATTTCGGCCTGCCGGTGCAACACATCCGCCGCGAGAAATACGTCTCGTCGCGGTGAAGCCAGCGCTGCGCTGACTGCCACGCGGGTTTATCCGGAACGTTCTCATGTCCCGCTGCAGGGCACGGCACCCCGCACGGCAAGAAAGTCCGCCTCCCGGCGTCCGCCAGACGCCACCATGGCCCGGGGACATGGCCGGTGGACGACACACCGCTGCGCTGGCGCACGGCAACGCCCGTTTGCCTGACAGCGTTGGTCGCACTACCCGGGCATGCAGTTGATCCCGCGCGCACGAAAGCTTTCCCGTGCCCTGGTCTGCGCCGGCGTTTGACGGTCGTTGATCCCACGCGCACGAAAGCTTTCCCCGCAGCGTATGCGTCCGCCGGGTGCGAGCTTGGGACATCCCTGTTGAAAATCAGCGCGCCTACGCAAGGCCTTGAATCCTGGTTACAAATTATTGGTGAACGCCACGGTGAGCGGAAGAATCACTCGATTTGCGGAGCGGCAACTGTGCCCAGTTCATGGTCCCCGGAGCGGTTGCGCAGGTGTAGCGGCACGTCAATGTCGTCGGCTTTGGCACGGTCGGCGCACTGGCGATCCAGCCGCAGGGGATCCTGCCACCAATCAGTCTCGGAGCGGCGGGCCTCCAGACTGGCCGACGCGCCCGGCAGGTCCGGCGTGCCGGCCACCCCGGAAGGTGACGCACATCGCAGTTCGGGCAATTGCTGCGCAACCCCGGGCCGTATCTGCAGATAACCCATTGAGGTCCCGCGGTGGCGGCGTACTCTGACAGGGTGAACGCATGGCAGCGGTTTCCGGCAGCAGTCTGCGCGCTGAGCCTTTTCATCGGTATGACGGCGGCCGTCCAGGCGGCAACTAATCGGATCGTCTTTTCCGGCGCGGTCGTCGAACCCACCTGTTTGGGCGAAACTGTGGCCAGTGACCTGGTTTCACCGACTTCCGCCGGGCCTGCCAGCGTGCGCCTCAATTGCGGGCGCACCGCCACCGATCCCGGCCGTGTGTATTTGCGCACGGTCATGCGTGTGTCCGTGGCGGATCTCGAACAGCACCGACTTCTCGCGTATTTTGCCAGCTACGCCCGCCGCGAGGGCGGTGGCGAGGATATGCTGAAAGTTGTCGTCAATACGTACGAGTGACGTTGGTCGCGGCCGACCTCACGACTACTGGTGGAAGATGTCGAAAGCCGCGATGGCTTGACGTTGCCACCGAAGACGGTCGGTCTGGAAATACGGTGCGCGGTGGGGCGTGCATGCACAGCTTGCCTCGCGGACGCGTCCGCGAGGCCGGTCGCGTTGCCCGTTTGCGATCATGGGGATTCGCCGGGCTGCCAGCACCCTGTCACGGATAGGACAGGGTGTACGTCAGACTTGAGACAACCGTGCCTCCGGCTGCTGGCTGCACCGCGTAGTACTGTGCGTAGTAGCGGCTGACCAGGGTAACGCCTGCTTGCGAGGTGCCCAGCGACTTGGCTTGCGTGCCACTGATATCCACCGGAGCGAGCGTGTCGCCGTCGAGGATTTGCACCGCGACGTTGGCATCGGAACCAGACGATTGCACAACGCCGGAAGCCGCAGGTAATGGTGTACCCGACGAACTGGCCGGGGTTCCGGACAGGGAGATCGCTACCTGGACGCCCGTGGGGCAGCCGCTGATGTTGATCGCGAATGGCGTGCGGCCGGAGGTGGCGCCGGCGCTCGCCAGTGCATTCTTGAACGCCGTGGGAAGGACTACCGTCGGGCTCGTCGCGGTGCATGACATGGAGGTGAGGGCGGTACTGCCGGCCACGTTCAGGGAACCGTAGGAGCTGCTGGTATCGCCGGAACTGACAGTGTCCGCATTGTTGAAGCTGGTGATGACGGGACTGGTGGTCGATAGCGTGCCGGAGTTGACCGCACCGGTGTCGAGCTTGATGTACTGAGCCTGGAACGACACGGTGACCACCTGATTGCCCTTGGTGACGTCGATCAGCGCCGCTCTTTGGTTGGCGAGCGGGTAGGCCGGCGCGAGCGCGGCCAGCTGCAGATAGATGTTGCTTACGTTGGTCGGAAACAGCAGCCCGTAGGTGGGGTCGACAATTCCGCCGGGCGCCGGTTGCGCAAAAATGCTGATCTTCTGGACCTGTCCGGCAAATACATTGTTGCCGCAGTTGAAGGTAATCGATACCTGCACCGGGGAACCAATCGGGCCGTAAGCGGTGGCGGAGACCGCGAAGTTGGGAATGGGCGGGAAAAAAGCTGCTGTGGGTGACGGAGCGCAAGGCTGCGTCGTGCCATTTCCTTTACCTTGCGCGGCGGCATTCGGTGCCCAGCCCAGCAAGCCGGCAAGCAGCAAGAGACCAGCCACTGCCCAGGGAAAACGGATGAAGAGGTGGCGCTTCACATGGAACTCCCGCCGGGTCGGACGGCGTCGTGCCGCACGCAGGCGCGCTTGATCTGGCGGCTGCGGGCGGCGGTCCGTCGGATGGAGGATGTCTTCCGATAATGGCCAGCCGGGATCGTGATGGTGAAAGGGAGGTTGCATGTCACCGGGGTATTGCCGCCAGAGTCGCAGCGGCATTCGGCGTGGGCACCCAGCGGTACCGGCACCAGCAGCAATGGCGCGGACCACGATTGGGTAGCGCGCATCATGTTCCGCTCCTGGCGACCTGCGCGATAGTCCCGGGCTGTTCGCAGGTCACTTCGATTTGTTCGATGGTGCCGGCCTTGCGCTGGTGCTTGCCGCGGGGCTGCAACTGGTACGGCAGCGAGCAGGCCCGGGTGACATCCTGATCCTGCCACTGCACGCTGAGACTGCCGGTTGCCTGGGCGAGGCGCACCATGATGCGTCCGGCCTGGCCGACCACGCCGATCGCCTGGCCCTGCTCGTCTTTCACTTCCGCACCGAACGGCAGCGTCTTGCCGTTGGCGAGGTGGGCCTGGATCAGGATGAAACGTCCGCTCTCGCTTTTGAATTTCACCATCACCACGGCGCCGGCACGCGGTGCCACCTGGGCGCTGGTGCTGTCCAATTGCACGTCCAGGGACAGGCCCGCAGGATCAATATTGATCGTATTGAGGATGTAGGGGGTGAGGTAGGGCACCAGGGCGTAGCCGGCGCGGTCAACGCGCACGCCGACGGCGTTGCCAATGCGCGCGCCCGTGGCCTCCGGCGCCTCGACGATGGCCACGGTGTCACCCAGCGTCTGGCCGAAGGTGATGCCACCGGGGTGGGCAACGATGCCGCCGGTCACGTTCAATGACGACTGCGAGTAGCCACTGCCCGCGCCAAAGCTGGCGTTGACCAACATGTGGGCGCCACGATAGCCGCCGTTGATGCTGCCAGAGGTGCCCAGCGAACCGGTGTTTGCGCCACTGTCATGCGTGCCGGTGACGCCGTAATTGAAGCGATCATCCGCCCCGGCGGTGCCGCTGAGCGTAGCCTGTTCCTGCAGGTCGCCGCTGCTGCGGTTGAGCCCGGCGGTGAGCAGCGGGGTATGTGCCCCGTTGCCCAGCGGGATCGTGACGTTGGCCATGACGCGGTTGTCGCTGCGCCCGAACAAGTCCCGTTCGCGGCTGGCCGAGAGACTGTAATGCAGCCGTCCAAACGAGTTGTTGTAGCCAATCTGGAATTGCGTGTCCGTGCCGCTGCGGTTCCAGTAATCGCGGGCGGAGCCGTTGACATACAACGAGCCGCCATGGGCTCCCAACTTCTGGCTGAGCGCGAGGCTGAAGTTGTTGCGCTGGCGGTCCACGCCGGTGGGTACCAGCAAAGCGCGCAGATCGATGCCCGCCAACGCCGCTTGTTGCGCCGGGGTGAGCAGGACGGAAACCGGCACACCGTTGAGCAGGATCGGTCGCTCAAGGCCGGTGGAAAACACTGGCAGACCACGGCGCGCGTAATCGCGGGCCCGCATAGCATCGCCCAGGGTGAGGTACCCGCTGGTCGAGTAGCGGTAGGCGGCCACCGTCAGTGAGGTGCCGGTTTGCGCCATGATCTTGCTGTAACTCAGGCGCACGCTCTGGCCTGACAGTGAGTCCAGGCCGGGGATCCGCGTGCGCGCGGTGGTCACGTCCATGGCGAAGGCGCCATACCGGGTGTTCAAGGCGCTGCCCAGCAGTACCGCGCCATAGCCTTGCGCGCCCTCGGCGCCGGCGTAACCGGTCAGCAAGTTGGTGAAACCCCGCTGCATGGTGGCCTCCAGCACGTCCGGCTTGCGCCGGATCGACTCGTCACGCAGTTGGCCGGCCGCCACGCTGAATCGACTGACGCCGGGGCGCAGCAATTGGGGCACCGATGCGTATGGCACCGAAAACGTGTGCACGCGCCCGTTGGCTTCGGCAACGGTAACCTCGAAGTCACCGCCGTAACCGGTGGCATACAGGTCGCCAATGGTGAAGGCGCCGGGCGCCACCGTGGTTTGGAAAACCACCATGCCGTTTTGGCGTACGGTGACCTTGGCGTTGCTGTCGGCGATGCCACGCACGGTCGGGGCATAACCGCGCAGCGATTGCGGCAGCATGCGATCGTCGGTGGCCAGCTGCACGCCGCGCAGGTTGATACTGTCGAAGATCTCGCCGCTGGTCCAGGAGTCGCCCAGGGTCAGCTGCGCACGCAGCCCCGGCAGGTCTCGCTGCGCATAAGTGGCAATGCCCTGCCAGTGGTGCGTGGCCGGATTGCCAGTCGCAGCCGATTGCCAGTTCAGCGCCGAGTTGTGCCGCAGGTGCCAGCGACCCAGGTTCAGCCCGGCATTCAGGCCCAGATACGAGGAGGTCTGCGACATGCCCCGGCTGCTGGTGTGATAGCTGTTGAAGTTGTAGTTGAGCAGCCCTGCGTTCACGCCGGAATCCCAGTAGCGCGGATCGACGTAACCGCGCGCGCGCAAGCCCATGTAGGCCTGCGGCACGCTGATGTCCAGCCGCAGGTCGGCAACGTCGAACGCCGTGCTGGCCCCGGGGATCACGTCGGCGATGCCAACGCAAGCTTGGTCGGCGGCCAGTTCGGCGGTGATCCGGTCGGACAGATCGGCAGGGTGCAAGCCCAGCTTGTCGAGCAGGGCGCGGGTCACGCAGGGTGTCGCGCTGACGTCGGCGGTGGGCGCGGCGAAGCGTATGTCGCTGCGCCCGACCGGGACCTCATCCAGCGAGATATCGACGCGATAATTGCCGGGGAGCACGAAGTTGCCGCGCTCGAAACGCGACAGATCCGTGGTATTCCGTCCGGCGCCGGAAAGCATGCTGCGGTCGAAGCTGGCATCCATGGCGTCGCTGGCCGAAGCGCTGGCGCCTGCATTCGGACCAGCTGCGGCTGTGACATGGCCGCCCCAGCTGCACAATGCCAAACCGATCAGTGCTGACAACAACTGATGACGCGTCCGGACCTTGCGTGCAGCCGCCACCGCAATGCTGGCGGGTGGCGCTGTCACGGCGCGATCGTGCCCTTGTAGGTTGACGCTGCACCGAAGTCGTTGAGGGTGGTGTAATCGACCACGGTGCCCGTCGCCGGTGCATGGCCGAGATTCTTGATCGGCAAACGCACAGACGACAGCGGTGCGACCATGCCGTTGTCCGGCACGTAGGTAACGTTGTCAACGCTCAGCGCCAACTTGCTGAAAGTGATGTGGTACGGCGTGGGGTTGTGCGCTTCCAGTGCGTATCCGGCACCGTTGGCAACCATGCTCCAGGTAACTTGTCCAGCCGCGGTAAGGGCGTCGCCGGCCAGCTTGGCCGGGCGGAAGAACAGCTTGAGCCGCGAACGCACGGCGAACTGCAGCGTGTTGCGCTGTTCACCGGGTTTTGTGGTCGGCTTGGGCGGAACCTCCAGTACATTCAACCAGAACAGCGATTCGCGGTCCGTTGGCAGTGGCTGATTGGTGTAGACAATGCGCAAGCTCTGGCCCTTGCCCGCGTTCATGCGGAACAACGGCGGTGTGATCAGGAATGGCACATTGGCGGTATCGGGGGTGGCGGCAGGATTGCCGTTGTCGATCCACGCTTCAACCAATGCGGGCTGACCGCCCTCGTTGCTCAGGCGTACGGTGACCTCGCCGTCCGCAGCCGGGAACACCACGCGGGTGCCAGCGATCACCACACTGGCATGGGCGGTGGTCAGCGCCAGGCAAGCCGCGGCCAGTCCCGCTCCCAAGGCGCAGACAAATCGGTTCATTGATACGGGTTCCCTGAATGCGGCGTCCTGCAGAACGGTCGTGGACGGCAGTGCTGTCCACGACCGCAAACGGCTTACAGGTAGTTCATCGTGAATTCGACGCTGGTGTCCGCCGAGCCCGCGCCAGCCGCCCCGCCAACGGCGACGTATTGCGCGGAGTAACTGAGGGTGGCGGCACCGCTCGAGAGCGCAACCACTTGGGAGCTCTGCGCCGTTGCGGTCGCACCATTCAGCGGCATGGGGGCATCGCTATCGTTCAGCAACTGAATCTGCACGTTGGTGGCAGGCGAAGCGCTAGTGAGCTTCAGGTTGCCGGTGGAGGCGTCAATGTTGGTGCCGCTGAAGAATGTCTGCACCGAGCCCAATGCTGTATCGCAGCCGCTGATGGCGAGAGTGAACGCCGTCTTTTTGGATGTGTTGCCTGCGGCGGCCAAGTCGGAGGCAAGGACCACTGGCAGGGCTACCGCTTTCGTGGCTGGTGTGCCAAAAGCAGTGCTCTCGACCTTGCAGGTCTGAGGCACCACTTTGCCGGTGATGTTGATCGTGCCGTCGACCGCTTGGGCGGTCGGGGCGAAACCGACGGCGGCCATGGTGGCGACCAACGCGGTGGAAAGCAGAGTCTTGTTCATTCCAATTTTCCCTGTGTATGATGAAAGGTGATGGATGATGGGTACCGGCGGTGGATCACCGCTGTTCAGCTCAACCGGTCGTGGCCTGACCGGTGCGTTTTGCGTCTTGAGGAATCCCTGTCCCGGTGAGGCATTTGCCGCCAATTTCGTTGCGGCCGATCCTGAAAAAGCAACGTACGTGCCAATTGGCGCGAAAACAATGAAATGTGAGGCAAATGTGAGGCAGTGGCGCGGTCGTTTGGCCCCCCAAGCCGGATCGCTGACAAATCGCGGCACGCTGAAATGCGTACCACGTCACGTTTCAACCAACTGCGCGTGACATCTTCATCATATCGTCACGGCCGGGAGGTTGGGGCTTTTCCAATCGCGTAAAGCGTGTCGGCTCCGCAGAGGGGTCCTATGGCGCGGCCACGGCAGGCCGCGTGCGCGGCGCGCAAGGCCAGTGCGCGCCGGCCTCGCGTCAGACTCGCGATCAGCAGGTGGCTGACCAGTGCGTACCCGTGAAACAACGAAAATCGCGCCTCGGCCCCGGACGGAGTTGGCCCGCGCGGGCGGTCGGGCAGCTTCAACGGCCGCCGGCGTTGGTCCGCGGGATTGTCCAACGAGGCGCGATCCGGCGTGCTGGAGGCACCCTGAACTGCAGCTGGTCGCACCACCCATGGCGTGACAACGGTTCTGTGCTTGGGCAAGCGCCAGCCCGCGGCCGCGGCGGATCCTTTGCGCACGGCTTGGGCACCGCGCGCTGCACCGGCGCTCCCGGCGTGCATTCGCGCGTGCGCTTCAGCCCGGCGGTGCGGTCAGCTCGCGCGCGTTGAGGTAGCCGTCGTGGTTGCGATCGAGCTGGCGAAACTGGCGGCGCAAGTCGTCCTGGAATTCCCTGATGGTGATGGCTCGACCGTGGCCACCGGGCAGTTCCGCCGCTTCCAGCGTGCCATCGCCGTTGCCGTCCATGCCGCGGAAGCCCGCACTCATGTATTGCACGTACTCAGTATTGTTGATGCGCCCGTCGCCATTGGTGTCGAACATGCGCAGGTAAGCGGCACGCGTGTCCGGCAGGCCTCGTGCGCTGCACAGCCATATTGCAGACAACAGCACGCAGGCGACTGCCGCCACGCATGCACGCGGGCACGCGTTGCGGCTTTGACATGGCTGTCGCACGTCAGCGCGGCAGGCGATCAATACCGATGAACTGCAAAAACTCCAGGCGCGTGCGCGGGTCGTCGCGAAACACGCCGAGCATCTGGCTGGTCACCATGGACACGCCGCGCTTGTGTACCCCGCGGGTGGTCATGCAC
>DATCWU010000107.1:0-4247 GCA_036566165.1 Rhodanobacter sp. | reverse complement strand
GGCCGAGCGCGCTGATATACTTTTACAGATTGGATCGTGGCCCGTAGCGCAGTCGGTGCCGCCTGGTGTCAAGCCGTGCGGAGAGGTTACGTGCTCAACAGCCTTGCCTTTGGTCGCCATGTCGCTTTGCGCATCGTGGTGCTGCAGCTTGCTGTGGCACTGTTGGCTGGCCTCGCGTTCCTGTTGCAGGGTCCGCGTGAAGCATTGGCGGCGACGTTGGGTGCGCTGGTTGTGGCGTTGGGCACGTGGCTGCTTTCCATACGCGCGTTCAGCGGGTTGCACGGTGCGCAGATGATGCTGTCGCGCTTGCTGGTGGGCATGTTGTTGAAGTGGTTCGTGGTCATTGGCGGTTTGGGCGTGATCCTGTTTCAGTACAAATTACCGCCGCTGGCCGCCGTTACAGGGTTGGTGGCCGCACATGCGGTTTATCTGTTGGCGTTCAGATTCAAGGGTTGAGACATGGCAAGCGAGTCTACCGGCGGCCTCACCGACTACATCACGCATCACCTCCAGCATCTGACGCCGCACGTCGGCGACGGTGGTTTCTGGGCCGTGCACATTGATTCGGTCACCGTCGCGCTGGTGCTGGGCGTGTTGTTCAGCGCGTGGTTCTGGTTGAAGGCGCGCAAGGCGACGGCCGGCGTACCGGGCAAGGGTCAGGCGTTTGTCGAGCTGGTGCTGGAATTTGTCGACGGTCAGGTCAAGGATGTGTTTCATGGCGACCGCCGCGTGCTGGGTCCGTTGGCGCTGACCATATTCATCTGGGTGTTCCTGATGAATGCGATGGATCTGCTGCCGGTGGATCTGCTGCCGTGGGTCACCGAGAAATTCGGTATCGCCCATTTCCGCGCGGTGCCGACTGCTGACCTCAACCTGACGTTTGCGATGTCGTTGACCGTATTGCTGCTGGTGATTTTCTACAGTTTCAAGGCCAAGGGGTTTGGCGGCTATACGCACGAGTTGTTTACCGCACCGTTCCAGGCCAACAACGTGCCGCTCAAGATCATGCTGGCGCCGTTCAATTTTGCGCTGAACATCGTGGAGCTGGCCTCCAAGCCGGTGAGCCTCGCGATGCGACTGTTTGGCAACATGTACGCGGGTGAGTTGGTGTTCATGCTGATCGCCGGTTTGTTCAGCGCCGGCGCCGGGCTGGCTGGCTGGGCGTTGTTTGGTGCCGGCATCATTGGCTACACCGCGTGGGGCATCTTCCACATCCTGATCATCACCATCCAGGCGTTCATCTTCATGGTGTTGTCGGTCGTGTATATCGCCATGGCGCAGCGACACCATTGATCCGGTGATCTTTCGCGCCAGTTTTTCGAGCAACCCGTGCAACCGTTTTCATCTGCCAGTTTGAATTTCTTCAGGAGATCGTCGTGGAATTAGTCGCTCACATTGCCCAGCTTCAGTCCTTCACCGCCATCGCGCTCGGCTTGATCATCGGCCTTGGTGCGCTTGGTGCCTGTATCGGTATCGGGGTCATGGGTTCCAAGTTTCTGGAGTCCGCCGCACGGCAACCGGAACTCGTGCCGATGCTGTCGACGAACATGTTCCTGCTCGCCGGCCTGATCGATGCCGCGTACCTGATTGGTGTGGCACTGGCAATGTACTTCGCCGTGGCGAACCCGCTGGTTGCCGAAGTGCTCAAGCACGTCGCCGGCTGATTCCGCCAGCGACAACGCGGGCACCGACGTGCCCGCGCGATTTTCCGCAGTTTTGTTAGTCCGTATTTACAGGTGACGCAGCGATGGAATTCAACGCGACCTTGATTGGCGAAATGCTCTCCTTCGCCCTCTTGATCTGGTTTTGTGTGCACTTCATCTGGCCGTATCTCAACAAGGCCATTGAAGAGCGACAGGTCAAGATTGCCGAAGGCCTGAGTGCCGCCGAGCGCGCGCACGCGGAGTTGAAGGGCGCCGACCTCAAGGTCGCCGCCGAGATCAAGGTGGCCCGTCAACGCGCCAGCGAAATCATCGATCGCGCACAGAAGCAGGCCAACGAGATCGTCGACAAGGCACGTGATCAGGCGATCACGGAGATCAACCGGCTGAAGACCTCGGCGCAAGATGACATCGCATCAATGGCGCAGCAGGCACGCGACCAATTGCGCGCGCAAGTCAGCGTGCTCGCCGTGCAGGGCGCAAGCAGGATCGTGCAGCGCGAAGTTGATCCGGCGATGCACAAGGCTTTGCTCGATCAGCTTGCGGCCGAGATTTAGGCAATGGCACAGGCAATTACTCTCGCCCGTCCGTATGCGCGCGCCGCTTTTGAAGTGGCACAGGCGGCGGGTACGCTGGACGCATGGGCGCAGGCGTTGGTGTTTGCCGCCGCGGTGGCTGCCGATCCGCGGGTGGCCGGGCTTGGCGCTGATCCGCGGGTGTTGCCGGCACAATTGGTGGCATTGCATCTGCCGCCAGGCGTTGCCGAGGATGCACCGTTTGCAAACTTTCTCATCGAGCTGGCTGAGCAGCGGCGGATGGCGTTGCTGCCGGAGGTGGCTGAGCTGTACGCGGTGTTCAAGCGCGAGTCCGAGTCGCAGCTGCTGGTCAAGGTGACCAGTGCGATGGCGCTGGATGCGGCGCAGACCGAGCAATTGCGGGCTTCGCTGCAGCGTCGCTTCAAGCGCGACATTGCCCTGGAAACCAGGGTGGATCCTGCACTGCTTGCCGGGGTGCTGGTGGATACCGGCACCGAAGTGATTGATGGTTCGGCACGTGGGCGGCTGGCGCGGCTCGCCAGCGCGCTGAATTGATTTGACGCGCAGTTCGCTTTGCGCAGAGTGAAAACCGGCCAGCCATGGTCGGACAGTTTCGTTACACGCGAAGTCCACGCGCGAGGATTAAGACCGGTCGTCGCTGGCCGGACTCCGGGAAAGAGCTTCGTTTCCGACATTTTGGGATAAAACGACCATGTCCAGCACCACTTTGAACCCCTCCGAAATCAGTGAGCTGATCAAAAGCCGCATCGAGCACCTGAAGCTTGGCGCCGAAGCACGCAACGAGGGCACGCTCATCAGCGTCTCCGACGGCATCGTGCGTATCCACGGTCTGGCCGACGTGATGCAGGGTGAGATGATCGAGTTGCCGGGCAACGCGATTGCACTGGCGCTGAACCTGGAGCGCGACTCGGTCGGCGCGGTGGTGCTGGGTGACTACACGCACCTGCGCGAAGGCGATACGGCCAAGACCACCGGTCGCGTGCTGGAAGTGCCCATCGGTCCGGAGCTGCTTGGCCGCGTCGTCGATGCGCTGGGCAATCCGATTGATGGCAAGGGTCCGATCGGCGCCAAGCTCACGGCGGTAGTGGAGAAAGTGGCACCTGGCGTGATCTGGCGCCAGTCGGTCGACCAGCCGATGCAGACCGGTTACAAGTCGGTCGACTCGATGATTCCGATTGGTCGTGGCCAGCGCGAGCTGATCATTGGCGACCGCCAGACCGGCAAGACCGCGCTGGCGATCGACACGATCATCAACCAGAAAGATTCCGGCATCAAATGCATCTACGTGGCGATCGGGCAGAAGCGGTCGTCCATCGCCAACGTGGTACGCAAGCTGGAAGAGCACGGCGCGCTGGCGCACACAATCGTGGTGGTTGCCTCGGCTTCCGAGTCGCCGGCGTTGCAGTACATCGCACCGTATGCCGGCTGCGCGATGGGCGAATACTTCCGCGATCGCGGCCAGGACGCGCTGATCATCTACGACGACCTGTCCAAGCAGGCCGTGGCGTACCGCCAGATTTCGTTGTTGCTCAAGCGCCCGCCGGGTCGCGAGGCGTATCCGGGCGACGTGTTCTACCTGCACAGCCGTTTGCTGGAGCGCGCTTCGCGCGTGTCGGCGGCGTACGTGGAGAAGTTCACCAACGGTGAAGTGAAAGGCAAGACCGGCTCGCTGACCGCGTTGCCGATCATCGAGACCCAGGCCGGTGACGTTTCCGCGTTCGTGCCGACCAATGTGATCTCGATTACCGATGGCCAGATCTTCCTGGAAACCGACTTGTTCAACGCCGGTATCCGGCCAGCCGTGAACGCTGGTATCTCGGTGTCCCGCGTCGGTGGTTCGGCGCAGGCGAAGATCGTCAAGAAGCTGTCCGGCGGCGTCAAGCTGTCGCTCGCACAGTTCCGTGAATTGGCCGCGTTTGCGCAGTTTGCCTCCGATCTGGACCCGGCCACGCGCGCACAGCTGGATCGCGGTCAGCGTGTGACCGAGCTGATGAAGCAGAAGCAATACGCGCCGATGTCGATTGCGGAG
>DATCWU010000088.1:0-4201 GCA_036566165.1 Rhodanobacter sp. | reverse complement strand
CGGCCAGCGGCATCAGCACCTTGGGGCGCCGCGATTTCATCCGCGTCCCGGCACCCGCCGCGAGGATGAGGACGTGCAACGGAACGTTGTTCATGCGGACTGCCTTGCGCTGTCACAAACGAAAAGCATAGCAGCGGCTGGTACGGTCTACCGCACATCCCCGGTGGCGTCAGCCGCCGACCGTGGCGATGCTGCGCGCCAACGTCTGCAGCCCGGAGCGCGAGTGGCAACGGCGTGCGTCACCCCGGCGGATCCGAGGAGGCGAATTCACCCCACACTTCCGACTACCAGGTTTGCTGACTGGCATCCTGACCATCACGCCCGGCGGAAACCCGGCCAGGTCGATGACCGTAACGTCGACACACACAAAAGCACAACGGTGATCGTGCCAAGCTCCGACCTCGACCGGCGGCTACAGACGAGGCACGCCATGAACCGCATGATTGGAATAGGCCCCTACCTGACCGCTGCGTGCGCTGTCATCACGTTGTGGGCGGGTGGCCCGGCATCCTCCCGGACGGCCACGGCGCCTGAGTCCACGCCGCGCGTGACGGTCACCTATGCCAACCCGCAGAATTTCAGCGAGAACCGTGAATTTGGCATGCAGAACCGCTACCAGGGCACCGACTATCTGCAGGCGCTGCAGGCCCACCTGATCAAGCGCGCGACGCGCATGCTGCCACCAGGCGAACGGCTGGAAGTCACCATCACCGACATCAAGCTCGCGGGTGCCTACGAGCCATGGCGCGGTCCGCGCATGTCTTACGTGCGCATCATGAAAGACACCTACCCACCGCGCATCGAGCTGACATTCAAATTGATTGGCACTGACGGCACTGTGTCGCGCCAAGGCTCGCGTACATTGCGCAACCCCGGTTATCTGCACAGCGGACTGGCGACGCCAAGCAACACGGACCCGCTGCGTTACGACAAGGCCTTGCTCGACAGCTGGCTACGCCGCGGCCCGGAAGGTCTCTGAACTGCTGGTCGTGGCGGCGGGCCAACGGCGGGGCGTCAGCCGCGGGCAATCAGTGCTTGAGGGTCTTGCGCAAGCGCTCCAGCGCCTGCAACTGCGCCATCGCCTCGGCCAGCTTGGCTTGGGCCTGGGCGACATCCATCTCGGCCGTACGATTGGCCAGCGCGTCTTCGGCTTCTTTCCTGGCGTGCAACGCCGCTGCCTCATCCAGGTCGGCCGCGCGGGACGCGGTATCGGCCAGCACGGTGACCACCTGCGGCTGCACCTCCAGCACGCCACCGGAAACATAGAATTGCTGACGCTCGCCGCTGGCCTGGATCACATCGACGTGCCCGGGCTTGAGGCGGGTAATCAGCGGCGCGTGGCGCGGCGTGATACCCAGCTCGCCCAGCTCGCCCGTAGCCACCACCATCGTCGCGTCACCGGAAAAAATCTCGGCTTCGGCACTGACGATATCGACGCGAATGGTTTGGGTCATGGTATTTGGGTCTCGCTTGACTCGGCGCTAACCGGGGAACGATGAAACAACAACAGCAACGCAACGCGCCGCGTCCACCAACGCCGGCGGCGGGAATCCGTACCCGCGCACCCGCCCGGGCAAAGGAATCAGGCCGCCTTCTTGGCGCCCATGTCTTCGGCCTTCTTGATCGCTTCATCGATGGTACCGACCATGTAGAACGCCTGCTCCGGCAGGTGATCCACTTCGCCATCGATGATCATCTTGAAGCCGCGGATCGTTTCCTTCAGCGGCACGTACTTGCCCGGCGCGCCGGTGAACACTTCAGCCACGTGGAACGGCTGGCTGAAGAAGCGCTCGACCTTGCGCGCGCGGGTCACGGTCTGCTTGTCGGTCTCGCTCAGCTCGTCCATGCCGAGGATCGCGATGATGTCCTTCAATTCCTTGTAGCGCTGCAACGTGCCCTGCACGCGGCGGGCGACGTCGTAGTGCTCCTGACCAATCACCAGCGGATCGAGCTGACGGCTGGTCGAAGCCAGCGGATCCACCGCCGGATAGATACCCAGGCTGGCGATGTCGCGCGACAAGGCGACTGTGGAATCCAGATGTGCAAACGTGGTGGCCGGCGACGGGTCGGTGTAGTCGTCCGCCGGCACGTACACGGCCTGGATCGAGGTGATCGAGCCGGTCTTGGTCGAGGTGATGCGCTCCTGCAGCACGCCCATTTCCTCGGCCAGCGTCGGCTGATAACCCACGGCGGACGGCATGCGGCCAAGCAAGGCCGACACTTCGGTACCGGCCAGCGTGTAGCGGTAAATATTGTCGACGAAGAACAACACGTCCTTGCCCTTGCCGTGCTCGTCCTTCTCGTCGCGGAAGTACTCGGCCATGGTCAGGCCGGTCAGCGCAACGCGCAGGCGGTTGCCCGGCGGCTCGTTCATCTGGCCGTAAACCATTGCGACCTTGGACGCCGGCAGGTCATCCAGCTTGACGACGCCCGCTTCCTGCATCTCGTGATAGAAGTCGTTGCCTTCGCGGGTACGCTCGCCGACGCCGGCAAACACCGACAAGCCGGCGTGCTGGGTGGCGATGTTGTTGATCAATTCCAGCATGTTCACGGTCTTGCCGACACCGGCGCCGCCAAACAGGCCAACCTTGCCGCCCTTGGCGAACGGACACACCAGGTCGATCACCTTGATGCCGGTTTCCAGCAAGTCATTGGCAGCGGCCTGATCGTCGTAGCTTGGCGCTTCGCGATGGATGACCCAGTGATCCTTGGCGTCGATCGGACCCACTTCGTCAATCGGATTGCCGAGCACGTCCATGATGCGCCCCAGCGTGGCCTTGCCGACCGGCACCTTGATGCCTTCGCCGGTGTTGCGCGCCAGCAGGCCGCGCTTCAAGCCCTCGGTGGAACCGAGCGCGATGGTGCGCACGATGCCGTCGCCGAGCTGCTGCTGCACTTCCAGCGTGATCTCGGTGCCGTCGATTTTCAGTGCGTCGTACACCTGCGGTACTTCGTCGCGCCCGTACTCCACGTCGACTACCGCGCCGATGATCTGAACAACTTTGCCCTGGCTCATGCTGATAACTCCGGATGTTTAATTGGCGGCAGCCATAACTACACCGCCGCCGCGCCGCCGACGATTTCGGAAATTTCCTGGGTGATCGCCGCCTGTCGCGCCTTGTTGTAAATCAGCGTCAACTCGTCGATCACCTTGTTTGCGTTGTCCGACGCACTCTTCATCGCCACCATGCGCGCGGCGTGCTCGCTGGCCAGATTTTCCAGCGCGGCCTGATACACCACCGATTCGATGTAGCGATCCAGCACGTGTTCCAGCACGGTCTGTGCGTCGGGTTCGTAGATGTAATCCCAGTCGTGGCCCTGGTCGAGCGCGATACCGGCATACGCCGACTCACCTGCCTCCTGGTGGGCCTCCAACTCAGCCGCCACCAGGGGCAACGGCAGCAGCGCATCGACCGCGGGGCGCTGGCTCATGGTGTTGATGAAATCGTTGTAGGCCAGAAATACCCGATCCAGTCCGTTGGCCTTGTACGCATCCAGCATCACCTTGATCACGCCGATCAGGCTCTCCAGTTTCGGTCGCTCGCCCAGCTGGCCGACGCTGCCGACAAGGTTGATGCCCTTGAGGTGGCTGAAGAACGCAATCGCCTTCTGCCCAATGGCCACGACATCCACCTGCACATTCTGCTTTTGCCAGTCGTGGATCAACGGCAGCAAACGCCGGAACAGGTTGGAATTGAGTCCACCGCACAAGCCGCGATCGGTGGACACCACGATGTACCCGACGCGCGCCACGGTTTCACGCTGGACGAGAAACGGATGGCTGAAGTCGGTGCTGGCTTGCGCCACGTGCGCAATCACCTTGCGCATCGAACGTGCATACGGGCGCGAGGCGCGCATCAACTCCTGCGCCTTGCGGATCTTCGAGGCCGAGACCATCTGCAGCGCGCCAGTCACCTTGCGCATGTTCTGCGTGCTCTTGATCTTGGTTTTGATTTCGCGTCCGCTGGCCATCTGTCTCGCTCGCTTTGCCTACTCGGGGGATCGGGGATCGAGGATCGCAGGAATCGCGGTTTTGCCGCTGTTCCCGGTTTCCGGTTCCGCCGTCTTACCAGCTACCGGTTTTCTTGTATTCGTCCACTGCAGTCTTGAACGTGGCCTCGATGTCCTTGTCCCACTTGCCGGTGGCAACGATCATCTGCATCAGGTCTGCGTGGTTCTGGTGCATGAACGCGTGCAGACC
>DATCWU010000083.1:0-5137 GCA_036566165.1 Rhodanobacter sp. | reverse complement strand
CGGCTCACAATCTGATTGATTTCCGGTTTTATCGGATATCGGTGCACTCTGAAGGATGTTTTCATGAGCATGACTGATCCCATCGCCGATCTGTTCACGCGTGTCCGCAATGCCCAGGCCATGGGCAAGCCGACCGTGCGTATGCCGTCGTCGAAACTGAAGGTGGCGATCGCCAACCTTCTCAAGAACGAGGGCTACATCCTCGACGCCAAGACTTCCGCCGAGGAAGGCAAGCCGGTGCTCGAGCTCAAGCTCAAGTATTTCGAGGGCCAGCCGGCCATCGAGCGCATTTCCCGTGTCAGCCGCTCCGGCCTGCGTGTGTATCGCGGCAAGGACGAACTGCCGAAGGTCCTCGGTGGCCTGGGCATCTCGATCATCTCGACTTCCGCTGGTCTGTTGACCGATGCGCAGGCCCGTGCCAAGGGTCTGGGCGGCGAAGTCATCGGCCAAGTGGCATAAGGAGTCTTTCGATGTCACGTGTTGCCAAACAACCAATTTCCCTGCCCAAGGGCGTCGAGATGACCGTCGGTAGCGACAGCATTTCGGTGAAGGGCCCGAAGGGCACGCTGTCCGTGCATCACCTGCCGGGCGTCAGCGTCGCCGTGGACAATGGCGTTGCGAACATCAGCCTCGTTGATGGCGCCGACGACAAGTTCGGCGGTACCGCGCGTGCACTGCTGTCCAACATGGTCACCGGCGTCTCCACCGGCTACGAGCGCAAGCTCGAACTGGTCGGCGTCGGCTACCGCGTTTCCATGCAGGGCAAGTCGCTGAACCTGAGCCTGGGCTTTTCCCACCCGGTGGTGTTCGAGGCGCCTGAAGGCATCAGCATCGAAACCCCGACGCAGACCGAAGTCCTGATCAAGGGCGCGGACAAGCAGGCGGTGGGCCAGGTGGCGGCCAAGATTCGCGGTTTCCGTCCGCCGGAGCCCTACAAGGGCAAGGGCGTGCGCTATGCCGGTGAGAAGATCACGCTGAAGGAAGCCAAGAAGGCGTAATGCGGGTCCCTCCGCGAAGGTCGGCCATTCATGGCCGGCTCTTCAAAAGAGCCCAGCCCCATCCAGCCGATCCGCTTTCGAGGAATTATGACGATGAACAAGAACGAAAACCGCCTGCGCCGTGCCAAGTCCACGCGTGCCCACATCCGCAAGCTGGCCGTGGCCCGCCTGTCGGTGCACCGCACTGGTCAGCACATTTATGCGCAGGTGTTCGACGCCTCCGGCAAGAACGTGGTGGCCGCCGCCTCCACCGTGCAGAAGTCGGTCGCCGAGGGCCTCAAGGGCACCAAGAATCTGACCGCCGCTGCCGCGGTAGGCAAGGCAGTCGCCGAGCGCGCGAAGGCTGCAGGCATCGAATCGGTCGCGTTCGACCGCTCCGGTTTCCGCTACCACGGTCGCATCAAGGCGCTGGCCGATGCGGCACGCGAGGCCGGCCTGAAGTTCTAAGCAGCACCCGGGTCAGGGCACGGCCCTGATTTCCACAGCGACACCTACAACTCCAAGCGGCTCAGCCGCAAGCAAAGTCCCGGTCCGCCGGGCACATGGAAAAGAACATGTCTTCTACCGATCGCGAAAATTCCGACGGCCTGCTGGAAAAGTTGATTGCCGTCAACCGTGTGGCCAAGACCGTCAAGGGCGGCCGCCAGATGAGCTTCACCGCACTGACCGTGGTCGGTGACGGCGAGGGCAAGGTTGGCTTCGGTTATGGCAAGGCGCGTGAAGTGCCGGTTGCCATCTCCAAGGCCATGGAGCGTGCCCGCCGCCAGATGGTGAACATCGAACTGAACAACGGCACCCTGTGGTACGCCGTGAAGGCGAATCATGGTGCCGCCCGCGTCTATATGCAGCCCGCTTCCGAAGGTACCGGCGTGATCGCCGGCGGCGCCATGCGTGCGGTGCTGGAAGTGGTCGGCGTCAAGAACGTGCTGGCCAAGGCCGTGGGTTCGCGCAATCCGATCAACCTGGTGCGCGCCACCATCAAGGGCCTGCAGGCGGTTGCCTCACCCAAGAAGATCGCCGCCAAGCGTGGCAAGACCCTGGAAGAGGTGCTGGGCAATGGCTAAGAAGAACGAAACCGCCGCCACCGTGCGCGTGCGCCTGGTCAAGGGCCTGCGCGGCGTGCAGGCACGCCACCGTCTGAGCGTCAAGGCGCTGGGTCTGGGCAAGATCGATGACGTCCGTGAGTTGAAGGACAGCCCGCAGGTCCGTGGCCTGATCAACACGGTCTACTACCTGGTTCGGGTCGAGGAGTAATCATCATGCGTCTTAATGACATCAAGCCGGCTGCCGGTTCCAACAAGACGCGCTTGCGCGTCGGTCGCGGCATCGGTTCGGGCATGGGCAAGACCGCCGGCCGCGGCCACAAGGGTCAGCATGCCCGCGCGGGCGGTACCCACAAGTACGGTTTCGAGGGCGGCCAGATGCCGCTGAATCGTCGGATGCCGAAGGTCGGTTTCCGCTCGAAGAAGCAGGCCGAGAGCCAGGAAGTGTTCCTGTATCAGCTGGCCAATCTCAAGGCTGACGTGATCGACGTTGTCGCGCTGCATCAGGCTGGCCTGATCAACAGCCGCGCGAAGAAGGTCAAGGTTGTCCTCAAGGGTGAAATCGGTCGCGCGGTGAAGTTGTCCGGTCTGCTGGCTACCGCCGGCGCCAAGGCAGCCATCGAGGCTGCCGGCGGCAGCGTGGAGTAATCAGGTGGCAGCAGCCAAGGGCAACGCACTCGGCAAGCTCGGCAAACTGACGGAGCTTCGTCAGCGCATTTTCTTCGTGATCGGTGCGCTGGTGGTGTTTCGACTCGGTTCGTTCATCCCGGTCCCGGGCGTCAATCCGGAGGCGATGACCAATCTGGTCAACGGCAATGGCCTGATGGACATGTTCAACATGTTCTCGGGTGGTGCGCTGGAACGCTTCTCGGTATTCGCGCTCGGCGTGATTCCGTACATTTCGGCGTCGATCGTGTTCCAGATGATGGGCGCGGTGGTGCCGAGCCTGCAGAGCCTGCGCAAGGAAGGCGAGGCCGGCAAGCGCAAGATGACGATGTATACGCGCTATGCCACGGTGGCCTTGGCGGCGTTCCAGTCGTTCGGTATTGCGGTGGCGTTGCAGGGACAGGTTGCGGCGGGTGGCGCACCGGTGGTTTATACACCGGGTTTCGGCTTCATCTTTTCATCCGTGGTCGGGCTTACCGCCGGCACGATGTTCCTGATGTGGCTGGGCGAACAGATGACCGAGCGCGGTGTCGGCAACGGCATTTCGCTGCTGATCTTTGCCGGTATCGTCGCCGGTCTGCCAGGGGCGGTGGTACATACCCTGGGAATGGCCAGCAATGGCGAGTTGTCGCTGATCAAGTTGTTGATGGTGTTTGGTCTGGCGCTGGCGGTGACGGCGTTCGTGGTGTTCATGGAGCGCGCCCAGCGGCGCATCACGGTGAACTACGCACGGCGTTCCGGCGGGCAGAAGGCCTATCAGAACCAGAGTTCGAACCTGCCGTTGAAGATCAACATGTCGGGTGTGATTCCGCCGATCTTCGCGTCGAGCCTGCTGATGTTCCCGGCCACGGCGATCAGTTGGTTCAGCACCGGGCAGCAGTCGCGCTGGCTGCAGGATCTGACCCAGGCGCTGAGCCCGGGCAACCCGTTGTACGAGACGGTGTCTTCGATACTGGTGATGGGTTTTGCGTTCTTCTACACGGCGATCGTGTTCAACGCCGATGAGACGGCCGACAACCTCAAGCGGTCGGGTGCGCTGATCCCGGGCATCCGTCCGGGCAAGGCCACGGCCAGCTACATCGATGCGGTGATGACTCGTCTGACCGGTGTCGGTGCGTTGTATCTGGTGGCGGTGTGTCTGGTGCCGTCGTTCATGCAGAACGCCTGGCATGTGCCGTTTTACTTCGGTGGCACGTCGCTGCTGATCGTGGTGGTTGTGGTGATGGATTTCACGTCTCAGGTGCAGGCGCATCTGGTCAGTCACCAGTACGAAAGTCTGCTCAAGAAGGCCAATCTCCGCCGCAGCTGAGGCTGCGGATTGATTGGTCAAAGTCGGGGAGTGGCGACACCGCGGTGTCGCAGGGCTTTCCAGTTAGGGTAATTCAGGTTAAAATTGCGCGTTTACCGCGCACGAAACGCATCGGAGAAAGTACATCATGGCGCGCATCGCGGGTGTCAATTTGCCGGTCCAGAAACATGTCTGGGTTGGTCTGCAGAGCATTTACGGTATCGGCCGCAGCCGGGCCAAGAAGGTCTGCGTGGATGCTGGCGTGGTTCCGACCACCCAGATCAAGTCCCTCAGTGAAGGCGAGGTGGAGAAGATCCGCCATGAGATCGCCAAGTACACCGTCGAAGGCGATCTGCGCCGTGAGGTGGGCATGGCCATCAAGCGTCTGATGGACCTGGGTTGCTACCGTGGCCTGCGCCATCGTCGTGGCCTGCCGGTGCGCGGTCAGCGCACACGTACCAACGCACGTACCCGCAAGGGCCCCCGTCGCGCGATCAAGAAGTGATTGCACCAGTGCGATCTTCCCTGATCGCGAAGATCAAAAAGCGGCCGTCCGTGGCCGCACTGATTAACATAGAGCCTCTAAACCATGGCTAAGCCGGTCAAGACCAAGAAGAAGATCAAGCGCGTTGTCACGGATGCCGTGGCCCACGTGCAGGCCTCCTTCAACAACACCATCGTCACCATCACCGATCGTCAGGGCAATGCCTTGTCGTGGGCTACCGCCGGCGGCGCCGGTTTCCGTGGCTCGCGCAAGTCGACCCCGTTCGCTGCCCAGGTGGCCGCCGAAAAGGCCGGCCGCGCGGCAGGCGACTACGGCGTGAAGACGGTGGAAGTACGCATCAAGGGCCCCGGCCCGGGCCGCGAGTCGGCGGTGCGTTCGCTGAATGCGTTGGGCTACAAGGTGCTCAACATCATCGACGTCACGCCGATTCCGCACAACGGCTGCCGTCCCCCCAAGAAGCGTCGAGTCTAAGGAGCATACCCATGGCCCGTTATCGTGGAGCTACCTGCAAACTCGCCCGTCGTGAGGGTGCAGATCTCAGCCTGAAGAGCCCGGCGCGCGCGCTGGACTCCAAGTGCAAGCTGGAAAACAAGCCCGGCCAGCATGGCGCGAACAAGCGCATGCGCATGTCCGACTA
>DATCWU010000080.1:0-8518 GCA_036566165.1 Rhodanobacter sp. | reverse complement strand
CGGCAGCCCCGCCGATGGTCCGCTGTCCAGACGTGGCAGCTCGTGGCTGTAGCCTCTGGGCAAATGCCGGCGGGCGATGCGGATCTGTTCTTCGATCAGGTAAAAGTTGTCGAGCAACCACTCTGCGGCAGGCGTGATGCGCTGGTGCTGGCGACTGGCGCCGGTCAGGCGTTCGCCGGCATGCGTCAACAACGCTTCGTTGTCGGCCAGGCGATTGAGCAGCAGGTTCGCGCTGGAGTGCTCGCTCGGCCGGTGCCGGGCGGCCAGGGTACGTCCGTGTTGTTCCATCTGATCGGCGCTGAACAGCTCCGAGCGCAGTGCGGTCTCCTGTCCAGAACGGCCGGTCGACGTGCCATGCTGGCCGCGCACACGCCTGAACCGATTCAAAATGTCGCCAATGTTCAAATCCAGCGTTCCTTACCCGTGGGGCCAACAACCACCGCAGCGGCGGTCGGTGCACGCTGGCGCGGCGGCCGCCTGATGCCTGGCACCATACGCGTGCACGTGTGAAAACCACGCGCGTTAGGATGCAGGTGTTGTCCACTTGCCTGGAATGCCATGTCCCTACTTGTCCGCCCGGCCACCGCTGCCGACATGCCTGACCTGTGTGCCTGGAATGCGGCCATGGCCTGGGAAACCGAACACAAGACCCTCGAACCCGCGCGGCTGCAACGCGGTGTCGCCGGCGTGCTGGCGCAACCGGCGCGGGGCTTTTATCTGGTGGCCGAAAGTGCCGGGATGGCGGTGGGCAGTTTGCTCGTGACCTACGAGTGGAGCGACTGGCGCTGTGGTGACTTCTGGTGGATCCAGAGTGTGTACGTGATCACCGCAGCCCGCCGTGGTGGTGTGTTTCGCGCGCTGTATGCGGCGGCCGAGCAACGCGCACATGATGCCGGTGCGGTGGGGTTGCGCCTGTATGTGGACATCGGGAACACCACGGCACAGGCCACCTACGAGCGTCTGGGCATGCAACGCTGCCACTACGCGATGTACGAAGCGGAGTTTGTCGCGGACGCGGCGCCGCTCAGCCCGCGGCCGACCGCTTCACGTTGAGCGGCAGCGGTGGCTCGGCGTCGAGCCGTGCATTGAACTCGGCTACCGGCAGCGCCTCGCCATAGCGAAAGCCCTGCAACTGCGAGCAACCGGCGTCGCGCAGGAAGTCTGCCTGCGCCTCCGTCTCCACGCCTTCGGCGACCACTTCCTTGTGCAGGCTGCGGGCCATCACGATGATGGCGCGGGTGATGGTGTCGGTATCGGCATCGGTCGTCAGCTCGCGCACGAACGCACGATCGATCTTCAGCGCGTCGATGGGAAAGTGGCGCAGATACGACAGGCTGCAATAGCCGGTACCAAAATCATCCAGTGACAGGCGCACCCCCGCACGCCTGATCCGGCGCAGCAGGCTCGTGGTCGCCTTGCCGCCGGACATCACCATGCGCTCGGTGACTTCCAGTTCCAGCAGGCGCGGATCGGCGCCGGTTTCCTCCAGCGCATGCTTGAGCTCGTCGTAAAACCCCGGATGCTGAAACTGCAACGGCGAAACGTTGACCGATAGTGCCAACGCGCGTCTCTGGCGTTGCCAGCGCCGCACCTGGCGGCACGCCGCGCGCAAGGCCCAATTGCCGATCGACAGGATCTGTCCGCTGTCTTCGGCGACCGGGATGAACTGGTCCGGCACGTAACGCTCCCGACCGTCGACGATCCAGCGCATCAATGCCTCGGCACCGACGATGCGATGATCGCGCGCACGCACCTTGGGTTGGTAGTGCAACACCAGCTCACGTCGTTTCAGCGCCGCGCGCAGCCCCACCTCGATCTTGCGCAATTCGGTCGCGCGTTCGGTCATCGCCGGGGAGAAAAACCGGCAGTCATGCTGCCCCTGGGCCTTGGCTGCGCGCAGTGCGGCCTCCGCGTGCTGCAGCAAACTTTCCGGATCGGTGGCGTCGGCGGGAAACAGGCTGACGCCGATGCTCATGCGCAGGGCCAGATCCGGTACCTCGGGCACGGCAGTCTGTGCGCACAAATCCAGCAGCCGCCGGCAGACGCTGAGTGCTTCGCCAGTGCTTTCCAGATGCGGCAACGCCACCACGAATTCATCGCCACCGTAGCGGCTGAACAACTCGTCGCCGGTCAAGCCGCTGCGCAGTTGCGCGACCAGTGCGCGCAACACACGATCGCCGGTGGCGTGCCCATAGCGCTCATTGACCTGCTTGAAGTTGTCCAGATCGATGTACAGCACCGCACCGTGCAACTGGCGGCGCGCCGCGGTGTCCAGCAGCAGTTGAATCCTGGCGTGCACCTGGCCGCGGTTCGGTAGCCCGGTCAATACATCGTGCTGAGTGAGGTGGATCATCTTCAGGGTCAGCGAACGGGTTTCGCTGATGTCGTGGAAAACGAGCACGCCCCCGATCACGTTGCCGGCATGATCGTGGATGGGCGCGGACGAATCCTCCACCGGCGTGGCGAAACCACTGCGGTGACGCAAGACGCTGTGCGCGGCCAGATCCACGATGCCATTACGCGCGATGGCGGCGCGCAACGGGCTGGGCAGCACCTCCCGGGTTCGCGCATGGCGCACCGGAAACACTTCCTCGATCAGGCGGCCACGTGCCTCGGCTGCGCTCCAGCCGGTCATGGCCTCGGCCACCGGGTTGAGCGAAGTGACGCGCAGCTGCGGGTCGGTGGTGAGCACCGCGTCACCAATCGAGCGCAGCGTCACCTGCGCGAGTTCGCGCTCGCGGTGCAGCGCGTCTTCGAACGCCTTGCGCCGACTGATGTCCTGCGCCTGCGAAACCAGGTACAGCGGCACGCCCTGCGGATCGCGCACCAGCGACACGCTGAGTTGCAGGTGTACTGCGTGGCCGTCCTTGTGCAGGTTGCGCTTCTCGACCTGGTAGGCCTCGCGCTCGCCGCGCAGCATCTGCTGCAGCAGGTCCAGATCGGTGGCGACGTCGTCCGGATGGCTGATGGTGCGGATGTCCAGCGCCAGCAACTCGGCTTCGGTGTAACCCAGCATGGAACACAGGGCGGCGTTGACGCGCAGGAACCGGCCGTCGGGACTGGTCAGCGCCATGCCGATGGTGGCGTGCTGGAAAGCGGCGTAGAAACGCTGTTCGCTTTCGTGCAGTTGCAGTTCCAGCGTGTGCCGCGCGGTGATGTCGACCAACGCGGCAAACACGCCGCAGACGCGGCCGTCAGCGCCGATATCGGGCTCAAAGTTGCCGTGCACGTAGCGTGGTTCGCCCGCACGGAACAACGTGCCCTCGAAAGTGGCCGGGCTGCCGGCGTAGGCCCGTTGCAATGCCGGCAGCGCACTTTGATAGGTGCGCTCGCCGAGCACCTCCCTGGCCGGGCGACCGATCAGCTCACCAGGCTCCACGCCCAACCAGGTCTGATGGGTGTGATTGGCGAACAACACGCGTTGCTGCAGATCGAGATAGGCCAGCAGCGCCGGCACACCGTGCAACATGCGTTCCGGCCAGTCGCCGCCACCGGAAACTGACAGTGATCCCTTGGCAGATCTGCGAGTGGGCATGACCGTCGTGCCAAGCACGCGCCTGTGACTGGCGCCAGCGCATCATGCGCCAAGCGCATGCCGATGCAAAGATGCTTGCCAGTTGCTCAATGCAGGGCGGTGGCTGGCGCCCCCAGCCCACCATTGGCATCCAGCCAGACGCGACCGAGCGCATGCAACTCGCCCGGTATCGCGTAATGGTCGGCGAGTACCGCCAGCAGCGGTCCAAGTGCCTGCGGGCGCAGCGGATAACCGTGCGCCAGGATGCGCGCGACGCCGCCCGCGCCCCGCTGGGCTACGCTGATGGCGACCACGCCCAGGCCCGGCGCCTCGTGCGCAAACAGCGCCGGCGGGTCGTAGCCGGCATCGGCCACGGCAAACATTTCCACCAGATAGCCGGTGCCGCTTGCGGTGGTGTGGCCAGCGGCCGCCTGCAGGTGCAGCGGCACGCGGTGGGCATCGAGCAACACCGCGTATTGGCGCAATTCAAACATGATGCCGGCAAAGTCGTGCGCGCGTTGCGCGTCATCGCTGTCCTGTACGGCCAGCCATTGCGCCGGGGATTGCACCAGCACCAGACCGTGGGTGAATTGCAGTGACAGGCCGCGCACGGTCATGCTGGTGGCATCCTGCTCAGGTGTCAGCAAGGCCGCTTCCAGCAGCTCCCACAGTGGCGCCAGCGCGACGTGCTCGTACTGCACGCAAACCACCGCCAGCACATCGTTGCGACTGAGATAGCGCACATGGGCCAGGCGCACGCCCAGCGTGCGCATCAGCCAGTCTGCGGTCTGCTTGCCGGCTTCGCCGCGGCCGATCAGCTGGTCTTCCAGGTATTCGGACAACTCCGCGGCGAGCTCCGGCGGCGTGAGCAGGCTCATCGGCACCAGCCGCAGCGGACCTTCGGCATAGTCGGCGGACGGTTCCAGCACAGGCGCGGGCATGCGCCCCTCATGGCTGCCGAAAGCCACCACATTGTCGAGGTGCCCGCGCGGCACCCGCCGGGCCAGCTCATCCAGCGTGGCCCATACCGGGAAGCCCGGGCGCAGCAACTCTGTCGAATCCAGCAACGCCCCGGCCAGCGCCAGGCGCGCGACGCCAACCTTGGGTATCAGCGTATGCAGGTCGGTGGCGATCATGGCGGCCAGTTCCGCGGCTTCGTCGCGCGTCAACGTGCGGCTTGACGGGGTTTCTCCTTCCACCAGTTCCAGCGCCAGGGCCAACGGCAGGGCCACGGATGTTTGTGCTTCCACGAGCAGCAATCCACGCAATGAAGACAGCCAATTCTAGCCGTCGATCGGTCGTTCAGCGTTTTGGGCTTTCCCCGCGCGACACGGCGGGTTAGCCTTGAAGGACTTGATCTGTGGGCTGTTGCGAGCATGGAGACGAAGCAAAGGCGGGTTGCGGTCATCGGCGGGGTACGCATTCCGTTCTGTCGCAACAACAGCGCGTATGCCGACGTCGGCAACTTCGGCATGTCGGTCAAGGTGCTTGGCGCACTGGTGGAACGCTTCGGCCTGCACGGCGTGGAACTGGGCGAGGTCGCGCTCGGCGCGGTGATCAAGCACTCGCTGGACTGGAACCTGGCGCGCGAAGCGCTGCTCAGTTCCGGCCTGGCGCCCACCACCCCGGGTATCACCACGGCGCGCGCCTGCGGCACGTCGCTGGACAACACCATCATCGTCGCCAACAAGATTGCCTGCGGGCAAATCGAGGCCGGCATTGCCGCCGGTTCGGACACCACCAGCGACGTGCCGATCGTCTACGGCACCCGCCTGCGCAAGCGCCTGCTGGCAATGAACCGGACCAAGGCACCGCTGGACAAGCTGAAGGTGGCCGTGCATGGCTTTGCGCTGAGCGAACTGAAGCCGACGTTTCCCGGCGTGGCCGAGCCACGCACCGGCAAGTCGATGGGCGACCACTGCGAGCAGATGGCCCGGCAGTGGCACATCACGCGGGAGGCGCAGGATCAGCTGGCGCTGGACAGCCACCGCAAGCTGGCGGCGGCGTACGACGCGGGTTTTTTCGATGATTTGCTGGTGCCGTTTCGCGGGCTCAAACGCGATGGTTTTTTGCGTCCGGACTCCACGCTGGAGAAGCTGGCCACGCTCAAGCCCGCGTTCGACAAGACGTCCGGACACGGCACGCTGACGGCCGGCAATTCGACCGGCCTGTCCGACGGCGCCGCCGCGGTGTTGCTGGGCAGTGAAGACTGGGCGGCCCAACGCGGCTTGCCGATCCAGGCCTTCGTGCGCGATGCCGAAGTGGCTGCGGTGGATTTTGTCCACGGTGAAGGCTTGCTGATGGCACCGACCATTGCCGTGCCCCGGCTGCTCGCGCGCAATGGCTTGCGCCTGCAGGATTTCGACTACTACGAGATCCACGAGGCGTTTGCCGCGCAGGTGTTGTGCACGCTGCAGGCGTGGGAAAGCGCGGAGTACTGCAAGCAGCGCCTTGGCCTGGACGCACCACTGGGCAGCATCGATCCGGCCCGGCTCAACGTGCACGGCTCCAGTCTCGCCGTCGGCCATCCGTTTGCCGCCACCGGCGCCCGGCTGGTCGCCACCATGGCGAAGTTGCTGCAGCAGAAGGGTTCCGGGCGCGGTTTGATCTCCATTTGTACGGCCGGTGGCATGGGTGTCACCGCGATCCTCGAACGGCCGTGAACGTGTCGCGGTGTGCGTGCAACCTTGGTGGGACGCCCGTCGCATGGGCCGCTAGTGCATGTTGCGTCTGCGCACCACTACCGGCCTGAGCGCGCTGGCGCTGGCGCTGGGCGTGGCCGGCACCGGCTGGCTGAGCACGCTCACGGCCCGCGGTTACCTGCCCGCGCCGCAGTTTGCCCAGGTACCTGGCGACCGCGCACCGAGAGCTGCACCAGGCGCGGTGCACCGGCACGCGACCCGCATCCGGCACACGCCACCGCAGGGCGCGTCCGTCGTGCAGGCACGCAGTTACCGCGCACGTGCCACCGCCATTGCCGACACCAGCCCGATCACCCTGCCGGCCACTACACCGGAACTGGTACCGCTGACGACGCCAGCCGATACTTCCCTGTCCTGGGAGCAACTGCGCGGCCATCTGGACGGCCACGTGGTGTTGCAGGTCAGCGTGGATGACAGTGGTCGCGTCAATGCCGCCAGCGTGGCGCAATCCAGTGGCGACGAGCTGCTGGATACCCATGCCCTGCGCAGCGTCTGGCACTGGCGTTTTGCGGTGCCGGAAGGCAACGTCAGCGGCCTGCACGGCGAGGTACCCGTGCGCTACGCGAGCAGCCGACCCGCGCCATGACGCGCGACAGCCGATGCGGCGCCGCGGCTGAGTGCTATCGCGTTGACCACGCTGGCATGCGCCGCGACCGCATCAGCGCAGGATTTGCAGATAGTTGCGCACGGTCGTAGCCAGGCCCGCGTACAGCGCCTCGCTGATCAGGGCGTGGCCGATCGAGACTTCGGCCAGGTCCGGAACCGCCGCGGCGAAGGTGCCGAGATTGGCCTGGTTGAGATCGTGCCCCGCATTCACCGCCAACCCGGCGCGTTGTGCGCAGCGTGCCGCGTCCACGCAGGCCGCCAGCGCGGCGGCTGGCTCACCCGCGGCAAATGCCTCGGCATACGGCCCGGTGTAAATCTCCACGCGCTGCACACCGAGCGCCGCCAGGCCGGAAAAGTCCTGCGTGCCGGCGTCCACGAACAAGCTGACGCGGCAACCCATGTCGCGCAGCGCGGCGACGATCGGGCGCAGCGATTCCACATCGCGCTGTGGATCGAAGCCGTGGTCGGAAGTGATCTGGCCGTCGGCGTCCGGCACCAGCGTCACCTGGCTGGGACGCACTTCGCGCGCCAGCGCCAGCAGGCCCGGGTAGGTACCGCGCGCCGGGGCAAACGGGTTGCCCTCGATGTTGAATTCCACCCGCCCACGCAGCATTGCCGCCAGCGCGCGCACATCGTCCGGGCGCACGTGGCGCTGGTCCGGCCGCGGATGCACGGTGATGCCGCCACACCCGCAGCCGATACAGGTTTCCGCGGCGGTGCAGATGTCCGGTTCGCTGCCACCGCGCGAGTTGCGCAACACGGCAATCTTGTTGAGGTTGATGCTGAGTACGGTCATGACGGTGTGCCGTCCGGAGGCAGGTGATACCGCTAGGAGCTGCGCCACCTTCGTACCATCAGGGCGCGCTGGCAAGCTGGCACACGCGCACACGCCGCGCGCCACCGCGCCACGCCAGCGCCGCGACGTACCCGGCATCCAGCTGCAGCCGCTGCAATTGCCATGCCGTGGCGTCGTCGCCGTCGAGCCACGCCAGGCGCAGCGCGCCGTCGTCGCTCACCCGCAAGCGGTGCAGGCCGAACGCGATGCCGCGCCCGGTGGCCTTGAGTACGGCCTCCTTCGCGGTCCACAGTTCGAGAAACGCGGCGCTGCGTTCGGCGGCGGGCCGCGCCACGAGGCCGGCGACTTCCTCCGCGTGAAAGAAGCGCCGCGCCAGTGGCAGCACGTTCGCGCGCGGGCGCAGCCATTCCAGATCGATCCCCGGCGCCACGTGTCGGGCCAGCGCCACCGCGGCGCGATTGCCGCTGTGCGACCAGTTGAAATCCAGCTGCGAGTCTGGCGTCGGCTCGATACGCGGCCGCCCGTGGGCGCCGACGGTGAGCTGAATGTCAGCGGCCACGCCGCCAAGGTAACGCGCCAGCAACCCCAGCAGCGGCGCCCGGCCGTGTTCACGCTGATAGGCAAAGTGCCACACGTGCACCTCCTCATCGCCCAGGTATTCGGTGGCATTGCTGGCGAGTGACACGGACGCGACAGTCATGCGCGCATGGTGCGGCGCGCATGGCGTCAGTACAAGCCGGCTGGTCCGCGCGGCTCCCGTCGGGACGTGCGGCGGCGCTGTTGCCGGTGCCGGACTGTGTATGCGCGCGCGGTACGGCCGCGCCGCTGCCCGGACCGGGCATGGCGGGCGCTCGCCATCGCCAGCGGAGCGCGCGGAATGACGCCGGCAGCGGGCAGACG
>DATCWU010000071.1:0-9717 GCA_036566165.1 Rhodanobacter sp. | reverse complement strand
CGCGACAATTGCCGCGACAATGCGTGCAGCAGAACGCTGTTCGGTGCGTTGAAAATGGAACGTCTGTTCGAGAAGCGTGGGTTTGAGAAACGCCGGAGACGCTCAGCGTTTGCAAGCTTCCAGGCAAAGGTATATGACAGCAAGGTTGCTGGTGCACGCGCCGTTTCATATACAGCGCATGCTGTGCACTGGTGTGCGTTATGGGGAGAGGATTCATGGACACATCTGAGGTATCCACGCGCCGGCGCAAGCGCAGGCGCGCACAGCCCAAGGGGCGGCAGGCCGATCCCGCGTCGTTGGCCGCGGTGCGTGAGGTGCTTGGCGATATGCCGCGCCGGCGCGACATGCTGCTGGAGGGGTTGCACCGCATCAACGACCGTTATGGGTGCCTGCGGGTCGAGCATCTGACTGCATTGGCCGACGAGTTGCGACTGTCACTGACCGAGGTGTACGAAGTCGCATCGTTCTACCACCACTTTGATATCGTGCGTGACCCGGCCACCACGCCGCCAGCGCTGACGGTGCGCGTCTGTGATTCGGTAACGTGCGCGATGTGCGGTGCGGAGAACCTGATCGAATCGCTGCAAGGTACGTTGGGGGCAAATGTGCGTATCCAGCGCGTGCCGTGCGTGGGGCGCTGCGCGGATGCGCCGGTTGCGATATGTGGCCAGAAGCCGGTTCTGGCAGCTACCGCCGAGCGTGTCGTGGCGGCGGTGACAGCGCACGATGTGGCGCCGGAGCCCCTGACCCCGGTGGCCTACGCCGAGTATCGCCGCGGCGGTGGCTACGAGACGTGGGTCGAGTGCGTAACCGGCAAGCGCAGTCGCGAGTCGGTCATCAAAACGATGGAAGATTCCAGCCTGCGCGGGCTTGGCGGCGCTGGATTCCCGGCTGGACGCAAGTGGGGTCTGGTGGCCAAGGCGCCTGGCCTGCGCGTGGTCGCGATCAATATCGACGAGGGTGAGCCGGGTACGTTCAAGGATCGTCATTTCCTCGAACGTGATCCACATCGCTTCCTTGAAGGCACCCTGATTGCGGCGTGGGCGATCGAGAGCCATGAGGTCTATCTGTATGTTCGCGACGAGTACCCCGCATGCCGCTTGATGCTGGAGCGCGAGATCGCCGCGTTGCAGGCCGACCCACCGGCAGCTTTGCCGGCCATCTATCTGCGCCGTGGTGCCGGTGCCTACATTGCCGGCGAGGAGTCGGCGATGATCGAGTCTATTGAAGGCAAACGGGCCATGCCGCGCTTGCGTCCGCCATACGTGGCGCAAAACGGCCTGTTCGGGTTGGCGACGCTTGAGCACAACATGGAAACCATGCACTGGGTGCGCGATATCCTGGAGCACGGCGGCGCGTGGTTTGCAGCGCAGGGACGGCATGAACGCAAGGGCGCGCGTACGTTTTCAGTTAGCGGGCGGGTCAAGAAACCCGGTGTGTACATCGCACCGGCCGGTATCACATTGCGTGAATTGATCGATGAATATTGTGGTGGCATGCAGGACGGCCACGAGTTGTATGGCTATTTCCCCGGTGGCGCGTCGGGTGGCATGCTGCCAGCGTCCAAGGCGGATGTGCCGCTGGATTTCGACACGCTCCAGCCATACGGATGCTTCATCGGGTCGGCAGCGATCATCGTGTTCTCGCAACACGACAAGGCGCGTGACCTGGCGCGCAACGCCATGCGCTTCTTTTCGCATGAGTCCTGTGGCCAATGTACGCCGTGCCGGGTTGGCACGGTCAAGGCGACCGAGTTGATGGGCGCCGAACATTGGGACCAGCCGCTGATGGAGGATTTGTCGCGGGTCATGGTCGACGCCTCGATTTGTGGCCTGGGTCAGGCGGCGCCGAATGCGATGAACTGTGTGATCAAGTACTTTCCGGACGAGGTGGCGTGATGGCGGCCCAACCACAAGAAGCACAAAAAACCGAGACGGTCCGCTTTACGCTCGACGGACAGCAGATCGGCGCATTCGTCGATGAAACCATCTGGGAGGCAGCACGCCGGCACGGTGTCGTGATTCCGCACCTGTGCTACAAGCCGGATCAAGTGGGTTTGCGTCCGGATGGCAACTGTCGCGTATGCATGTGTGAAGTCGAAGGCGAGCGCCAACTGCAGCCGTCATGTTGGCGCAAGCCGACCGAAGGCATGGTCGTGCATAGCCGCAACGAGCGCGCCGTGCATGCACAGAAGATGGTGCTGGAGTTGCTGCAGTCCGACATGCCCGATGAGTCGTATGTGGCGGATTCGCGTCTGGATTACTGGACGCGGCAGCTCGACGTCGGCAAGCCGCGATTCAGTCGGCGCGAAGAGCCGGGACCGGATCTTTCGCACCCGGCGATCGCGGTGAATCTCGGCGCGTGCATCGAGTGCACCTTGTGTGTGCGTGCGTGTCGCGAAGTGCAGGGCAACGACGTGATCGGCTACGCGCTGCGCGGTGGTGACTCGCACATCGTGTTCGACATGGATGACCCCATGGGTGAGAGCACCTGCGTCGGTTGTGGCGAGTGCGTGGCTGCATGTCCGACCGGAGCACTGTCGATTGCGGGGGTCGAACCGCATCAGCAGTGGGCCTGGCAGGGGCAGGAGTCGGAGGTGACGGGATGAAACAGGTAACCACGGTCTGCCCGTACTGCGGTGTCGGCTGCCGGGTCAAGCTGAACGTCCGGGACAATGACATTGTTGTGGTCAACGGTGCCCACGGTCCCACCAATGAAGGCCGTCTGTGCGTCAAGGGGCGCTATGGCTTTGATTATTACCGGCACCCGAATCGGCTGACGAAGCCGTTGATCCGGCGCAAGGACGCGCCGCCCAAGTCGGCCGATCTGGTGCTGGACCCGGCGAACCCGTTGGCGGCGTTCCGCGAAGCGAGCTGGGATGAGGCGCTGGACTTCGCTGGCGGCGGGCTCAAACGCATCCGCGATCAATATGGTTCGAAGTCGCTGACCGCCCTGGGTTGTGCAAAAGGCAGCAACGAAGAGGCGTATCTGGTACAGAAGCTGGTACGTACCGGCTTCGGCAACAACAATATCGATCACTGTACCAGGCTGTGTCACGCCGGGTCGGTCGTGGCCTTGATGCAATGCCTGGGTTCGGGCGCGGTGTCTCTGCCGGTGCGTGATGTCATGAAGGCGGAGACGGTCCTCCTGATTGGTTCCAACCCGGCGGTCAATCATCCGGTTGCCGCGTCCTGGATCAAGAATGCGATCGATCAGAACGGCATGAAGCTGATCATTGCCGATCCGCGTCTGCAGTCCCTTTCGCGGCGCGCCTTCATGCACTTGCAGTTCACGCCCGACGCCGACGTGGCCTTGCTGAACGCGATGATCTACACCATCATCAATGAGGGGCTGACCAATGAGGCGTTCATCCGGGATCGCACCGAAGGCTTCGACGAGCTCAAACGGCATATCCAGGCCTACAGTCCGGAAGCGATGGCGCCGATCTGTGGCATACCGGCGGAGGACCTGAAAAAGGCAGCCCGCACTTACGCCAAGTCCAGGTCGTCGATGATCATCTGGGGTATGGGGTCGTCGCAAAGCCAGCATGGTTCGGACAATGTCCGTTGCCTCATTGCGCTGGCGTTGCTGACCGGGCAGGTCGGACATCCCGGTGCGGGCCTGCACCCGATTCGCGGACAGAACAACGTCCAGGGCGCGTCCGACATGGGCTTGATGCCCAGCCGCTTCCCGGATTACAAGAGCGTGGAGGATCCCGAACAGCGCGAGCGCTTCGAGCAGCTCTGGGGCTGCAGGCTGGATCCGCGGAAGGGTTGGACATCAATGGAGATGATGGACCAGATCCTTGCCGACAACCTCCGGGGCATGTACATCATGGGCGAAAACCCGGCCATGTCGGACGCCAATGCCTACCATGCGCGCACGGCGCTCGCCCACCTGAAGCACTTGGTGGTGCAGGACATATTCTTGACGGAGACCGCTTACAACGCCGACGTCATACTGCCGGCAAGTACCTATTTCGAAAAGACCGGCACCTACACCAATACGGACCGTTGGGTACAAATCGGGCGCCAGGCGGTAGATCCACCGGGCGAGGCGCGGCAGGATTTGTGGATTATCCAGGAACTTGCCCACCGCATGGGGCTCGACTGGAATTACGCTGGGCCCCAGGACGTGTTTGCGGAGATCCGCAAGGCGTCGGCCAACATGGCGGGAATTACCTGGCCGCGTCTGGAGCATGAGCATTCCGTCGTGTGGCCGTGCCGACAGGAGGGCGACCCCGGCGATGCGGTGACTTTCGTGCACGATTTTCCGCGCGGCAAAGGCTTGCTGGTGCCCTGCGAGATCGTTGAGCCGGATGAGCGCCCGGATGCCGAATACCCGTTTGTGCTGTTGACCGGTCGGCAGTTGGAGCATTGGCACACCGGGACCATGACCCGGCGTTCACGGGTGCTCAATGCCATTGAACCTGATCCGGTGTGCTACATGTCCCCGCAGGACTTGCAGGAGATGGGTATCGCCCCAGGCGATCCGGTCACGCTGGAAACGCGGCGCAACTCAATCGTCGCCTACGTCCGTGCCGATTCGAAGGTCGCCAGGCATAACGTATTCATGGCGTTTTGCTATTACGAGGCGGCCGTGAACCTGCTGACCAACCCGACGCTGGATCCGGAGGCAAAGATTCCCAGCCTCAAGTACTGCGGGGTCAGGGTGCGTGCTGGTGGCGTGCCGGTATCGAGGACGGGTTTCGATGCGCGGACAGTGCCGAGTGCCGTTCTGGCTTGAGCGGTGCGGCAAACCAGTCGCGGAAGCTGCGAGTGCTGCTGTGCGCTATTGGCCAGTCGCCACCACCGCTGACACTCGCGCCGCTATAGACCGGCTGCGGTGTGGCTTCCGCATTGAGCCTGCGTTACTCGCCCGGTCTGGGGTGCGCGTGGATTCGCGCTGACCGCGTTGTCGAGTTGCGGGTTGGCCGCAAGGTTGAAGCGTGGGTGCAAACTTTGAATGCTGGTGCCCAGCGCCAGCTGACTGGCGATCGGCACGGCCCAGGGTGCAGCAAAGCTTGGCCAGGTCAGCCTGACACCTGTCTGTCAAAATTGAATTCCCCCGATGGCAGCGCGTCAGACGTCCGAATACTTGCCTACCTGCATGCTGATCCGGTGGATGACCCAGTACACACCGCCGATGATCGGGAGCGCGGCCAGGCCGGTCACCGTGGCCGGATTCACGGGTAACCCGAGTTCCACCGCAGCCTTGGCCAGATACATGACGATACCGAGGCTGTAATAGCTTATGGCCACCAGCGACAGCCCTTCGACGGTTTGCTGGAGACGCAATTGTTGCGCGGAACGCCGGTTCATCGAGCGCAGCAAGTGGCTGCTTTTGCGTTGCAGGCCAAGGTCGACCCTGGTACGGATCAAAGAGGCCGCACGGTCAATGTGATCGGACAGGGTTTCCAGACGGCCGCGCACAGCCTCCATGGTCTGCATGGCCGGACCCAGGCGACGGTCGAGGAAGTAGCCCAACCGCTGGTAATCCTGGGTGCGTTCTTCGCGCAATTCTCGTGTGCGTTTGTTCACCAGGGCGAAATAGGCACGCGAAGCGTCAAAACGAAAGGTATGGTCGGTAGAGTACTGCTGCACCTGCGCGGCCAGGCCGAGGAGCTGGCGGAGAATCTTCTCGCCGTCGCCCTGGCCATGGTCGGGATGGCTGTTGGCAACCTCCGTCATCAGGTTCTGCAGCTGTGTTTCCATACCCTGCAATGACGTCATGATGGACTTGGCGGGCACGAAACCGAGCATGGCCAGCATGCGATAGTCCTCGATCTCCAGGAGTCGCTGGATCAAGCGCGCCCGTCGGTCACCCTGCATGCCGGAGTCCACCACGAGGATCCGGGTATAGCCATCGTCCTGAATCCTGCAGTCCGCCCAGATGCGGGCCTGGCCGTCAGCCACCGTGCTGGATGAGGTTGGCGCAGACAACGAGGCCACGGCACGTGCGACGCTTTCTTTATCACTCTGTGGCAGGACGAGCAGTTTGCTCGCCGCAATCCGCAAACCGGGCAGGGCATTCATCCATGCGGTGGAAATACTCCCCGCATCCTCCGCAAACGGTGTCTGCCCATTTGCAGCTGCGACCTGGGTGTAGTCGGTGAATTCGGTATGGCGCTCGCATTTCACCTGCACCGCATCGCCAATGCGCATGATTCTGTAGTCGTGATCGCCGCTTTCCTGGTACTGACCGTAGCTGCGCAATGCATTACGCAGATATTCGGCGGCATCGCGCATTTGCGCGGCATCTTGCAACACCGCGCTATGCGTCACTAGCGCATGCGTGGCGACCGGAACTGGTGCACGCCGAAACAGCTCGTCGTTCAGTACTTGGCGATTCCAAGGCAACTGCGCAATGGTCTGGCTTTGTCGCGTCATCGGTTTTCCCCGTATGTGCCGACCGGACAGTTATCTTTCGTCGTTATTCACCGCCAAGGTCAACGGACATGGCTGGCGCAACGGTTGGAAGAAAGCGAAGATCTGAAATCGGATCAGGATTGTCTGATTCCGGTTTCGAACGTCCACGATAGTCTGCCACTGATTCCACGCTGCGTGGGCGTTCCGGATTGCTTTGGAGCTGTGGTTTCCAGATGTGAGCGACGCTGAGCCATGCCGGCCGGGGCTCGACCTTGGCGGTCGGTGTGGGGGAGACAGGCATGCGCGGCGCGGATTGATTCCGTCAGCCAGGCGATCCTTCCCCACGAAACGACGCCGAAACCAATCGTGAGCTTCGGTAGTGTCTGGCGCCTGCGGGTGGCATCGCCCACGCAACCCTGCACGGCGCGTGCTCACTGCGAAGGGCTGACGCTCAATCGGTCACTTGGGGCGAGCTCATCCAGGGCGCCTGGCGGTGAAGGTCGCCCCCAATCGCGGGGCCACTCCAGGCAACACACGCCTCAAGCCAGATGTGCCTTCCGGCCACGGGATCACGCTCCGCGCAAGACTGGTGAGCCGAGGCAAAGGCTGCCGGTCATAGCGATACCTTGAAACCGACCCATGCACCGCGCTCCTGCCCCGGACCGTAGAAGCGCGGGTCGTCAAATTGCGGTATGACTTCGCTGGGCTGACCGAGTGTTCCGAACGTGACGTAATGGCGATCGAGCACGTTGTCGATGCGTGCAAACACACTGAAGCGCTTGGTCACCTCGTAGTTGGCACGCAAGTTCACTACCGCGTATCCGCTGGTCGGCGCGAGCAAGTTGGCTTCGTCACTGCGCAGGTACTGGCCGGAGGTGGCGATGGCATCGCCCCCTATGCTCAATTTTGCCGTGACCGCGAAGTCCGCGCCGAGCTTGAAGCTGTGGCGCGGCATGCAACATACGGGATGCGCGTGCACCACTCAACTCGCCTGGAACGGGCCAGTAATCCAAGCTTGCATGCAAGTCCATCCAGCGATGACGTAGTGGAGAGTGGAGCCCGTGGGGAACCAGTGTCTGGCTGAAAGTGGGGGATTTTCAGATGAGTGGCGACTCCGGTAAAGGGGCGCTTATATCCGGTAACAGAGTACACGCTGGGCGGCGGTTGGCTTGGCTCAAGGTTTCTTGCACCGAGCGATACATAGCGATACATAATGTCGTCTTGCCACGTATCGCGCGAGAAAGAGTGAGCTCCCGGCGGACGTGCTAATCTGCGCCATTCAGTTTTCCGGCCATCCCCTGCATTTCCCGGGGTGTCTTGGCCATGCCATATCTCAACAGGAGTTGGTCATGAAAAGTCGTGCAGCAGTCGCGTTCGAAGCTGGCAAACCGTTGCAAATCGTTGAGATCGACGTTGCTCCGCCCAAGGCCGGCGAAGTGTTGGTGAGGATCCGAGCGACCGGCGTGTGCCATACGGATGCGTTTACGTTGTCCGGTGATGACCCGGAGGGTGTGTTTCCAGCGGTGCTTGGCCATGAAGGCGGTGGCGAAGTCGTGGAAGTGGGCGAAGGCGTGACGAGTGTGGCACCCGGTGACCACGTGATTCCGCTGTATACCGCCGAGTGCGGGAAGTGCAAGTTCTGCCTGTCCGGGAAAACCAATCTGTGTTCGGCGGTGCGCGCCACCCAAGGCAAGGGCCTGATGCCGGACGGGACCACACGCTTCTCCTATCAAGGCAAGCCGGTCTATCACTACATGGGTACCTCGACATTCAGCGAGTACACCGTGGTACCGGAGATATCGCTGGCAAAAATCAACAAGGACGCACAGCTGGACAAGGTTTGTTTGCTCGGTTGCGGTGTCACCACGGGTATCGGCGCCGTGCACAATACCGCCAAGGTGCAGAAGGGCGATACCGTCGCCGTGTTCGGCCTGGGCGGCATCGGTTTGTCAGTGATTCAGGGTGCCAAGCAGGCGGGCGCCAGTCGCATCCTTGCCATTGACATGAACCCGGACAAGTTCGAGTTGGCGCGCGAATTTGGCGCCACCGACTTCGTCAACCCGAAGGATTATGCCAAGCCGATTCAAGAGGTCATCGCTGACATGACCGACGGCGGCGTGGATTTTTCCTTCGAGTGCATTGGCAACGTAAACGTCATGCGCGCAGCGCTGGAGTGCTGCCACAAGGGCTGGGGCGAGAGTGTGATCATCGGTGTGGCCGGTGCTGGAAAAGAGATTTCCACGCGTCCATTCCAGCTGGTCACCGGGCGGGTCTGGCGCGGTACCGCATTTGGTGGCGTAAAGGGCCGCACGCAGCTTCCGGGGATGGTCGAGCAGGCCATGCGCGGCGAAATCAAACTCGACCCCTATATTACCCACCGCATGCCGTTGGAAAGAATCAACGAGGCGTTCGAGCTGCTGCATGCGGGCAAATCCATCCGCACCGTTATCGAGTTTTGACGTGGAACGCGTCGAACATCACGCCTGCTTCGGCGGGGCGCAGGAGGTCTGGCAACACCGCTCCGCCGTGCTGGACTGCGACATGCGTTTTGGCGTCTACCTGCCTCCGCAGGCTGCCAAGGCGCCGTGTCCGGTCCTGTACTGGTTATCGGGGCTGACCTGCAACGAGCAGAACTTCATCACCAAGGCCGGAGCGCAGCAATTCGCTGCCCAATACGGCATCATCGTGGTGGCACCGGATACCAGCCCACGTGGCGAAGCTGTCGCCAACGACGAAGCTTATGATCTCGGCCAGGGCGCCGGGTTTTACCTTAATGCGACACAAGCACCGTGGGCCGCGCACTATCGCATGTACGATTATGTGGTGACGGAGTTGCCAGCACTGGTCGAGAGCCACTTCCCGACCAGTCAGGCGCGTTCCATCAGTGGCCATTCGATGGGGGGCCACGGTGCGCTCGTGGTGGCACTGAAAAACCCGGGCCGCTACCGCAGCGTGTCCGCGTTTTCCCCGGTCGTGGCACCGTCACGAGTGCCGTGGGGTGAAAAGGCATTTACCGCGTATCTCGGCAGTGACCGTGAGACGTGGAAAGAGTGGGATGCCAGTGAACTGGTGGCACGAACCAAGGGTGGCGAACAGCTGCCGTTGCGTATCGAACAAGGCGGCGCCGACGACTTTCTTGCAGGACAACTGCGGCCACAACTCATGACCGAAGCCTGCGCGCGAGTCGGTCACCCGTGCGACGTCCGTATCCACCCGGGTTACGACCACAGCTACTATTTCATTGCCAGTTTCATTGGCGAACATTTCCAGCACCACGCCGCTGCGCTGGCAGCGCAGGGCTGACAGGACGCGGCCGATTCAATTACGAAACATGACCGGCGGATTCAAC
>DATCWU010000060.1:0-21209 GCA_036566165.1 Rhodanobacter sp. | reverse complement strand
GCCGTGCGGTTGCCACCTTCGTGACGCACCACCGGCTGGTCGTAACACTCCTGGCGCGGCACCTGGGTGCGCGTCACGCCTTGCACCGGGTCAGCCCGCAACACATCGGCCCAACCAAAGTGGGCATTGTCATCGTTGCTGTTGGCATAGCGCCCGTCCTGCGCGCAGACACCCGCCGACATGAGCGCCAACACCAATGCAGGGATCCATAGTCTGGTCATTGTGTTCTCCATCCCGAAACTGGCGCCACGTGTGCGCGTAACCAGCATTGCACCAAATTCACGCTGAATACACGCTTAGAACCAGGCCCGCAATGCCCCGATACTTACACCTTGTTAATATGCCCAGCTGACTACGCGCAGTTGCAGCGCAGCCACCCCACCCCGGGCCTGACCATGCCGATTTCGCTCTACAACAGCCTGACTCACCGCATCGAACCGTTCGCGCCCGCTGATCCGGCGCGGGTGACAATGTATCTGTGTGGACCGACGGTCTACAACTACGTGCATATCGGCAATGCCCGCGGTCCGGTGGTGTTTGACGTACTGACGCGGCTACTGCGCCGGCATTACGCCAGCGTGGTTTACGCACGCAACATCACTGATGTCGACGACAAGATCAACGCTGCCGCGCAGCAGCAAGGCGTGCCGATTGGCACGATCACCGAGCGTTTTGCGCGGGCCTATCACGAGGACATGGCGGCACTTGGCGTAACACCACCCGACATCGAGCCCCGTGCGACCACCCACATCGCGCCCATCATCGGCATGATCCAGGCGCTGTTGGACAACGGGCACGCCTACGTCAGCGCCAGCCACGTGCTGTTTGCCGTCGATTCGTTTGCCGCCTATGGCGCATTGTCCGGGCGCGACCCCGGCGAACTGCTCGCCGGCTCGCGGATCGAGGTGGCGGAATACAAGCGCAATCCGGGGGATTTCGTCCTGTGGAAACCGTCCACACCGGAGCTCCCCGGCTGGGACAGCCCGTGGGGCCGTGGTCGTCCGGGCTGGCACATCGAATGTTCCGCAATGAGCGCCGCACACCTGGGCGAGACCATCGACATTCACGCTGGCGGCATCGACCTGCTGTTTCCACATCATGAAAACGAGGTCGCCCAGTCCACCTGTGCTCACGGCGGCAAGGTGTTTGCGCGCTGGTGGCTGCACAACGGCATGCTGACCTTCGACGGCCGCAAGATGTCGAAGTCACTCGGCAACGTGCTGCTGGTGCATGAACTGCTGCAGCAGCATCCCGCCGAAGCGCTGCGCCTGCGGTTGTTGAGCGGACATTACCGGCAACCGCTGGACTGGTCCGACGCGGCCATTCAGCAGGCGACCAGCACGCTGGACGGCTGGTATCGCGTGTTGCGCGACCTCGCCGATGTACCACTGCCGGAAGGCGCGCTACCAATCCCCGCGCGGCTTGAAGCAGCGTTGTGCGACGACCTGAACACCCCACAGGCACTGGCCGAGCTGTCCGTCCTGGCCGACACCGCGCGGCGTGAGCACAGTGCGCTGGCCAAGGCCGCGCTGCTCGGTGGCGCCGCGACACTGGGGCTGCTGCAACAACCGGTGCAGGCCTGGTTCCGTCGCGGCGAAAGTGCAGTGGACACCGCGCACGTCGAGGATTTGTTGCGCGAGCGCCGCGAGGCACGCGAGCGCCGCGATTTCGCCCGCGCCGACGCCATTCGCGACGAGCTCACCGCACTCGGCATCGCCATCGAGGACGGCGCCCAGGGCACGCGCTGGAGCGTCGTGCAGTCCTGAGCCTGGTCGGCGTCGTTTGTCCACGATCATGTGCTGCGGCGTCAGGCGCGCGATAATACGCCCATGAATGCGATCGCCCCACTCAGCGCCGACGCGGCGCAACAAGCCATTGCCGAGGAATTCGCGTTCTTCAGCGACTGGACCGAGCGCTACCAATACTTGATTGATATCGGCAAGCCGCTGGCCACGTTCCCGGATCAGTGGAAGACCGAGGAATACCGGGTAATCGGCTGCCAGTCGATGGTCTGGCTGGTGCCCAGCGGCGACGCGGCATGCCTGCACTTCGAGGCTTCCAGCGATTCGGCAATCGTGTCAGGTCTGCTGGCGCTAATCCTGCGCGTGTATTCGGACCGCCCGGCACGGGAGATCCTCGACACCGAACCACGCTTCATCACCACCATCGGGCTGGCCAAGCATCTCTCACCCACCCGCTCCAACGGGCTGGCCGCCACGCTGGACAAGCTGAAAGGCTACGCCGTCAGCGCCCTGCAGTAGCGTCGTCGCAACCCGCGCAATCAGCGCGAGCGCGCAGCCCGGACAAGCAGGCCTAGCACTGCCAGCCACCCGTCGACGCACATGATGGCATCGCGCAAAGGCAGCGGCGGCGGGCAGTGCCTGCCCTGTGCAACCAAATTGGGGAGGGCCAGCCGAAACGACGCACCCCGCAATCTGCGGGGTGCGTCAGTGCCGCAGTGACAGCAACTGCAATCAGTCACCCATCTGCTTTTGCATGTGCTCCCGACGCTCCTGCGCATCCAGCGACAATGTCGCAATCGGGCGCGCATCGAGCCGCTCCAGGCCGATTTCTTCGTCGGTCTCCTCGCAAAAGCCATACGTGCCGTCTTCGATGCGGCGCAATGCCTTTTCGATCTTGGCGATCAGCTTGCGGTAGCGGTCACGCGTGCGCAGTTCCAGCGAATTTTCCGTCTCGCGGGTCGCGCGCTCGGCGTCGTCACCGACGTCGCGCACTTCCCCGCGCAGGTTGTCCATGGTCTGCCGCGACTCCTCCACCAACTGATCGCGCCACCTGCGCAGCTTCTCGCGGAAGTAGGCCAGGTGCTTGGGGTTCATGTACTCCTCTTTGCCGCTGGGCATGTAGCCGTGCGGCAAAGTGATGATGCTGGTGGATGGCAATGCATATCGCCCGTCTTCACGGGTGACGCCGTTTTCGAGTTTTGCTGTACCAGTTTTATTCATTGAACCTGAAGAATGTTTGTGGTGTTGATGGGAGCCACCATGTGCAGCCTGCCTGGCTGCCCGTGTTGTCACCATCGCGGTGGCGCTCGCAACTCGACCCTTGAAAGGTGGAGTGACAGGCGCGACGGAAACCGCCGCTGCCCTTGCGGGCGATGTAGGAACCTCGTGCCCCGGTTTGCCCGTCGACTTCCCGGCGTTCGAGCGGCTCGCAGGCTTTACGCTTTTTTCGTGGGCTGCGGCTTGCCTGCCGCGTGATCCAGCACTGACCGTCCTGGCTGCCGGAGCAACTCCCGTGGCCGGACGACCTGTTGGCCGCGAAGTTGGTGCGGCTTTCTGCGCCACTTTGCGCACAGAAGATTTGCCTGCAACTTTCGACGTTGTCTTGCCACGTTGGTGCAGTGTACCAATCTGCTTGCCCGCTGCCGACTTTCCGGCTGCGGACTTTGCGACGGCCCTGGCAGCGGGCGCCTTGCGACCCGTCGGCTTGACCGAGGTCGGCTTGTTCTTGGCTACAGGTTTGTTCCTGGCTGCTGTCTGGTTGATGACTTTTCCTGCGGTGCGCGCCGGCGCGGACTTGCCACGCGCCGGTTTCGCCACGGCCCGCTTGGACGCAGCTGACTTCTTCGTCGCGGGCTTGGCCACAGTTTTTTGCACCGCGGGTCGCGCCACCCGCTTGGCCGCGGCTTTCACCGTCGGCTTGGCTGCGCTGCGTGCCGCCTTCGCCGATACCTTGGCGTTCCCGGCCGGTCGTTTCGCCGCTGCAGTCGGCTTCACCTTTGCCGTCACCGAGCCATGCGTCTTGGCGGTGCCCTGCTTCTGGCCCTTGGTCGTGGTCGAACTACGCGTCGTTTTCGCCATATCCTTTCACCGTTCATTGGCCGTGGCGGCCGGGTGTTATAACCCATGTATCCTGTACCGGCAAGCCTGCTTCTGGAATACTTGCACCATTGCCCGTCGCATGCTGTCCGGCTACGTGAATCCCTTGACCCGATTGATACTGTGCTTGCTCCATTTGTACAAGCGCTGGCTCAGCCCCTTGCTCGGACCGCACTGCCGCTTTCATCCCAGTTGCTCTGATTATGCACGGATTGCCGTGACGCGCTTCGGGCCGTGGCGCGGCAGCGTGCTCGCGCTCTGGCGGGTGTTGCGCTGTCAGCCACTGTGCGCCGGTGGCAACGACCCGGTCCCCGAACACTTTCATTTCCCCCATTGTCGCCGCCAGGAGGAGCCGCCGGATGTCCACTGACTGGCTCCGCATGCCTGCCGGGCTAGTCAGCGGGGGCCAGCGCTGCTGCGCCGGTTCGCGCGACGGGCAGCGGGCCGTTGAATCGATGAATCGAACGCTGGCCGACGCATGCGCGGCTCGACGCTCGTCGTGGTTGTCGGATCACGCCACAAGCATGCTGCTGGCGCTGTGTGCGGCGATCTGGGCCGCTCCCGTTTCTGCAGCGCCACCCTGGCCCTCCAGCGTGGCACAGGGCGGGCTGGTCATCATCAACCTGCCGGCCGGCACGACGCTGCGCGTGGACGGCAGCCCGGTACGGGTAGGCACGGACGGGGTTGCCGTATTCGGTGCGGGACGCGATGCGACCGGCCCCGTGGTGCTGGAAATCACCGCACCCGATGGCCAGCGTGAATCGGCAAGTATCATGGTCACGCCGCGCCACTGGCCGATCGAGCGCATCGATGGAGTCCCGCCGAAAACCGTGAATCCCCCGCCCGCGCTGGCGGCGCGGATCCAGCGCGAGCAGGCCGCAGTGACCACGGCGCGCCGGCGCAACGACGCACGGGAAGATTTTCTACAGCATTTCATCTGGCCGGTACGTGGACGGGTCAGCGGGCGCTTTGGCAACCAGCGCATCTACAACGGCGAACCACGCGCACCGCATTCGGGCATGGATATCGCCGTACCCGTCGGCACGCCGGTGCATGCGCCCGCGGCAGGCATCATCACATTTGCCCAGCCCGACCTGTATCTCACTGGCGGCACCGTGCTGCTCGATCACGGTTTTGGTCTGAGTTCCAACTTCCTGCACCTGTCGGAGCTGGACGTGCAGGTGGGCGAGCGCGTGCGGCAAGGTCAGGTCATCGGCCGCTCGGGCATGACTGGCCGCGCCACCGGGCCACACCTGCACTGGGGCTTCAACTGGCTCGGGGTGCGCCTGGACCCGCTACTGCTGCCCGGCATCACCACCCCATGACCGGCTGCCGATCACGGTAGGCCCGGTCCGCACTGCAGCCACGCTGTGGCGACAACCTGCGACAACCGCGTACCCGCGCCAGCAAGCGCACGGCACGGCTGTCCACCCGATCGGTCTACTTCGTGCGCGCAATGTCCTTGCTCGCATACGCCACGGCATCGTGCGGATGCAGGCTTTCCTGGTGCTCCACGCGGATATGGAAATCGGCGAGCCCGGCATCGGCCTCCAGCGCCTGACGGATGCGCCGCGCAGCATCTTCACAAAACATCAGGTTGCTGCCGTTGGCCAGCGCAAACTCCTGCTCGTCCTCACGCTTGACGGCGGTCTGCACCGGTGTCCCCAACGCGTGTTCCATCGCGTCCAGCACGCGCAACAAGTGCAGATCCCCACCCGCCACCGGCTTCACCCGTACCTGCGCCACACTGCGCTGTGCATGCGGCGTGGCGACGATGCCCTGCTCGCCGCCAAGCCATGCCAGCACGGTCGCGCGATCAAGCGCAGCAGTGGCAGAAAAGTCACGCGCAAACTGTTCCTGGATCAATTGCCGGGACAACGCCGCAGATGCCGGACAGGTCGACGAGTACATCACCTCCGTCATCAGCTCAATGGCAAACACGTCGGCAATCAGGCTCGCTTCGATCGTTACCGGGTACGCCCGCCAGCCGCTGTAGCGACTGCGCAAGGCCGTACGCCGCACGAGCTGTTCAAAGCTGATCGTGATGCGCGCGCAATCGGCAAGTCCCGCCTGCGACTCGATGAAACCACGCAGCAGGGTGTGCAACGCGTCGGGGTTCAACGACGTTGCGGACAGCGCCTGCTCAACGCGCAGATACAAGCGCGACATATGAATGCCACGCTGATCCGGGTGCTTGAGATTGACGAAGGCGCCAACCTTGGCACTAGCGCGCTGCGCCTGCCCGTCACCCGCATCAAACACGATCGGCGTCTGGATATCGGCCATGCCGACCCAATCCAGCGCGCCGGCCAGATACGGCTGCGCGTGCAGGGCAACGTCAGGTAGTAGTCGCACGAGGTTTTCCTGTTTCAACATGTCCCGGTCCAGTAGTGGCGTCGGTCGGTGGTGCCGCCGGCTGCCGCAAAACATCCGATTTTGGGGCAAATCCCGTCACACACAATGGGCGTTCAGTTGCCGCAGCCACGCACGACAGCGGCATTCAACCCGGGGCGACTCCGTTCGCCGTCGGTGGCCGGGCTACCGGCGGACAGGCGCGCAGCCAGGCCCGGGCGGCGCGCCAGGTTTGCACGGTCGTCAGCAGGCTGGGGCGCACCTGTTCCACTCCGAGCACCGCCATGCTGTCAGCCGCATCGGCGGCGCGCCGGGCCAGCTGGCGCCCATATCGCGATTCCACCGCCCGGAACACGCTGAGCGGACCCGGCTGCCGGGCGGATTCCCGCCAGCCCTGCAACAGGTCGTGCAACTGCGCCTTGACTGCTTGCGTGCGCGCCGCACCCGACTGGCGCAACTGCTCACGGCTCAGCCCGTGCTGGGCGAGACGCGCCATCGGCAACGGCAAGCGATCGCGATCCACGTCCTGTTGCAGCCGGCGCAGCGCATGCAGCAGATGGCCGAGTATGGCTACTTGCGTCGCACGTTCCGCGCTCGCATCGGCGCCGTACCACCACACGGTTTCCAGTGCGGCCAACGCGCCATGCAAGGGCCGGGCAGCAGCAAGCTGTGCCGGGAAATCTGCGGCCGTGCCCTGCTCCAACTGCGCTATCGCGGCCCGTGCCGGCGCCAGCCACACCGCGTTGGGAATGGCGAGTGCACGGTCTTCGTCAAACAATACCTTGGTCAGCGGATGCTGCCCGCCAGTTGTCGGCGCCGCGGTCAGTTCCGCCATCCACCAGTTGAGCTTGCCGATGGTGGCCTGCGGCTCACGCAGGCCATAGGCAGCATCCAGCATCTCCTGCTCGAACGCGGCGAGCGCCAGGTGTCCCGGATACCGCCGGCCATCGACAAACATCAGCGCCACGTGTTGTTGCGGTTGTGCAGCCAGCCACTTGTCGATGAAACCCTGCAGCGGTGACGGCTTTTCGACCGTGTCGATCATGCCGGCACCGTGGCGAGGCCGAGCCAGGCGGTCAATTGCGTTGGCGTATCGAGTACGACATCAGCGCCCCAGGTGTGCGGATCGCCCCCATCGAGATAACCCCAGGCGGCCGCCACGGTGACCAATCCTGCCGCCGCTCCAGCCTGGATGTCCCGGCTGTCATCGCCGACAAACACGGCATGACACGCGGCGACCCCGGCCCGCGCGCATGCCAGCGCCACTGGCGCCGGGTCGGGCTTTTTCACCGCCAGCGTATCGCCCGCCACCACTGCACTGGCACGCTCGGCCCAGCCGACGCGGCGCACCAGTTCGTCCGCCAGGAAACCCGCCTTGTTGGTGACAATGCCCCAGGCCCAACCGCGCGCTTCAATGCGTGCAAGCAGCTCGTCGACACCGGCGAAGGCCTGCGTCTGCTGCGCCATCACCGCCTGATACAACGCAAGGTAACGTGGGACCAGCTGCGCCAATGCGGCCTCGCCACGTGCGCCAAAGGCACAACGCAGTACCGCCGTCGCCCCGCGCGAAACGACCCTGCGCACGGCTGCATAGGGCGGAACCGGCACGCCCTCCTCAGCGCACTGCGTCTGCAATGCCACGTACAAATCCGGGGCACTGTCGAGCAGCGTGCCATCCAGATCGAAGAACACACCACGGATGTCGTCGGGCCGTGTCTTCATGCCGGCTTGCGCGCGCTGAGCAGGTAATTGACCCCGGTGAAGCGACTCTGCCACGCCTTGCGCAGCAGCGGGTTGTAGCCAAGGCCACACACGTTTTCCACCTCCAGGCCTTGCGCGCGCAGCAACCGCGACAACTCCGACGGTTTCAGGAACTGTGCGTAATGATGGGTGCCGCGCGGTAACAGACGCATGATGTATTCCGCCCCCAGAATGGCGGCGGCAAACGCTGCCGGCGTGCGATTCAGGGTCGACATGAACAACCAGCCGCCGGGCTTGAGCATGGCCGCCAGGTCGGCTACCAGCGCCGCCGGATCGGGGACGTGCTCGACCAGCTCCATGCAGCATACGGCAGCAAAGGCCGCCGGTTCGGCGGCGGCGAGGTCGGCGGATGACTGCACGCGGTAATCCACCGTCAATTGCGACTCGTGCAGATGCAGTTGCGCGACCTCGATGACCTGGGTACCCAGATCCACCCCGGTGACCAGCGCGCCAGCGCGCGCCAGCGCTTCACTCAACAGGCCACCGCCGCAACCGACATCGGCCACCTGCGCGCCGCGCAGCTCCATGCGTTCGGCAATGTACGCCAGGCGCACCGGGTTGAGATCGTGCAATGGTCGCGATTCGCCATCCGGATCCCACCAGCGCGACGCCAATGCATCGAAGCGGGCAATCTCCTGCGGATTCACATTGGTAGTGGTGGGCATCACCTGCATCCTCCGAGCAACCTGCGCAGTTTATCGCGCACACCATTCGCGCACCGTAATCTCCCGGCCGCCGCTGCGCGAAGCCAGCTCAGCGCCGACCACAGCCATACCGCGACCAGTGCCCGAACTGGGAGCCTGGTCCGACGTCAACTGGCGGCGATGCGCTCACGCCACGCGCGAGCCTTGAGCAGGATGGCCGCGACATCCACGCCCACCAGCTCACGATTGGCCAGCTTGCGCTGGCCGGCAATCCAGACATCGCTCACCTGGTGGCGGCCGACGGAATACACCAGTTGTGACGCCACGTGATACAGCGGCTGGGTTTCCAGGTCGGACAGGCGCACGGCCGTCAAATCGGCCTGTTTGCCGATCTCGATGGAACCAATCTCGGCTTCCAGGCCAAGCGCCCTGGCCCCGTTCAGGGTGGCGGCGCGCAGCGCATACGCCGCATCGAATGCCGCCGCGTCGCCGGCCACGGCCTTGGCCAGCAAGGCTGCCGTGCGCATTTCGCCAAACATGTCCAGATCGTTGTTGGAGGCACAGCCATCGGTGCCCAGCGCAACGTTGACGTCGGCCAGCCGCAACTGTTCCGCCGGGCAGAATCCCGAGGCCAGTTTCAAATTGGATTCCGGGCAATGCGCGACGGACACGCCGGCCGCAGCGCAAGCGGCAATCTCGCCTGCCGTCACCTGGGTCATGTGCACGGCAATCAGGCGGTCGTTGACCAGGCCGAGTTTCTGCAACCGCTGAAACGGACGCAGCCCACTCTTGGCCTTCTCGTCCTCGACTTCGTGCGCAGTCTCGTGCAGGTGCAGATGCACCGGAATATCCAGCTGGTCAGAGAGCACGCGGATGCGCTCGAAGCTTGCGTCGGAAACGGTATAAGGCGCGTGCGGGGCAAACGCCGTGGTAATCAAGCCACCACCATGGAAACTGTCGTACACCTCGGCGGCGCGTGCAAAGTACTCGTCCTGGCTGCTGGCCCACGCCGTGGGAAAGTCGATCACCGGCAAGCCAATCACGGCGCGAAAACCCATGCGCCGATACGTCGCCCCGCTTACGTCCGGAAAGAAATAATTCTCGTTGGCACAGGTAGTGCCACCGCGCAGCATTTCCGCCACCGCCAGCTCGGTGCCATCGCGCACAAACTCCGGGCCGAGCACTTTGGCCTCGGCCGGCCAGATGTGCTGCTGCAGCCACACCATCAACGGCAGGTCATCCGCCAGCCCACGCAACAAGGTCATCGGATTGTGCGTGTGGCTGTTGACCAGGCCCGGGAGCAACGCATGTTCGGGCAATTGGACGCATTCCCGCGGTGCAAACGCCGCACGCGCATCGGCAATCGGCAGGATTGCCACGATGCGCCCGTCGTGCACGGCAACTGCATGCTGTTCCAGCACCACGGCGTGCGGCTCCACCGGCACCACCCAGCGTGCCTCGAGCAAAAGGTCGATGGGCTGCGGCGAGGTCTGATTCATGCAATGCACCTGCTGTGTGCTGGATACAACTCCAGTGGGCGGCAGCTGGCGCTGACCACCCACCGATTCTGACCGATACGTCCCGACTGCCGACGCGCATGCGGCGCCAGGCGCACCAAGCGCGGCACTCCGCCGTGGATTGCGGACGGGCACCGTACTTGATGTTCCACGCTACCTGCCGTGGGCCGGTCCCGGCCCGCGCCGGGGTGAGGAGACGCCAGCGCGGGCAGCGCCCGGGCGCCAATGCGTCACTTCACGCGACCGACGTACTCACCAGAACGGGTATCGACCCGGATCAGCTCGTCCTGACCGACAAACAGCGGTACCCGCACCACCGCCCCGGTTTCCAGCTTGGCCGGCTTGCCGCCACCACCGGAGGTGTCACCACGTACGCCCGGGTCGGTCTCCACGATTTTCAATTCGACAAAATTGGGCGGTTGCACGGCGATCGGGCGGCCGTTCCACAGCGTCACCACGCAATCCTCTTCGCCTTTCATCCACTTTGCGGCTTCGCCGGCAGCGGTCTTGTCCGCCTGATGCTGCTCGAATGTATCCGGCTGCATGAAATGCCAGAATTCGCCGTCGGTATAGAGGTACTGCATGTTGGTGTCGACTACATCGGCGCCTTCAAACGACTCGCTGGCCTTCAGCGTCTTCTCCACCGTGCGCCCGTTGAGCAGATTGCGAATACGGATGCGCGTGAATGCCTGGCCCTTGCCGGGCTTGATGAACTCCGCCTCGACGATGGTGCAGGGATCACCGTCAACGATGATCTTCACACCGTTCTTGACGTCGTTGAGGCCGTAGGTCGCCATACACAGAAGCTCCAGATGAAATGATTTGCGTCAGCCGTGCGGCGGGCGATCAGCAGTTAAGATGGTCAATTGCTGGGCGTACGCCCGATAAACAGGTCGCACATGATAACCGCTAGTCCCGGTGCGCGCATTACGCCCACCCCGCAACAGCCGTTGGCCGACTGGCGCCAATTGTGGCGTGAAGCCGTCACCGACGCGCACGAATTGCTGGCGCTGGTAGGTCTTGAGCAGCTTGCCGATGACCTCCCACCGGCCGATGCCGGATTCCCCATGCGCGTGCCGCGTGGTTTTGTGGCCCGCATGCGCCACGGCGATCGGCATGATCCGTTGTTGTTGCAAGTGCTGCCGCAACTGGCGGAACTGGCCCGGGTTCCCGGCTTCACCCTCGACGCCGTCGGTGACATGGATGCGCGCGCCGCGCACGGTGTGCTGCACAAGTACGCAGGCCGCGCCTTGCTGATCGCCAGCGGTAGTTGTGCGATCAACTGCCGCTACTGCTTTCGCCGGCACTTTCCCTACGGCGCGGAAATGGCTGCCGCTGGACAGTGGCGCCAGGCCCTGGAGTACCTGCGCGGCAACAGCTCGGTCAACGAGCTGATCCTCTCCGGTGGTGATCCGCTGTCACTGGCGACCTCGAAACTCGCCGAGTTGAGCCACGGTCTGGCAGACATTGCGCACGTCACCCGCATTCGCATCCACTCGCGTCTGCCCATCGTGCTGCCCGAGCGCATCGATGCGCCATTCCTGGCCTGGCTCGACTCGTTGCCACAGCAAAAGGTGGTGGTACTGCACGCCAATCACGCCAATGAATTTGACACCGGCGTCGATGCGGCATGTGCGCGCTTGCGCGCCAGTGGTGCCATCTTGCTCAACCAGTCGGTGCTGCTGCGTGGTATCAACGACAGTCCCGACGCCCTGGCCGACCTGTCCGAGCGCATGTTTGCTGCCGGCGTGCTGCCGTACTACCTGCATCAACTTGATCGCGTGCAAGGCACGGCACACTTCGAGGTGCCCGACGCTGCGGCCCTCGCCCTGATGGAGGCCCTGCGCGCGCGCTTGCCCGGCTATCTTGTGCCACGCTTGGTCCGCGAGCTGGCTGGGGAAACCTCCAAACGCCCGGTCTGACCGGTCGCGACGCATCGACGCCCAGTGTGCCGCTGGCAGAGTCGGGTCGAATCCGCTACAAATCGGATGGGGCAACCGATCACGCAGCAGTACCGGCGCGATCAGGGACGACCAACGGACAGCACGACGGACCATGAAAAAAGACTACGTCATCAAGATTCTTTTCATTGAGCACTCCCTGGAGGAGGCAGAGCAGATCATCAGCCTGCTGCGCAATTCCGGTATCGCCGTGCGCCCGGCGCGGGCCACCAACGTCGAACAGGCGCAAGCCGCCATTACCGAGCTCGAACCGGACATTGTCATGTTTGACCCGGGCGTGCAGACGCTGCAACTGGTCGATGCGCTGCGCCTGATGGACGCGTCCGGCCGCGACTACTCGCTGCTTGGTCTGGTCAGCGAGATGGACAAGGACTCGGTTGCCGACCTGTTCGTGCAAGGCGTGCGTGGCGTCGGCTCGCGCGCCAACCCCCAGCAATTGCTGGCCGTGATAATGCGTGAATTCGATGCCTTGCAGACCCGGCGCCGGGTGCGCAGCCTGGAGGCATCCCTGCGTGAATCGGAGCGACGCTGCGACGCACTGCTCGACTCCTCCACCGACGCCATCGCCTACGTGCACGAAGGCATGCATGTGCGCGCCAACCAGGCCTACCTGAGCACGTTCGGCTACGCCAGTTTCGACGACTTGATGGGCCTGCCAGTACTGGACATGATCGAGCCGGGCAACGCCGAGGAGTTCAAGGCGCTGCTGCGCGGGCAGGCGCGGCAGGAAAAGCTGCCACCGCACCTGGCACTGCGCGCGCGACGTGCCGACGGCAGCCATTTCGATGCCACGGTCGAGTTTGCCCCGGCCACGTTCGAAGGTGAGCCGTGCCTGCAGATCGTGTTCCGCCTGCAGACCGTCGACCCGGCACTGTTGCAGCAACTGCAGCGCGATCCGGTGACCGGGCTGTTCAATCGCGCCCGCATGCTTGAATGCATTGACGATGCCGTCGGTGCCGCCGCCAAGGGCAAGAAAGGGCAAGCGTTGCTGCTTGTCGAGCCGGACAATTGGGTGTCGGTCGTGACTGGTATCGGCATGGGCAAAACCGACCAGCTGATTGCCAGCTTCGCCGACCACGTACGCATTCTGCTGGGTACTGACGACGTGGCCGGCATGCTCGCCGACCACACCCTCGGCATCGTGCTTGACTCACGTCAGGACGATGCCATCAAGGCGTGGATCGACAAGCTGCAGGGCAAGATCAGCAGCGACATTTTCGACGCCGGCGAGCGCTCCATCACGGTCACGGCCAGCATCGGCGGCAGCCTCCTGGGCGAGAAGAACGCAAACACCGAGCTGCTGCTCAACCAGGCCAGCCAGGCACTGCGCAACGCGCAAAACCTTGGTGGCAGCAAGGTTGAGCTGCACGATCCCGCAGCGCGGGAAAAAGCTGACGAAGAACGTGAACGGCACTGGCTGGGCTTGCTGCGCAAAGCGCTGACTGGCGACGGCTTGATGCTTTACCACCAGCAGACCATCAGTCTGCAGGACATCGAGGGCGATTACTCGGAAATCCTGTTGCGCATGAATGGGCCACAAGGCGAAGTGCTGCCGGGGTTCTTCATGCCGCTGGCGGAAAAGCACGGCCTGGAAACGGCAGTCGACCGCTGGGTGCTCAGGCATGCCATGGACGCGCTGCATGCGCGTGACAATCAAGGGCAGCAGACCACTTTCTTCGTCAAGCTCACTGCGCCATCACTGCAGGATGCCACGCTGCTGCCCTGGTTGGCCGCGCAACTCGGCAAGGCCGCGCTCAAGCATGGCCGCATCGTGCTGGAAATGACCGAGAGCAAAGTGATGACGCTGCTGCGCCCGGCGCAGGAGTTCGTCAACGGCTGGAAAAAGCTGGGTGGCCAGTTTGCGCTGGAACAATTTGGTTCGGGCCTCAACTCGTTCCAGTTGCTCAACCATGTCGATGCGGATTACCTGAAAATCGATCGCAGTTACGTGGCCGACCTGCCCCTCCACCCGGAAAACCAGAGAAAAATCACCGAGATCTGCAAACAGGCCCACGAACTCAAGCGCATCACCATTGCCGAATGGGTCGAAGACGCCACCAGCACGTCACTGTTGTTTGCCTGCGGCGTCGATTTTGTGCAGGGCAACTTCCTGCAGGAGCCACAGCGGCTGGAGTGAGCGGCTGCGGTGGGAGCCGCGGACGTGCGGCCTCGCACCACGCGCGGGACAGGCGCCACGAAGCGGCGGCGGTATGCCCCTGGTGATCCACAGGGCGCACGCAGCGCTCACCGCGGCGGCGCGCACGGAGCACCGGAACCGTGTTGGCGCCAGCCCGCCCGAAACGGCAGGCACCACCACGCGCACCGCGCTGCAGCTCCGCAGGTGCGCGCCGAGTCCTTCAGCAAACCCGCTTACTCTGCGACAGTGGCTTCCGCTTTCTTGGCCTTGGCTTTGGCCTTGACCTTGGCCGCCGCAGCAGCGGCAACGTCTTCCTTGATGCGCGCAGCCTTGCCTTCCAGGCCGCGCAGGTAATACAGCTTGGCGCCACGCACCTTGCCCTTGCGCTTGACGGTCAGCGAATCAATGGCCGGGCTGTGCGCCTGGAACACGCGCTCCACGCCGGTGCCATGCGACATCTTGCGCACGGTGAACGCCGAATGCAGGCCGCGACTGCGCTTGGCAATGCAGATGCCCTCGAACGCCTGCACACGCTCGCGCGTGCCTTCCTTCACCTTGACGTTGACCACCACGGTGTCGCCAGGAGAAAACTCCGGCAGCTGGCGCGTGATCTGCTCGGCTTCGAACTGTTCAATGATCTTGTTCATGGCAACACCTGTCTGTTTTCAATCACTGCGGCCAGCCTCGGCCGCTTCGTTTTGTCGCGCCTGGGCATGTCGAACATGCTCGCGGCGAAATGCTTCCAGCAACTCTCGCGACTCATCATCCAGCACACATCGCGCGAGCAAATCCGGCCGCCGCAACCAGGTGCGTCCCAGTGCCTGCTGTCGACGCCAGCGCGCAATCGCTGCATGGTCACCCGACAACAACACCTCCGGCACCGCACCCAGTACATCGTGCACCGGTTTTGCATAGTGCGGGCAATCCAGCAAGCCGGCAGCAAACGAATCCTGCTCTGCCGACTGCGCATCGTTCAATGCGCCGTCCTGCAAGCGTCCCACCGCATCGATGATCACTGCTGCGGCCAGCTCACCGCCGGATAGCACGTAATCACCAATGGACAGCTCCTCGTCGACCGCATGCGCCAGCAACCGCTGATCCACGCCTTCGTAACGCCCGCACAACAGGGCAATTCGCGGCATCGCTGCCAGCGCTTCCACCCTGCCCTGCGTCAGCCGCGTTCCCTGCGGACTGAGATAAATCACGTGCACCGGCTCCGGTGCGGCGTTGCGTACCGCGCCCAGCGCAGCGCGCAACGGTTCAATCATCATCACCATGCCCGGGCCGCCACCATACGATGTGGCATCTACCGTGCGATGGCGATCGTGCGTGTAATCCCGCGGATTCCAGGTGTGCACCTGCAACAACTCGCGCTGCTGTGCACGCCCCACCACCCCGACTGCAGCACACTCACGCACGAACTCGGGAAACAGGGTAACGACATCAATGCGCATGCTTTCGGTCCTGTCGACGTCGTGCTGCACACGCTGTCAGAAGTCCGGCTCCCAGTCCACCACCATGCGCCGCGCCGCCAAATCCACCAACTGCACCACTGACCCCTGGACAAACGGAATCAGCCGCTCTCGCTCACCATCACGTACTACCAAAACATCATTCGCGCCAGTGGCAAAGAGGTGACTGACCAGACCCAGCGCGATGCCGTCCGTGGTGAACACTGCAAGGCCTTCCATGTCGGCCCAGTAATACTCACCAGCGGCGGTGTCCGGCAATTGTTCACGGGCCACGTGAATTTCCTGCCCAACCAGTGCCGCCGCCTGTTCCCGATCATCCACACCAGGCAGGTGCGCCACGATGCCCTTGCCCTGACTGCGGCCCTTGACACCATCGACTTGCGTCACCGCACCTGGCGCTGTACCCAGCAGCCACGGTTGGTAGTCAAAGATGCGCAACCGCGGCTCGGTCCAGGACTCAAGCTTGAGCCAGCCTTGTACACCGTACAAACCGACGATACGCCCAACCAGGACGCGTCGACCGGCTGTTGCCACTTCAGGCCACCGGCTGCAACTTGCCCGCTTCCTTGACCAGCGCGGCAACCTTGTCGGTCAACTGTGCGCCCTTGGCGACCCACGCATTGACGCGCTCGACATTCAATTCAAGGCGCTTGTCACTGCCAGCCGCAACCGGGTTGTAATAGCCGATATTCTCGATGTTGCGGCCATCGCGCTTGCTGCGCTGATCGGTCACGACGACGTGATAGAAGGGGCGGCCCTTGGCGCCGCCGCGCGAAAGACGAATCTTGACCATAGTTAGAACTCCAGAGTTGCCGGATCAACGGCAGCTGCACGGTAACGTGCATAGTAAACGTGGCATTTTAGCGGGATTTGGCGAAAAGGGAAGCGCTGAAGCGCCACCAGCGCCCGCGCACAGCGGCAAACCCGCCGTCCGCACGCGCAAGTTCCACGCCGGCAACACCCGCCCAGCTGCAGGCGCAATCACCGACTTTCGAGTTCTCACTCGTTCCCGGCGGCAATTCTGACACGTTCTTCGGCCGAGCCGGTTACGCCCCGCGCCAGGGCGCCGCCGGCGCGGATCGTGCCAGGCTCAGGCGTCGCGTGGCAGGGCGATCAGCACACGCTCGATGAAGAGGTGCAGCTCCTGCATGTAATTGGTGAGGAACTCGGCAGTGGAGTCATTGGTGACGGCGCCGTCCTCGGTAATCAGCCCCGGGGTGAAGTGGATGTACGCCTCCAGTGTGTTCATCAGCGGTGAGTTGCAAAAGCACAACATACCGCGCAATTGTTGCTGGGCAACCGCGGTGCCGATCGCGCCGGGCGAGGTACCAATCACGGCGGAAGCCTTGCGTGCGAACGAGTTCTTGCCCCACGGCCGGCTGGCCCAGTCAATCGCGTTCTTCAGTGCGCCGGGGATCGAGCGGTTGTATTCGGGCGTGACGAACAGCACCGCGTCGACTTCGGCGATCGCCTGCTTGAAAGCGCGCGCCGCCGGCGGGTAATCGGCGTCGTAGTCGTAGCTGTACAGCGACAGGTCCCTGATTGGAATTTCCGTCATATCCAGCTGCGGCGGTGCGAGCCCGACCAGCGCCTTGGCCAGCAGACGGTTGATGGAGCCTTTGGCGAGGCTGCCGACGATGTAGCCGACTTTGTAAGTAGTCATGTGAAGTTCCTCATCTGGTGGCGTGGCGTGGTGGCTGCTGGAAACTATTGCGGCGGGATTTCCTCGTGGACGCGCCCGCGACCGCGTTCGCGGTGGTCAGTAGCCCACGGTGAAGCGCTGCCGCGAATGTTTCGGGGTTTCCAGTTCGTCGACGAAGGCGATCGCGTAGTCCTCCATCGAGATCCAGCTGCGGCCGTTCGCGTCGGCGAGCAATTGATCGCCACCCAGGCGAAACTTGCCGGTGCGTTCGCCGGGGACGAATTCGGCGGAGGGCGACAGGAAGGTCCAGTCGAGCGTGCGCTCGGTGCGCAATGTGTCGAGGAACCGACGACCGGCCTCCGCCTCGTGCCGATACGCGGCGGGAAAGTCCGGGGTGTCCAGTAGCGCCCGTCCGGGTGCCACTTCCAGGCTGCCGGCACCGCCAACCACCAGCAACCGGTCAACCCCCGCCTGTTTCACTGCAGTGATCAGCGCGGCAGCGTCGGACGTGGCGAACTTCAAGGCGCTGAGCACCGCGTCGTGGCCGGCCAGCAACGGCGCCAGCTGCGCCGGCTGGTTCGCGTCGCCGTTCTTCAGCACCAGCTGCGGCTGGCTGGCGAGCTTGCTGGTGTCGCGGGCGATACCGGTGACCCGGTGGCCACGCCGAAGCAGTTCGGCCAGCAGACGCGAACCGACGCGGCCGCTGACGCCGATCAAGGCGATGTTCATGGTTGTCTCCCTGTGGTTGTATCAAGCTGATTACCGGTTTCGTCCGCACCGGCGGGATTGCCGGGAATGACGCGGCATGCGCGGTGCGAATAGCCGTCCATGCGCGATCCAGTAGCGCGACATCGACCATCACGCGAGACTAACGTGACGGATGTCAGCAATACGTGGACACGCACCGTCGTTTGTGGAGCTCCCCTGATGCCTGACCGGAACACCCTGGCGGCGCGCATGCCGACGATCTTCTTCGGGCATGGCAACCCGATGAACGCGCTGCACGACAACGACTGGAGCCGGGGCTGGGCGGCGCTCGGCCAGCGCCTGCCGCGGCCGCGTGCGATCCTGTCCGTATCGGCGCACTGGTACCTGCCTGGGACAGCGGTCACCGCGATGGCGGTGCCGCGCACGATCCACGATTTCGGCGGTTTCCCGCGCGAGCTGTTTGCGGTGCAATACCCCGCGCCTGGCGATCTCGACCTGGCGCGCCGCGTGCGCGAACTGCTGCACCCGCTGCCGGTGCGCGCGGACCTGTCGTGGGGGCTGGACCACGGCACCTGGTCCGTGCTGCGCCACGTGTTTCCGGACGCTGACGTGCCCGTGGTGCAGCTCTCCATCGACGCGTCGCAGCCGCCGGCGTTCCACTATGGGCTGGGCCAGCTGCTGCGCCCGCTGCGCGACGAGGGTGTCCTGCTGATCGGCAGCGGGAACGTGGTGCACAACCTGCACGCCTACGCCTGGGGCCGGCATCCGGCCGAACCGTTCGACTGGGCGCTGCGCTTCGAGGCGAAGGCGCGCGCGCTGATGCTGCGCGGCGATCACCAGGCGCTGACGGACTACGAAGCGCTGGGCCGCGATGCGGAGTTGTCGATACCCACGCCCGACCACTACCTGCCGCTGCTGTACGTACTCGGCGCCAGCACGGAGGGCGAACCGGTGACGTTCCCGGTCGAGGGCATGGACGGCGGTTCGATCTCGATGCTGAGCGTGCAATTCGGCCAGGAGCGTGGGCGGTAGAAACGTTCGAGGCGAGAAGGCCTATGCGCGAGGACAGTTTTTCGACACTTCGCCGGCCCATAGCGGTTCCATGGACCAGGAATCGGCGGAAATATGGACCGCCCAAGCGGATTCGCAGGCCGGCCAACCAAAGCCCGCCAGGCTCCTGGGCCTATGGCATCAATCGTCTGCTGCGTGCGACAACCATGCCCGTGCGGCCACCATCAGTGTCTCCACGCCGGCTTCCAGGGTCGGATGGAGCACCGGCAGGAAGCGCGGGTTGTGGTTGGTCGGGATCTCGTTGAGCCGGTTTTCGGCCTTCGCTGTCGCGTAGGTGTCCGGGTCGGTACCGCCGACAAACCAGAACACCGACGGCACCTGCCACTCCGCGCCGAACGAGCCGAAATCCTCGCTGGCCGAGGTCGGTCCGGTTTCCCGGATGCGCTCGGCCGGGAAGTATTGGCGGAAGGCTTCGACCACCTTCGTCGTCGCCGCGTCATCGTTGGTCACCAGCGAGTAGCGGTCCAGCGGCGTGATCTCCGGTGGCTTCGGCGCGCCCGAGGCCGCCGCCTCGGCGTTGACGATGCGGGTGATCGCGGCGAGCACGCGCGTGCGCACACCCTCGTCGAAAGTGCGCACGTTGAGCTTGATCACGGCCTCGTCGGGGATCACGTTTTCCTTGGTACCGGCCTGCAGCGAGCCGATCGTGAGCACCGCCGCCTCGGTGGGCGCCAGTTCGCGGGCGACGATGGTCTGCAACCGCAACACCGTCGCCGCCGCCAGCACCACCGGATCGACGCTGGCCTGCGGCATCGAGCCATGCGCGCCGCGCCCGAACAGGCGGATCTGCAGGCTGTCGGCCGCCGAGGTGATGACGCCCTTGCGTCCGCCGATCGCACCCGCCGGGCCGACCATGACATGCTGGCCGAGCACGACATCGGGTTTGGGGAAGCGCTTGAACAACCCGTCGTCGATCATCGCCTGGGCGCCTTCGGCGGTCTCTTCCGCCGGTTGGAATACCGCCATCAGCGTGCCCCGCCAGCTGTCACGGGCCTGCGCCAGCAGCGTTGCGGCACCGACCAGCCAGGTGACGTGCAGGTCGTGGCCGCACGCGTGCATGACCGCCACGGTGTTGCCCTCATGGTCGGTCGCCGTGACCTTGCTTGCATACGGCGCGCCGGTCGCTTCCTCGACCGGCAGCGCATCCATGTCGGCGCGCAGCATCACGATGGGCCCGTCGCCGTTGCGCAGCAGGCCGACCACCCCGGTCTGGCCGATCCCGGTGGTCACTTCGTAGCCGGCTGCGCGCAAGTGTTCGGCCGCCAGTGCTGCGGTGCGGGTTTCCTGCATGGAAAGTTCCGGGTGCGCGTGAATGTCGGTGTACAGCGTCTCCAACTGCGGCAGCAGGTCCCGAAGATTGCCCGGCAGTGGCCCGGCGGAAGGCATCGGTTTCTCGTGCATGGTCGTGGGTTTCCCCGGGTTTCGGGCGTGTGATGGAAGCTACTCCAAGACAGCCGACATTCCACGCATGCCCCCCAATCAAGGTGGCGTGGTGGCCAATATCGAGATGAGTAATTGCTGCCGGGCGATCACGCGACCGCTGCTGCGCACCAACGCATCAACTTCCCGATACAGGTAGCCATTGACGCAGGAGCCCCACGCGTCGTTGACGCCGCCGCACACAGGAGTCTGGTCGGCGGGATAAAAGCCAGGGTCACGGTGCAGCCAAGGCGGTTGTTCGACGCCAGACGAGGGCGCAGGCCCGAAAGCCGGCGCCCGGTCAGCGCGGCGGCAGGCCGCCCAGGCCGCCCATACCTTTCATCGCGCCGCGCATCTGCCGCATCAGCCCCTTGGTACCGCCACGCGACAGCTTGGACATCATCTTTTCCATCTGCATGTATTGCTTCAGCACCCGATTGACATCGGCTGGTTGCGTGCCCGAGCCGCGCGCCACGCGTGCACGCCGCGAACCATTCAACAAATCCGGATGCCGCCGCTCTTTCTTCGTCATCGAGCTGATGATTGCGATCATGCGTCCCATTTCCCCGTCATTGACCTTGGACTTGACGCTGTCCGGCAAACTGGCAACGCCGGGCAACTTGTCCAGCAAACCGGCCAGGCCACCCATGTTGCCCATCTGCTCCAGCTGATCCTTCATGTCATTG
>DATCWU010000034.1:0-4402 GCA_036566165.1 Rhodanobacter sp. | reverse complement strand
TCGTAGGGGGTCGGCCAGAACAACACATAATCGTCAAAGTACTGCTTGCGGCAAAGTTCGAAGGCCGTTTTCACCTGATCCTTGGTACAGAAAACAATGGTCCGGTGGCTATGCCGCTGGGCGATGGTTCCAAAACGATACAAACCGAGGTAGTAACTCTGGGCGTTCTCTATCTTGTTGAAGACCAGCAACAGCACATCGGGCTTGGTGCGCTCGAACTCGGCCACGTACTGTTCGGGATCAAAGGAAGTCGAGACTTGGGGGAAATCGCTCGCCAGCTGGGCGTGCAGGGCTTCCGCTTCCCCCTTCTGGTCGGAAGCAATCAGGATCTTGCCGTTGACCTTGCTCCTGCTCTTGCTCACGTCCGCGTCGCTGCTCCCGGTCTGGGCTTCTGATAGGCCACGCGAAGGTCCAGGTACGTATGGAGTATCGGCAATGCACGTCAAAACTTGAGCAGCGCCACCGTTCCCAAACCATCACACGCGTCGCCCCGCAACGCTGCCCACCCGCGCCGCAAGGTGGACACCATAGTCTGTGCCACGCGAATTCGTCCACCTTGACTCCTGTGCAGGGAGGCAAGCGATGCCGACACTGGTACCCGGGCGAACCGATCGACGCCATTCCGGCGCAGACCGCGCGGATGGATTACACCATGCGCGGCAGCTCTCCTGCCGGCACCCACGTACGGTCGGCACGCACAATGCGGTTTGCGCTGGGGAAATGTGCCCATGACGAACGAGACAAGCTGTTGTTCTGTCTCAAGCCCGCAAACTACAGCGTTTACCCAACACCAAGTCGATACGACCTGGTCGGCTACGGCACAAACTTTGGGGTCATGAGGCACACAGACTGTGAGCTTGTGCCACTACCGAGCAAAACTTCGTGACAGGAACTTCCATGACAGACAAGCGAGTGGTCTTCGATTTTGCAGTCCAGTTTTCAAACGGTGGCGGGCTGCAAGGCCAGGGGTTTCGGCTTGACATCGTCGACGACGCGATTTCGGATAGAGACTTGGCCGCTTACATCATCCAGGATCTGCGCCTGCTCATGGTCGGCAAGGTAGATATCCTGAACAAGCGGATCGTTGAAGAGCAGCACAAGCGCAGACCCACAGCTGCAGTCGCCAGCTCCGGTGATACAGGCGGGCGTGTAGTCGACTTGAGCCACACCATCGAAAATGGCCTGATTACCTGCAAGGGCCTCCCGGCACCAATCATCTGCGACCATATCTCCCACCTGCAGTCACGGACGAGCTACGCGGCGGGCACGGAGTTTCAAACCGGTCGCATCAACATGGTCGCCAACACGGGCACGTACCTTGACACGCCATACCACCGCTACCCGTATGGAACGGATCTAGCCACCACCCCACTACCGGCTATGGTCAATATCCCAGGGGTGGTTGTCCGCGCAACCGGCATCACGGGTCGCGCAATCGACTGGACGAACTTTGCAGCGACCGACGTTTCGGGTCGTGCCGTACTGATCAACACTGGTTGGGATCGCCATTGGCGCACGGACAGCTATTTCGAGGGCCATCCCTTTCTGACAGAAGCTGCGGCCGCGTATCTACGGGATCGCGGTGTCATCCTGGTCGGGATCGATTCACCGAATATCGACGATACGGCAGACCTCACGCGACCGGTGCACTCCATCCTCCTCGCCGCAGGCATGCCCATCGTCGAGCACCTGACCAACCTCTCGACCCTACCGATCGATGGCTTTGCCTTCTCGGCCGCCGCACCAAAGATTGTCGCCATGGGCACTTTCCCGGTTCGCGCATATGCAATTCTGGAGATCAGTGATGCGGCATCGTGATACGGGTACGCCAAGGTAGGTCCGGGCCAACAAGCGCTGGTGGTGGAAACCGTCCATGCGCCTAGGCAAAGCGGACGTCAGCACTCTCGACGGTACAGACTGACCCACTGCCGGCGCGAAAGCTGCGCAGTATCTGATTGTGGTGATTGACGATCTGTTCCGCGGTCAGCGAGCCGTTATCGAAGGTGGAGTGTGCGTCCTTGACCAGTTCCACCGCATAGCCAAGCGAGGCGGCACGGCGGCAGGACGTATCCACGCAATAATCACTTTGCAGGCCAACGACGATCAAGCGTCGTATTGCCCGCTCCTTGAGCCAGGCCTCCAGCGACGTGTCGAGAAACGAGTCGCAGAAATCCTTGCCGAGCACGCCATCGGCTGGTGCCGGCACCAGGCTGCTGTCCAGGTCCGGATCAAGCTCCACCCGCCGATCCTGCATGAACACGACAGCCGCGCCACTGGCCCTGGCCCGGGTGACAAGCTGCTGGATGCGTGCAAGTACGGCAGCACCATTCCACGGCCCTTCGTCAAGCAGCCCACGCTGCATGTCGATGACGAGTAGTGCGGTATCCAAGCTGCCCCCTGCCTGCCCGGCGATATGGCAAAAGGCGATTTTACATTGCTGCATCGATACGGGTGGCAGGCGGAACATTCGGCGCGTACCACCATGGTGAAACAGCCTGCCACTCGCGCAAAACGCGTTGCGCACGATCGTCAAAACATTGCCTGCCGCCCGCTCTGCCTACGGTTCAATGCTTGCGGTCGAGTCGATCCACCGCAGGCAACGCCGAATGCGCGACGGCAATGCACGGTGCTGCAACTGCGTTGACGTGGGTGTCACGAGCCGGGTGTAGTTCACACCAGGGGTTGCGCGTCGCCGATCGCGACCGGCCGTGACGGGTCACTCGACCAGCCACTCCACGACGGCACAAACACCCGCGAGCCATGCAGTCCGGCCAACTCCATCGCCAACTGGTTGTGGCAGGCATACACCCCGGAGCCACACATGTGCACCACCCCGCCCGGTGCCCGCCCGGCCAGCACGGCGTTGAATTCTTCGCGCAAGGTTGCCGGTGCCTTGAAGTGGCCATCGGCGGCGAGATTCTGCGCGAACGGGCGATTGCGCGCACCCGGCACATGCCCGGCGACGCGGTCAATGGGTTCGGAATCACCGCGGAAGCGCGGCGCCCCACGCGCATCCAGGATCAGGTTCGCCGACTGCTGACGCAGCTTTTCGAGTTCCTGGTAATGCACCATGCGGCTGGCATCGAAATGCAACGTGACGTGCGTCGCCGCACGCCTGGCAGCCACACCCCGCTCCACTGGCAGCCGTGCCGCCTGCCATGCCTGCCAGCCGGCGTCCAGCACGCTCGCCGCGATGCCGACACTTGTCAGCATCCACCACAATCGCGCCGCTGCCATTGCGCCACCAGCCGCGTCGTAGGCGACCACCCGCTGGCCCGGATGCCAGCCCCAGCGCGAGAGGGTGCGCCCGAACGCGGCTACAACAGGCAGCGGGTGCCGGCCCAAGCCCGGTCTGGACAGATCGGAAAGGTCGCGGTCGAGGCTGGCATACACCGCACCGGGAACGTGGGCCTGCAGAAAATCGCGCTCGCCCTGGTCAGGGTCGGACAGCGCGGACCGGCAGTCGACGATCAAGACGGAGTCCAGCGGCAGGGCCGCCAGCGTTTGCACGTCGATCAACACACACATGTCATGCATCGTATCCACCTCATCTCTTGTATCCGATTCGCCACCAGCGCGGCAGCACAGAATGCCGCTCGATCGAACCGAGGCGCGCACTTGGTGCGTACCATTGTAATGGGTTGACGCATTAGTCAATGGCGAAGACAATGAACGGCACGCCGAACCGGACGCGATTGAACAAGGAGTTCACCATGACAAAATCCGAATCCACAACAGTCGACACCGGGGCCGCAGCACTTCGCCACCGGACCGTGACGGTCGATGGCCTGGACATTTTTTACCGCGAGGCTGGCCCCGCCGACGCACCAACGCTCGTGCTGTTGCACGGATTCCCCTCCGCGTCCCACCAATACGCACCATTGATGAGCCGTCTTGCGGATCGCGTGCACGTCGTGGCCCCGGACTATCCTGGCTTCGGCCACAGCAGCGCACCCGCGTCGACTCATGACGGTGGCAGTTTCGCGTACACGTTTGACCACCTTGCGCAGGTCACGGAGGCCTTCCTCGACGCCATCGGCGTGACCAGCTTTTTCGTCTACGTCTTCGACTTCGGCGCACCCGTGGGATTTCGCCTTGCCACCCATCACCCCGAGCGCATCCGTGGCGTCATCGCCCAGAACGGCAATGCCTACGTGGCGGGGCTTGGTCCGAACATGCAGCCAGTGGTCAAACCCGGACCCGACCGGCACGCCTTCAACGAGCAGGTCAAGGCAGTGCTCAGCCTCGACACCACGCGCAGTCAGCACGTTGACGGCGTGCGCAACATCGAGCTGGTCGATCCGGACACGTGGACGCTCGACCAGCACTGGATGGATCAACCGGGTCGTGGCCCGATCATGCTCGACCTGCTTTATGACTACCAGTCCAACATCGCGCTGTA
>DATCWU010000029.1:0-22362 GCA_036566165.1 Rhodanobacter sp. | reverse complement strand
TCATCGTTACGCGCGTGCACTGGAAGAACCCGCGACCGACGACGTCCCGTTCAAGCGGCATTTCCACACGGCGCAGGCAACGGATCTGCTGCGTGCACGGAAAGCCGGCGAGCCGCTGCCCGAGTCGGCCTGAGGCCGGATCCAGCGGTCGCGCCTGACGACGCCGGCCGGATGTGGCTGCGCCGCGCTTGACTCTGGACCTTGATCCATGGTCTAGACTGCGTGGCATGGACAGGCCAACGACACCGCTCAGCATCGGTACCGTCGCCAAGCGCGTCGGCGTCACGATTGACACGATTCGCTATTACGAGCGCGAAGGGCTGCTGCCTGCGCCGGTGCGACGCGCGTCAGGTTATCGCAGCTATGCCGAAGGCACGCTGGTCCAGTTGCGCTTCATCCGCCGGGCGAAGGATCTCGGCTTCACGCTGGAGGAGATCCGCGAGTTGCTGGCGTTGTCGGCCGATCGCCAGCACGGGGTGAAGGCGGTGAAGCAGCGTGCGCAGCAACGCCTGGCGGCGATCGAGCAGCGCATTGCCGAACTGCAGCGGTTGCGCGACGGGCTGGCACAGCTGGTCGCCGCTTGCCCGGGACATGGCAAGCCGGAGGCGTGTCCCATCCTGCGTGCATTGAACCATGGGGAAATGAAATCATGAGTGCGGGGGATTCCTGTTGCGCGAGCAGCGACAAGCTGGCAGCCGGCGCGACGCTTGATCCAGTGTGCGGGATGACGGTGGATCCGGCGACGGCGAAGCACGTCAGCACGCACGCCGGGCAGCCGGTTTATTTCTGCAGCGCGCGTTGCCAGGCAAAATTCGATGCAGCGCTGGCGACTTTTCCGGTTGCCGGACAGCAGCCCGAGGCGGAAGGCTGCTGTGGTGACCAGCCGGCGGCACACCAACAAGCTCATCACGAGCATACCCATCACGCGCAGGCGCAGGCGGTGAAGGACCCGGTATGCGGCATGACGGTGGATCCGCAGACGGCGAAATACCACGCCGAGCATGCCGGCCAGATGTATCACTTCTGTTCCGCACGTTGCCGCGAGAAGTTCGTGGCCGAGCCGCCGGCGTATCTGCAGGATCGTCCGGCGGCGGCTCCACCGGCGCCGTCCGGCACGGTCTACACCTGCCCCATGCATCCGCAGATCCAGCAGGTCGGTCCAGGCCATTGCCCGATCTGCGGCATGGCACTGGAGCCGATGCTGCCGACGCTGGACGAGGATGACGGTGGCGAACTGGCGGCGATGACGCGGCGCTTCTGGTGGCTGGTGGCGCTGACGCTGCCGGTGTTTTTGTTGGCGATGGGACCACACCTATTCGGCTGGCATCTACCCGTGCCGTGGGCTGGTGTGGCCGGTTGGGCCGAGGCCGTGCTGGCCAGCCTGGTGGTGCTGTGGGGCGGCGCACCGTTCTTTGCGCGCGGCTGGCGCTCGCTGCGTCCATGGCGGCCGAACATGTACACGCTGATCGCGTTGGGCACGGGCGTGGCCTGGCTGTACAGCGCGGTGGCGTTCCTGTTGCCGGGGATTTTTCCGGCCGGCTTCCGTGACATGCATGACCGCGTCGCGGTGTATTTCGAATCGGCCGCGGTCATCGTCACCCTGGTCACCCTGGGCGATTTCCTGGAGCTGCGCGCACGCCGGCGTACCGGTGCGGCGCTGAAGGCACTGCTGGGCCTGGCGCCAAAAACCGCGCGGCGGATCGCCACTGACGGCAGCGAGAGCGACGTGCCGCTGGATCAGGTGCATGCAGGCAATGTGCTGCGTGTGCGTCCCGGCGAGAAAGTGCCGGTCGACGGGGTGGTGGTCGCGGGCGAAAGCCACGTCGACGAGTCGATGCTTACCGGCGAGCCAATGCCGGTGGCCAAGGCCGCGGGTGATCCACTGACCGGCGGCACGGTGAACCAGGACGGCGCGCTGACCATGCGCGCCCAGAAGGTCGGCGGCGAGACCATGCTGGCGCAGATCGTGGCGCTGGTGGCGCAAGCGCAGCGCAGCCGCGCGCCGCTGCAGCGCGTGGCCGATCGGGTCGCGGCGTGGTTCGTACCCGCCGTGGTCGTGTTCGCGCTGCTGGCATTCGCAGTGTGGGCGATCGTTGGGCCAGAGCCGCGGCTTACCCATGCGCTGATCGCCGCGGTGTCGGTGCTGATCATCGCTTGTCCATGCGCGTTGGGCCTGGCCACGCCGATCTCGATCATGGTCGCCAGCGGTCGCGGCGCGCAGCATGGCGTGTTGTTCAAGGACGCCAGCGCGATTGAAACCATGCGCGATATCGACACGCTGGTAGTGGACAAGACCGGCACGCTGACCGCAGGCAAGCCGGCACTGACCGAGTTGGTGATTCTGGGCGACCAGCCGCGCGAACGCCTGCTGGCGCTGGCTGCCGCGCTGGAGCGGCCGAGCGAGCATCCGCTGGCGCGGGCGATCGTCACTGCCGCCGACGCCGAGCGCGCAGCGACACTGACGGCAACGGACTTCCGCTCGCTGACTGGCCGCGGGGTCAGCGCGAAAGTGGGTGACAGCGAGGTGGCACTGGGCAACGCAAAACTGCTGGCCGAGATGCGCGTCGCGCTCGGCGACGACGCCAATACTCGCGCCGAACAGTTGCGCGGACACGGCGCCACGGTGATGTTCCTGGCTGTCGACGGCGCGCTTGCCGCCTTGCTGGCGGTGGCCGACCGGATCAAGCCGGATACGCCACAGGCGATTGCCGACCTGCACGCGGCCGGCCTGCGCATCGTGATGCTGACCGGCGACAATGCCACCACCGCACAGGCGGTGGCGCGCACGCTCGGCATCGACGAAGTGCATGCGGACGTCTCGCCGGCCGACAAGGCCGCGGCGGTGAACGCATTGCGCGCCGAAGGTCGTCGCGTGGCGATGGCCGGCGACGGCATCAACGATGCACCCGCGCTGGCCGCGTCCGACATCGGCATCGCCATGGGCAGTGGTACCGACGTAGCGATGGAAAGCGCCTCGGTAACCCTGGTCAGGGGCGAGCTGGGCGCCATCGTGCGGGCGCGCCGGTTGTCGCAGGCGACCGTGCACAACATCCACCAGAACCTGTTCTTTGCCTTCATTTACAACGCAGTTGGCGTGCCGCTGGCAGCCGGCGTGCTGTACCCGTGGTTCGGCATCACGCTGTCGCCGATGATCGCCGCGCTGGCGATGAGTTTGAGTTCGGTCTCTGTCGTCAGCAACGCCTTGCGCTTGCGCCGCACGGCGCTGTGACGACGTGCGTTGCCGGGAAATGCACAAGGTGTGCTTGGCAGCCGGCAACTCGGCGACAATGGGCGCTTGTCTGCCTTGCCTACAAGAAGCCGATCCATGTCCCGCACCCTCGCCGAATGGCTGATTTATCAGGAACGCGTCAACGTCCACAGCATTGAGCTGGGGCTCGATCGCGTGCGGCAGGTGTGGCAGCGCATGGGTGCGGCAGCGCCGGCGCGGCGGGTCATCACGGTCGGCGGCACGAATGGCAAGGGCTCGACCGTGGCCATGCTGGAAGCGATGTTGCTGGCCGCGGGCTTGCATGTGGGCGGTTTCACTTCGCCACATCTGCTGCGCTACAACGAGCGCGTGCGCGTGGACGGGGTGGAGGTGGAAGATGCGGCGTTGATCGCCGCCTTCGAGCGCATCGAAGCGGCCCGTGGTGACATCCCGCTGACGTATTTCGAGTTTGGCACGCTGGCTGCTCTGGAGGTGTTTGCCCGTGCGGGCGATGGTGCCGGGGCGCTGGATGTCGCCGTGCTGGAGGTAGGGTTGGGCGGGCGCCTGGACGCGGTCAACATCGTGGATGCCGATCTCGCCTTGATCACCACTGTCGACCTGGACCACATGGAATGGCTCGGCCCGGACCGCGACAGCATCGGGCGAGAGAAGGCCGGCATTGCGCGTGCAGGCCGACCGGCGATCGTGGGGCAACTGGATCCGCCGGATGGACTGCTGGATACGCTGCATGCCATTGGCGCGAGGGTGCAGCGCGCCGGCGTCGACTTTCAGCTGCAACGCCATGCCGTCGGTTGGGCGTGGACGCATCGCGATGGCAGCGCGATGGCCGTGCCCGATCCGGCGCTGGCGGCGCCGGTGCAGTGGGAGAACGCGGCGGCAGCGATCGCGGCGTTGCACGCGTTGTGTGCGGATGGCCACTGGCTCACCCCGGCAGCATTGTTTGCGGCAGTCGTGCGCGGCCTGCGGAACGTGCGGGTAGCGGCGCGGCTGCAAGTGCTGGGCGGCGATCCAGCACTGATCGTGGACGTTGGGCACAACCCGCAAGCGGCAAGGGCACTGGCGCAATGGCTGGACGCGCAGCCGCCAAGGCGCGTCCATGCGGTCTACGGCGCCATGGCCGACAAGGATGTGGCCGGGGTCATGGCCGCGCTTGGGGCTCGCGTTGCGCATTGGCACCTGGGCGGACTGGAGCGCGAGACGCCGCGCGGCATGGCCATTGCGGCGTTGGCCGGGGTGCTGCAGCAGACGCTGCCGCAGGCGTCGTTTGATGCCCATGCGGATATGGCGAGTGCATTGGCCGCCGCGCGGGCGATGGCACAGCCGGGCGAGTGCATTCTGGCGTTCGGCTCGTTTTACGTCGCCCGCGCCGTAGTGAATGCCAGCCCGGCGAAGCCCTAGGAGTCTGGTGTTCCGGCACGGGGCACGGTGCCGGCGGCCGAGGCGTGGCGACCCACCGGATTCCGGTCCGTCCCGCCGCGTTGCGGCGAGGCTCGCCCCGCCGGGTCGACTGGTTTCGGTACGGTCCATTCCGTGCACGCCGGGTCCGGCCCGATGAACGGCAGATGGTGGCGTTGGCGTGCGCCCGGTGCCAGTCCTCCTGCGCAGGTATAATTACCCAGTTACACACAGCGTTTGCCGCCCTGGAGCCACGACTTGAAAACACGCCTGTTGGGAGCTGCCGTCCTCATTGCCCTGGCGGTGCTGTTTGTGCCGATGTTCTTTTCCGGCAAGCCACCGGCACCGGGCGACCAGACCGTGAACCTGGCGATTCCGCAGGCGCCGGATCGCGAGTTGCAAACCAGGACCATGAGCTTGAATCCCGACGGCGCGATCAGCGCCCCCGCGTCGACTGCGGCGCAACCGCCTCAGCCCGTTGCGCCGGGTGCGTCCAGTGACCAGTTGGCGACGGTGGACATTGGCTCACGCCGGCCGCGTGACGTGGAGACCGATCCGCTGGCCGGCAAGCCGCCCGTGCCGACCACGGTAACCATGGGTTCCGGGGCATCGCCGACCCAGCCAGTGATTCCCATGCAAGGTACTGCCGCGCCCACGCCGACGGCTACCAACAAGTCGCCAGTGTTGGCCAGCGCGGCGCCCGAAGTAGCGAAGACTGCGCCCAAGGCGGCACCGGCGACACCGACTGTCGCGGCTGCTACGCCCACGGCAGCGCCGGCACCGGCGCCGGCCGACCTCGGCAGTTACACGCTCAACCTCAGCGCCTATGCCAGCGCTGCCAACGCCACGGCATTGCAACGTCGGGTGCAGGCGCTTGGCTACGCTGCCAGCAGCCGTCAGCTCAATCAGGCGGGCAAGCAGCTCACCCAGGTGGTTGCCGGCCCGTTTGCAACCCGTACCGCCGCCGAAGCCGCACGGTTGAAAATTGCCCAGACCGTGCCTGGCGTGCAGCCACGGGTGGAACAGGATGCAGGTCACGCAACCGCAGCGGCCCCGGCCACGCGCGCGGCGAAGGCAACCGCGTCCGCCCCGGTGGCAAGCCGGGCGGGCGGTTGGGCCGTCCAGTTGGCGGCGTTAGGCAGTCAGGCCGATGCCAATGCCTTGCGTGACAAACTGCGCGCCAACGGGTTTGACGGTTACGTCAACCCGGTACAGTCTGGCGGCCGGCAACTGTGGCAGGTGCGCGCCGGTCCGCAGACGCAGCGTGCGGATGCGCAGCGCGTGCATGATCAGATCAAGGTGAAACTGGGTATCGATGGTGTCGTGCGTCAGGTGCCATAAGCCGTGCTGGACGTTGTGCGCAGGACGGGTGCGTGAATTGGACTGATTACATCATCATCGGCGTGCTTGGCTTGTCCGTCATGGTCGGCTTGTGGCGCGGGCTGGTGTCCGAGGTGCTGGCACTGGTGATATGGGTCGCCGCGTTCTGGGTGGCCTGGTGGCTCGGGCCGACGGTGGCGGCGCGATTCGAGCACGTGATCGAGTTGCCCTCGGCGCGCATCATCGTGGCGTATGCGCTGTGCTTCGTGGCAGTCTTGATTGTTGGTGCCTTGCTGCGCTTTGTGATCAGCCGGCTGATCGAGGGCACTGGTTTGTCCGGTACCGATCGACTGCTCGGGATGTTGTTTGGCTTTGCGCGTGGTGTGCTGCTGGTGACGCTGCTGGTGTTCCTGCTCGGCTTCACCGCGTTTACGCGTGATCCGTGGTGGCAGCACTCAGTGTTGTTGCCGCACTTTCAGCAGGCGGCCGCATGGATCGGTCAGCGGGTGCCTGCCGATGTGGGCCGGTATTTGAATCCACAGCGCGTGCTGGAGCATTTGCCGGACATGCATGTGCCGACCCGGTACCCGCCGTCGGGCGCCACGCCGCCGGTGCCGGCGGCATCCGCATCCGGCGCACCGGTAGCGCCGGCAGGCAACGCTTCCGCCCGTGCCGGGTACAGGTGAACCACTGGCTACATGCAGTTTCGTTGACACTACACCGCGTCTCCATCGACTACCGAATTTCTGAAACAGGCAACGCACCATGTGTGGAATCATTGGCATTGTCGGCACCACGGACGTGGCACCGGCGTTGTATGACGGGCTGACCGTGCTGCAGCATCGTGGCCAGGACGCGGCCGGTATCGCCACCGTCGATGGCGCGCGTTTGCGCCTGCACAAGGACAACGGCCTGGTGCGTGACGTGTTCCACCAGGATTCCATCAGCGCGTTGCGCGGGCATATCGGTATCGGCCATTGCCGCTACCCGACGGCAGGTACGTCCGGCCCGTCCGAAGCGCAGCCGTTTTACGTGAACTCGCCGTACGGCATTGCGTTTGCGCACAATGGCAACCTGGTCAACACCGGTGCGCTGCGACGCGAGATGTTCCAGGATGACCGTCGCCACATCAATACCGAGTCCGATTCCGAAGTACTGCTGAATGTGCTGGCGCACGAGCTGCAGATTCAGGAGCGGATGGCGCTGACCCCGGATCACATCTTCAAGGCGGTGGCAGGCTTGCACCGACGTGCACTCGGCGGCTATGCGTGCATCGCACTGATTCTCGGCTACGGACTGGTCGCGTTTCGCGATCCGCATGGCATCCGCCCGCTGGTTCTTGGTGAGCGGCTGGTCGGTGACACGCGTGAATACGCGGTGGCGTCCGAGTCGGTGGCGCTGGATATCCTCGGCTTCACGCGCATTCGCGATGTGGCGCCGGGCGAAGCCGTGATCATCACCGACGACGCGCAGTTGTATGCGCGTCACTGCGCCGAGCGCGTGGCGCATACGCCGTGCATTTTCGAGTACGTCTATCTGGCCCGGCCCGACTCAATGATCGAGGACGTCTCGGTCTACAAGGCCCGGCTGCGCATGGGCGAAAAACTCGCGGAGAAAATCCTGCGTGAGCGCCCCGACCACGGCATCGATGCGGTCATTCCCATTCCGGACACGGCGCGCACCGCAGCCAGTGCGTTGGCCGGGGTGCTTGGTGTGCCGTTTCGCGAAGGCTTCGTCAAGAACCGTTACATCGGCCGCACCTTCATCATGCCGGGGCAAGGTGAGCGGGTGAAATCCGTGCGGCGCAAGCTCAATGCGATCGGTCTGGAATTTCGCAACAAGAATGTGTTGTTGGTGGACGACTCCATCGTCCGCGGCACCACGTCCAGGCAGATCATCCAGATGGCGCGCGACGCCGGCGCCAGGAATGTCTATTTTGCCTCTGCTGCGCCGCCGGTGCGCTACCCGAATGTATACGGGATCGACATGCCATCCACTACCGAGCTGGTTGCCGCCGGGCGCACCGAAAAAGAGGTGGAGACGGTACTGGGTGCGGACTGGTTGATCTACCAGGATCTGCCCGACTTGATTCGCGCCGTGCAGGAAGGCAACGAGGAACTCACTGCGTTCGACGCCTCGTGCTTCTCGGGTGAGTACGTTACTGGCCTGGACCCGCATTATCTCGAACAGATCCAGATGCTGCGTTCGGACGCTGCCAAGACCGCGCGCCGCAGCGCGTGAGCTGGTGCAGCGGGACTTGTCATCACAGGTGTGTCGAGTTGCGCGCCGCGGGCGCACGGAACATGTCGTGACTGATTTGCACGCCGCCGCAAAGCAGTGCCTCGACGCCACTGATCCGGCAGAAAAGCTGCGCCTCACTCGCGCAACCTGGGAGGCTTTGCTGGCGGGCAACCTGCACGGGGACTCCGCGGCGCCACCACCACAACCAATCAGCGCACCCGGTCGCCCGGCCAGGCCGGTGCTGGTCAACGCGCGGCAAGTGCCACAGCGCGGGTTGGGCAGCGACGAAGGGCGCGCCGCGCTGGTGCACGCCATCGCGCATATCGAGTTCAACGCCATCAATCTGGCGTGGGACGCGGTGTATCGCTTCCGCGGCAAGCCCGCTGCCTACTATCGCGACTGGGCCAGCTGTGCAAACGACGAGGCGCGGCATTTCGCCATGCTGGCCGGCCGGCTGGAGGAGCTGGGTCATGCCTATGGTGATTTCGCCGCGCACGACGGCCTGTGGCAGATGGCGGAAAAAACCGCCAACAGCGATACCGCACGCATGGCACTGGTGCCACGCGTGCTGGAAGCGCGCGGGCTCGATGTCACGCCGGGCATGATCGAGCGCTTGCGCCAGCTTGGCGACACCCGCACGATTGCCATTCTGCAGGTGATCCTGCGTGAGGAAGTTGCCCACGTCGCGGCGGGCACACGCTGGTATCGCCATTGCTGCGCGCGCGACGGGCTCGACCCCGTCGACACGTTCTTTGCGTTGCTGCAGGACTACATGGGCGTCAGCCTGCGTGGCCCGTTCAACCTGCCGGCGCGGCGCGCGGCCGGGTTTGTCGAGGCCGAACTGGACCGGCTGCTGGCGCTGGCAACGAGCGGCACATAGCCAGCACGCGCAGCGATCAGCGCCGGCAGTTACTCGGTCATCCTGGCCTGGGCGAAGTTGCGCACGTCGACATCCTTGGCATGGCTGTTGGCCTGGGTGAACAGTTTCATGGCCTGTTGAGGGCACGGAGGGATTGCCGTCGCAGCCATGACTGCGGCTGGTGCGCGCAGGAAGCGCGGGTTTTGGCCAAGGTGGCGTGACGGCCGGCTGCATTGCCACCGATGTCGCGCAACCGCCGCCTCCTGGCCATCCACGCCGCCCTGACACATCCGTGTCGATACTGCGATAGCGATAGCGCGTCGCAGGAATCACCGCATGACCGCACACGCCTTCTTCACCGGGCTGGCGCCGCGACCCGGACGCGGTTTCCGACACAGCGGCACTGGCGGTACATTTTCGGTGTCGCCACCAGTGACAACGTGCGATGAGCAATTTGCTGGCGATGACGCTGCGCGGCGATCGGCTCTCAGCCCCCATTCGCTCGGCAGCCATCGCGTGCCGCGCCAGCCCGGCGCAATCAACCTGCGCGGTTGGACCGCAGGTACCCGCGATGGAGACATGACATGAACATGCTGACAATGAACATGCCCTGGTGGCTGTTCGTGCTGCGCGCCGTGATGGCGTACGTGGGCGTGTTGATCCTGGTGCGCCTGACCGGCAAGCACAGCCTTGGCGAGATGTCGCCATTTGACATCCTGATGCTGATTTTCGTCGGCAGCCTCATGCGCACCGCGATTCTCGGTGACGACCATTCCGCCATCGGCCCGTTCATCGCCGTTATCACCATTTTCGGCCTCGACAAGTTGCTGGCCATCGCCGCCGCGCGTTCTGCACGGTTCAATCGCCTGCTGGAAGGCGTGCCGTCATTGCTTGCCCGCGATGGCTTGCAGACACCCGGGGCGTTGCGCCAGCACGACATTCCGCAGGAGGCCTTCGCGCGCGCGCTGCGCGCCCATGGCCTGCGCACGGTGAGCGAAGTCGCGGAAGCGCGCCTCGAACCGAACGGCAAGATCACCGTGATCAAGTGCTCCGGGAGCTGATGACATCGCTTCGCGCAGGGCATTGCGCGCTGCTGCCCATTCGGATTTGCAGCGCGGCGGAGATACCTGTCATGCGACGCGTTTGCCATGGGGGCTTGTCGGTCGACGGCAGCTCGTCGTTCATGAGGTTCATCACCGGTGATGGATTGGGCATGCTGTGCGGCACGCGGGAATCCGGCGTGAGCGGAACCGGCGTGCGCGTGGCCGCACAGCGGAATAGTCGCGGGCACGTCAACAACTCGTCGCCTGCCGCGCACGCTGGGTTCACTCGCGAAATGGAAAGCTCACCGCTCCCCCTGCCAACCACCGGAGCGTTTCATGGATGCCATCCAGCTGCTGAAAACCGACCACCAGAAAGTCAAGGAACTGCTGGCTGAGCTCGCGCAGACCAGCACGCGCGCGGTCAAGAAGCGCTCCGAGTTGCTGGCGCAGATTCGCGTAAAGCTCAAGGCCCACACCACGATCGAAGAGGAGATCTTCTATCCGGCATTCAAGCAGGCGGGCGAGAAGGAGGAGGCGAAAATGTATCACGAGGCGCTGGAGGAACACCGCGCTGCCGGCGATCTGGTATTGCCGGATTTGCTCAACACTGCGCCCGACAGCGATCAGTTTTCCGGTCGCGCCAAGGTGCTCAAGGAGCTGATCGAGCATCACGTCAAGGAAGAGGAGGAGCAGATGTTCAAGGAGGCTAAAAAGCTGCTGTCCAAGGACGAGCTCAACGAGCTTGGCAAGCAGCTGGAGCAGCGCAAGGCGCAGCTGGTAAAAGAACTCGGTTGAGTTTGCGCCAATGACCGGCGGTACGCCGGCCGGCGGCGCATCACCGCGGCCGAATCAGGCGCGGCCGCCCGTCCATGCGCGCGCCACGGGAGAGCATACCCATGCGCACTGACCTGCCGCGGCGGCAAACCGTTGCGCGTGGAAGACGTAGCCGATCCCGGTGTTCCAACCGCCCGATGACATCGCGTGCGTGACTGCACCGCCATTTGCGGCTCGAATTGCACCTTAGGTTGCGGCAAGATTCCAGGCACGGAGGATGGCTACTGACGCGACATTTCGCGCGTCATCAGCAAGCCCGGGCGGTACGCACCTCGAGATAGCCAGCGAGATTGAACCGGCGGCGTGGCAGGATCGCGCCGGTTCAGCGTTGCCGCTCACAAGGATGAGGCACCGGAGTGGGCGGGCGTCGACTCTCGTCGTGCGCGGGCGGTTCCCAACCGAACACGCTGCGGCCGCCATAACTGTGCGACTGGGACCGTTCATCGGCGAGGTATTGCTCCAGGGCCGGTCCGCCGGCGTAACGCTCCAGCCGCCGGGCCTGGGCATCCAGGCGCCGCAGCGCCGCAAGCTCCTCTTCGTGGCCAAGGCGCGCGTTGCTTACTGCGGATTTGAGCACCTGAATGGTGTGGTCGTAGACATTGATCGGCACCGGGAACGGATGGCGATCCTTGCCGCCATGCGCGAGCGAAAACCGCGCCGGGTCGGTGAACCGGCACGGCGTGCCATGCAGAACCTCGGCGACCATGGCCAGCGCACGCACGGTGCGCGCGCCGACGCCGGGCACCTGCAGCAGTTGCGTGAAATCACGTGGACCGTTTTCCGCCGCGGCCGCGAGGCTGCCGTGCAGCCGGCGCGCGATCACGTCGCTGCTGCGCACGTCGTGGTGGGCAGGCATGTGCAGATGTGGCAGCAGTTCCATTTGCTCCGGCGTGGCGTCGATGCCCGCCGGCGCAGGCGACGTGGCACCGCCCCCGGGCCTGCGCGTGTGACCGGCGAGCAGGCCACCGTCGAGATGGCCCAGTTCCCGCACCACGCCAGTGGGACCCAAGTCCCGGAGCAACGCCACCTGCGCCGCGCGCGATGCCTGCGCACGGTGGTCGGCCAGGTTGATGATGCGCCCCTGTCCGGGCCCTTCCACCGCCGCATGTGGATCGTCGACGAAACTGGTCAGCCCTGCGGACAGCCAGTGATAACGGCGCGCCTGTTTGCGCTCGCCGTTCATGCCTTGCTGTACCACCACCCAGTGTCCTTCGTCGCTGACGATGAAGCCGTGCAGATACAAATCGAAACCATCCTGCACCGCCGCGCTGTCCACCTTGGCCACCAGGCGACTGGCGGTGGCAAGCGCGGCGCCGTCAAGACCCACACGCTCGCCGATCGCCAGCAACTCGCCCGGCGTGGCGCGCGAATACCGGCCGCGGCCGCCGCAGACATGGATGCCGAGTTCGCCGGAAATTGGTTCGAGCCCGCGCTTCAACGCGCCAATGACGCTGGTGGTGATGCCCGAGGAGTGCCAGTCCATACCCATCACCGCGCCAAGGGACTGGAACCAGAACGGATGTGCCAGCCGGCGCAGAAATTCGTCGCGGCCGTATTCGTGCACGATCGCCTCGGTTATCAGCGCGCCGAGCCGGGTCATGCGATCCGCCAGCCAGCGCGGCACGCGACCGCCGTGCAGCGGCAGGTCGGCGCTTCCGGATCGGCGGCTCACGCAGAAATCTCACAGCTGGTCATGCGCCGATCTTCCTGCATTCAGGCATGTCGGAAGTTAAATCTGCCGGCATCGCGGCGATCGTTTGGCATGGCGGGCGGGCAGTGCCAGCACCGGCTTTGCTGCGGCAGGCGACACGGCCCGACGGCTTCCGCATGAACACGCGTGCGTGACATTGCGCACGACCTCAGCGGCCCGACGGGTTCGGTTTGCGTTCCGGATTGTTCTGGTGCTCGTGCGGCGTATGCCGGTCAGGCATGTCGCGCTTGTCATTGCGCTGTGGCTGCGGTTCCGGATAACCGCGGGTGCCTGGTGGTGTCGGTTTGTGTTCACTCATGACGCTACCCGTGATGGTGTGATCAACAGGACAGCAACGCGTGGTGGGTGCCTGCGCCATTCGGCAGGTGTACGCGGCAGCAGGGTGTAGTGATTGCCTGGATCATGGCTGCTCGGTGCTCTTGTCCCAGTGCGATTGACGCTCGGCTTCCTTCCTGCCTTCGGCCTTTTTCTTGTCGCGGCGCGTCTGCAATTTGTGGTCGAGTTTGGCGACGTCATTGTCGTTGCGATCCCCATTGCCATGTTTGCGGTCGGCGGGTGGCACCGGATTGGGCATGATCTTCTCCAGCGTTGGTGTCATTCGGTCGTCAGTGGCATGGCGCCAGTTTGGCTATCCTAGAGGGCGTGTGCTGACGAAACCGTGATGCCTGGTTGACCGCGCGCCTGGGCAGGCGGCAGACGAGTCCGTGCGGTGCCACCTGGATGTCGCGTGTGCTGGTCCGCCGAGGATCTCTCGAATGGCGCCGTCAGTGACCAGCCCCGGTCGTGCGTGCGGCTGGCACCGGCAAGGCCCAGGCTGCTCGCCAGGCATCGGGCAAGTCGAACAGCTACCCGCGCTCGATACGCCGAGCGGGTCAGCCCGCGAGACCCTTGATGAAATGCACCTGCGGCACGATCGGTTTCGCAACGGCAAAAACAGCACCGCGCCAAACGGAATTGGCGCGCCGCCGACGCTAGCGGCCTGCCACGGTGCGGCGCCATGGGCGGCGCATGGACGCCGCGCGTGGCAACACACGCTACACCAGTGCTGTCGCACATGCTGGCGCGCCCAAACGTGGCGCCCGCCTGGCTGTTACCGCGCCGTCACTACGAAAAAGGCCATCCGGTAGGGATGGCCTGCACTGTTGTTCTTTGGTCGGGGTGACAGGATTCGAACCTGCGACTTCTACGTCCCGAACGTAGCGCTCTACCAGGCTGAGCTACACCCCGTGGGAGCCGCGTATGTTAGTCGGCGCCTGCAGGCTTGGCAACAATTGGATGTGCATCCGCCTGGCATCCGGCTGCGGCAAGCTGGCCATCTGCTAATCTTGGCGGTCGCCGGCGTGCGCTGCGCGCCCGGCGGCTCCCGTCCCGTTGCGTGAAAGAGAATCTCATGGCACTTACCCCGGCCCGCACCATGCCTGGTGTGCTCGAACTGCTGCCGCTCGATCAAATTGCATTGCAGCGCATGCTGGATGTCATTCGCCGCAACTACGAGCGCTTCGGCTTTCTGCCGATCGAGACGCCGGCGATCGAATACTCCGACGTGCTGCTGACCAAGAGTGGAGGGGAGACCGAGCGTCAGGTGTACTTCGTGCAATCCACCGGCGCGCTGGATCACGCCGGGAAGGGTGCGCCGGGCGTGCCCGAGCTGGCTCTGCGCTTTGATCTCACTGTGCCACTGGCGCGCTACGTGGCCGAGCATGAACATGATTTGAGTTTTCCGTTTCGCCGCTACCAGATGCAGCGCGTGTATCGCGGCGAGCGTGCGCAACGCGGACGGTTCCGCGAGTTCTATCAGTGCGATATCGACGTGATCGGCAAGGACGCGCTGTCGGTGCGCCACGACGCCGAAATCCCCGCGGTGATCTACAGCGTGTTCCGCGACCTCGACATCGGCGCGTTCACCATCCAGCTCAACAACCGCAAGCTGATGCGTGGCTACTTCGAGAGCCTTGGCATCGTCGATGGCGGGCAGCAGATGCTGGTGCTGCGCGAAGTGGACAAGCTGGACAAGCGTGGGGCCGAGGCGGTGCGCGCCACGCTGACCGGGGAGGGGTTTGCGCTGGATCCTGCCGTGGTGCAGAAGATCCTCGCTTTCGTGCAAATACGTTCCACCTCGCTGCGTGACGCGCTGGACCAGCTCGATGCCCTGGGTGCCGGCCCGCAGGTGATGGAGGAAGGGCGCGCGGAGTTGCAGGAGGTGCTCACCCTCATGCATGTGTTTGGCGTGCCGGAAACCCACTTTGCGTTGAACTTGTCCATTGCACGCGGTCTGGATTACTACACCGGCACGGTGTACGAAACGACGTTGAACGATCACCCGCAGATTGGCTCGGTGTGCTCTGGCGGCCGCTACGAAAACCTGGCCGGCCAGTACACCAGGTCGCATTTGCCCGGTGTCGGTATCTCGATCGGTCTCACTCGTTTGTATTGGCAGTTGCGCGACGCCGGGCTGATGGCCACGACCGACAGCACGGTCGATGTACTGGTGACGTACATGGATGCCGCGCAGTTGCCGGTGTATCTGGCGCTGGCTGGTGAGTTGCGCGCCGCCGGCATCGCTACCGAGGTCATGCTGGAGGGCAGCAAGCTGGGCAAACAGTTCAAGTACGCTGACCGTGCCGGCATCCGCTTCGTGATCGTGCTGGGCGACGCCGAGATCGCGAATGGCACGGTGACGGTAAAGGATTTGCGGCGTGGCAATCAGTTCGAAGTCCCCCGCGGCGAGTTGATCAAGTCGCTCGGACTGGCTACGTAGGGCGGGCACCGCCCGCCAGCTTGGCCTGACCGAGCTGCAACAATTCGTGAACGCTGCGACGATGCGGGCGTAACCGGCGGGATCATATCTTTCGGGACAATTCTTGTGAGCGAGACAATTCTTCTGGATGGCAACAGCCTCACGCGGGCGCAACTCGTGGCCGTGGCGCGTGATGGCGCATCCGTGACGCTGGATCCAGCCGGCCTAGCGCAAGTGCAGCGCGCCGCGGATTTCCTGGCAAGAAAGGTAAGTTGCGGTGAACCGACGTACGGTGTGACCACCGGGTTTGGCAGCAACGCGGACAAGCTGCTGGGCGCGCATCGCATGCGCGACGAGCTGCCTGGCGGAAATGCGCAGCAATCCGCCAATGGCACGCTGCTGGAAGAACTGCAGCACAACCTGATCATCACCCACGCCGTCTGCGTGGGCAAACCCTTCAGCGCCGAAGTGGTGCGCGCGATGCTGGTGATTCGCATCAATACGTTGATGCGTGGTCACTCGGGTATTCGGGTCAGCACGCTGGAGGCGCTGACTGCGCTGCTCAATGCCGGCATCGTGCCGGTGGTGCCGGAGAAAGGTTCCGTTGGTGCCAGTGGTGACCTCGCGCCGTTGTCGCATCTGGCGATCGTGCTGCTTGGCGGTGGCGAGGCGTTTTATCAGGGCGAGCGCATGCCCGGTGCCGAGGCGCTCAAGCGCGCGGGGCTCACACCGGTGCGGTTGTCGTTCAAGGAAGGTCTGGCGCTCAACAACGGTACTGCGCAGATGTTGGCCACGTCGGCATTGGCGCTGGATGCCCTGGAGCGCTTGCTGGACACGGCCGATCTCGCCGCGGCGATGACGCTGGATGCCTTTGCCGGCCGCAGCGGTGCATTGCGCGCGGACGTCCATGCGTTGCGCCCGCATCCGGGGCAAGTGGCCACCGCCGCGCACGTACGCGATCTGCTGGCGGGTTCCACGCTGCTGGACATTCCGTATCATCTCGTGCCGCGCTTCAAGCCGTGGACGGCGGCGGCATGGGTCGAGGCTGACGATCAGGCGCTCAGCTTCGACATTGGCTGGGATTGGGTGCCGGCCAACCAGCGCCATGGCCGCGAAGCGTTTTATCGCCGCTTCATGCCGTTCAAGGGCGGCAAGAAGCATCAACCCCAGGATGCGTACAGCCTGCGCTGCATGCCGCAAGTGCATGGTGCGGTGCGCGATGCGTGGGCGCAGGCGTGCCGGGTCATCGATATCGAATTGAATGCCGTCACCGACAATCCGCTGGTCTTTCCGGAGAATGCGGACGAGCCGTTCATCGAGGATCAGGTGATCTCCGCCGGCCACTTCCACGGCATGCCGCTGGCGCTGGTGATGAGTTACGTCAAGGCGGCGATCCCGGTGCTGGCGTCGATCTCCGAGCGACGCCTGAACAAGCTGGTCGACCCGGCGACCAATGACGGCTTGCCGGCGTTTCTCACCGGCAACGAGGACGGCACGGATTCCGGTTTCATGATCGTGCAATACACTGCCGCCGCGTTGGTCAATGACCTGGCCACGCGCGCGCACCCGGCCTGTGTGTACTCAATACCGACCAGCGCGAATGCCGAGGATCACGTCTCCATGGGTGCCAACGAAGCGCGCCAGGTACTGGAGATGACCGAGGATCTCGCGCACGTGCTGGCGCTGGAGTTGTATACCGCCGCGCAGGCCCTGGAGTACCGCGAAACCATGCTGGATGCCGCGCAGCGCCTGGCCCGGCGCGGTGGCTGGCAGGCGTTGGCGGCGAAGGTCGACAATGCACCGCGCGAAGGCCATCCGCATTACGCGCAATTCGTGACCGAGGTGCAACAGCTGGCTGCCGCGCTCACCAGTGCGGGTGATTTCCATGCCGGTGCCAGCGTGCGGGCCGCGCATGCACAGTTGCGCAAGCAGGTCGCGTTCCTGCACCGCGATCGCGCGCTGGATGTCGACATCCGCGCGGTCTGCGCACTGGTCGACAGCAACGCATTGCTGCAGTCGGCAGTCATCTGACCTTCCGTGCAGGAGCGACAACATGAGCCTGATCCAGACCCCGGTTTCGTATGGTGAGCTACTCGACAAGATCACCATCCTGGAAATCAAGTCCAGCCGCATTGCCGACGCGGCGAAGCTCGCCAATGTGCGCAACGAACTGGAGCTGCTCAACGCGATCTGGTCCGGCAGCCATGTTTCGACAATCGACATTGCCCACGAACGCGCGCAGTTGCTGGCAATCAATCAGGCGTTGTGGGACATCGAGGACGCGATACGCCTGAAAGAGCGTGCGCAGGCGTTTGACCAGGAGTTCATCGAGCTGGCGCGCTCGGTGTATTTCCGCAATGACGAGCGCGCAGCGTGCAAACGCGCCATCAACCTCAAGCTCGGCTCCGAGCTGGTCGAGGAAAAGTCGTATCAGGACTATCGCGCGGGGTGATCGCGCTGCGCTGAATGTGGTAGCCCGGTGGGCGGTTTTTGTGGGAGTCGCTCCCACAGAAATGCTCAGGCCAAGCCAAGCTCCAGGACAGCTGCTTCATAGCGCTCGATCACGTCGTCGACGCTGATCAAGTCCATCACGCCGGGCTTTTCGATCTTCTTGCCCCAAGGCAGTTCGCTGGCGGCTTTGCCGAGATACTTGCGTGCTGCGGCGTCGTACTTGTTCACGCACCAGCGGCGGTCGGAATAGGGACCGGAACGGTCTGGATTGCTTGCCGCATGCAAGCCGAGCACGCGCGTGCCGACGGCATTGGCCATGTGCATCGGCCCGGAATCGGGCGTCAACACGAGTTGCGCGCGACCGAGCAGCGCCAGAAGTTTTTTCAGCGTGTCCTTGCCGGTGAAGTCGAGTGGTGCATGTTTGCACGCCGCCAGCACCGCATCGGCCATCGTCCGTTCGGCCGTGGATGGCCCACCCACCAGCGCCACGCGCCAGCCGCGCGCACCCGCGTGATCCATGACCGCCGCATAACGCTCCGATCGCCAATTGCGCAGGATGTGGCTGGCACTGGGGCTGACCACCAGCGTTGGCGTCGCGCCGGGCAATTGGGCGCTGGCCCAGGCGTGCGCAGCGGCAGGGATGGGGAGATCCCAACGCACCTGTGTCTGGCGCAAGCCGAGCGGTTCGCAGAAACTGCCGATGGCATCGAGCACGTGTTCGCCGCCGCGCGCCGGAATCTGTTCGTTGATGACCAGACGGTGCAGGTCCCTGGCGCGCGCACGGTCGTAACCGATGCGGCGGTCGGCATGGATACCAAGACTGAGCAGATTCGAGCGCAATGCCACCTGCATGTGCAGCAATACGTCGAAGCGGCGTCCGCGCAACGCCGAGTGCACGGCGCGCATGCCGGCCCAGCCGGCAGCCTTGTCAAACGTCACGAACTCCACCCCGGGCAGGTCGCCAACCAGCTTGCGCTCCAGCTTGCCGATCACCCACAGCAACGTCGTATCCGGCCACGTGGACTGCAGCGTACGCAGCAGTGGTACGACGTGGGTGACGTCGCCGATGGCGGAGGTACGCAGCAGGCAGATCGAGGCAGGTGAGGTCACGGGCGTAGGCTAGAATGAATGGAGGGCCGGGAGTCTGGGCGGCGGCGGATGGCATGATGCAGGAGCGAACCTACAACGAACCCGGAATCGCCATTGTGTCCGACGCGGCGCTGTCCGGACAAATCGGGCCTGAGTGGTTCGCGCCAGCCTACTGGCGTGCGCGCAATGCACTGAGTGCCCTGGCGGGTGGCCGTGGGGGCGTTGCGGTAATCGCCACGCCGGCGGGTGAATGCGTGTTGCGGCACTACCATCGTGGCGGACTGATCGCGCGGTTGTCGGCAGATCGTTACCTGTGGCTGGGCGCAGCGCGCACGCGCAGCCTTGCCGAATTTCGTTTGCTGGAACGTATTGCGCGGCTTGGCTTGCCTGGCCCGACGCCGGTGGCGGCACGCTATGTGCGCCGTGGACTAACCTACACGGCCGATCTGATCACCGCGCGCGTGGCAGACGCACGGACGCTGGCGCAGTGCCTCGCCGCTGGCACGCTGGACGCCGGCACGGCGCGTGCGGTGGGCGGCGTGATTGCGCGTTTCCATCGCGCAGGTATCTGGCATGCCGATTTGAATGCGCACAACATCCTGTTGAACGCGGCGGGGGTGCACCTGATCGATTTTGATCGCGGTCGCGTGCGTGCGTCCGCGGTGGCTTGGCGCACAAGCAACCTGCGGCGACTGCGCCGCTCCCTGCTGAAGCTTGGCGCCGGGGCGGACGGCGAGGAGGCCTTTGTGACGACTGTGTGGCAACCGTTGCTTGACGGGTATACGCGGGTATGGAACGCATGAGCTGGCATGTGCGCTTTCTGGGCGTGGGCGCTGCGCATGCGGCCGCTTTGGGCGCGTCTGCCGCCGTGTTGGAGCATGACGACGCACCACTGCTGCTGATCGATTGCGGGCCGGGCACGCTGGATCGCTATCTCGCCGTGTACGGCACGCCGCCGACCGCGTTGTTCCTCACCCACGCGCATCTCGATCATGTCGGCGACCTGGAGTTGCTGTTTGCGCGCCTGTGGTTCGATACCCGACTGCGTGGCCACACGAAGATCTTCGTGCATGCGGCTTTGCTGCCGTGGCTGCAGGCCCGCGTTGCCGATTACCCCGGCGTGCTGGCGGAAGGTGGCGTGAATTTCTGGGAGGCGTTCCAACTGCTGCCATGTACGCGCGGGTTCTGGCTGGACGGCTGCTGGTTTGATGTGTTTGCCACGCGTCACCACCTGCCGGGCACGTCATATGGGCTGGCGCTGGAGGGCAGCGTGGTCTACACCGGCGACACGCGCCCCATCCCCGAGGTACTCGCCCTGCGCGCGGCTCACGGCGAGCTGGTTGCCCACGATTGCAGCCTGGTGGGAAACCCGTCGCACACGGGCGTCGACGACCTTGCGCGCGAGTACCCGCCCGACTTGTGCACACGGTTGCTGCTGTACCACTACGCCGGCGCGGCGGATGGCATCGCGCTGGCCGCGCAGGGCTATCGCGTTGCTCACCCGGATGAGCGGGTCGCACTGCCTCAAGCCTCGACTCCACGCGCTGACGCGGGTTGAATTCGCGGTGAGCGCGCTTGCCTGGGTTCGGCGCTACGGCTATTCTTCTCCTTCTTTGCCGGGCCCGTTGAGTGGCAAGGGCTGGTTGGGTGAGGCTCAGGATGAGCCGAGCAATCTCGCCCTCCTGAAGTGGCGGGAAGCTGATGCGGAGAGGTGTCCGAGTGGTTGATGCAGGGTGCCCTGGAGTTGTGTATACGGTGAAACGTATCGCGGGTTCGACGAATTCGTCAGGAACGAATTCGGACAGCCGCAGGCTGGCCCTGAGCGTCAGCGAAGGGTGAGGCTCAGGACGAGCCGAACCATCTCGCTCGGGTGAGATCGCGGCGACAATGGTTGTATGCGGAGAGGTGTCCGAGTGGTTGAAGGAGCACGCCTGGAAAGTGTGTATACGGTAAAACGTATCGCGGGTTCGAATCCCGCTCTCTCCGCCAAATAAACACAACGCGACGACGATGGTCGGCGCGTCCGGGCTGCACAAGCCCACGTCTATGGTGGCCCCGTCGGTCCCCCCGCGACGATAGTTCGTAAACTCCGCCAGGTCCGGAAGGAAGCAACGGTAGCGAATGATTCGGGTGCCGGGGTGTGGCTGGCGGGGCTGCCACCTTTTTGGGCCATGCTGGCGTGGCGATCGCGCCACGCTGAGTGTTTCTGCGCCGGACGAAAACAGTGCTGCTTGCTGACTTGCACCGTTCGACTTGGCACAATCGACATTCGCCCCAAGGTGTATGGCATGTCTTATCAAGTACTCGCCCGCAAATGGCGCCCGCGCAAGTTTTCCGAACTGGTTGGCCAGGAACACGTGGTGCGTGCGCTGACCAATGCGCTTGACAGCGGACGCATGCATCATGCCTATCTGTTTACCGGTACGCGTGGTGTGGGCAAGACCACCATCGCGCGCATCTTTGCCAAGTCGCTGAATTGCGAGCGCGGCCAGTCGGCCGAGCCGTGTGGCGAGTGCTCGGTCTGCACGGCGGTGGATGAGGGCCGTTTTGTTGACCTGCTGGAGATCGACGCGGCCAGCAACACCGGGGTGGACGACGTACGCGAGGTGATCGAGAACGCGCAATACGCACCGTCGCGTGGACGCTTCAAGGTGTACCTGGTGGACGAGGTACACATGCTGTCCAAGAACGCATTCAACGCGTTGTTGAAGACACTGGAGGAGCCGCCACCGCATGTGAAGTTTCTGCTCGCCACCACTGACCCGCAGAAATTGCCGGTGACAGTGTTGTCGCGTTGTCTGAAGTTCAATTTGAAACGCCTGCTGCCGACGCAAATTTCCGGGCAGATACGCCATATTCTTGGTGCCGAAAACATCGAGTTTGATGAGGACGCGATTGCCGAGTTGGCGCGCGCCGCCGACGGTTCATTACGCGACGGCTTGTCCTTGCTGGACCAGGCCATCGCCTATGGCGCCGGTGCGGTGCGTGGCGACGATGTGCGCGCCATGCTGGGCAGTGTTGCGCGTGCCCAGGTGCTGGGTGTGCTCGACGCCGTGGCCGCTGGCGATGGTGCCAGATTGCTGAGCGAGTGCGCGCAGATTGCCTCGTATTCGCCGGATTTCGGCGGCGTGCTGGATGACCTCGCCAGCGCGCTGCATCAATTGCAGTTGCTGCAATTGATTCCCGACTATCAACCAGCGGACGGTGCAGACGACGATCATGCGTTGGCAGTGCTGGCCACGCAGATGGCGCCCGAAGACGTGCAGCTGTATTACCAGGTTGCCATCGCTGGCCGTCGCGACCTTACCCTGGCGCCGGACGCCCGCACCGGATTCGAGATGGCCTTGTTGCGCATGCTGGCGTTTCGTCCAGACCCTGGCACGTCTCGTCCGGAGGGGGGCACCTCGATAGCGGGGCGCGCACAGTCGGTGCCGGCGCCTGCCGCCACCCGCG
>DATCWU010000007.1:0-35146 GCA_036566165.1 Rhodanobacter sp. | reverse complement strand
CCATGGCTGATATCAAGACATTCCACCTGCCCGACCTCGGCGAAGGCCTGCCCGACGCGACCATCGTCGAGTGGCACGTGAAAGTGGGCGACAGCATCAAGCTCGATGCCCCGCTGTGCGCGATGGAGACCGCCAAGGCGGTCGTCGACGTGCCCTCGCCCTACACCGGCAAGATCATCAAGCTGCATGGCGCGCCCGGCGATGTCATCGTGACCGGCGCGGAACTCGTCGATTTCGAACCGGACCCGAACGCCAAGCAGCGCGCCGAAGCCACACCCAGCGGCCACCAGCACGGCCCGAAAAAGCCGACCGCCGGTGCCGGCGCAGCGACACCAAATCCGGACGACGCGCCCAACACCGTCATCGCCTCGGACGAAGGCGGCAGTATCGAGGAATCCGGCCAGACCGAGCGCGCGGACGAAGGTACCGTGGTCGGCGCGATGGTCAGCAGCAACGCCGTGCATGTCGAGCAGGCGGCCAGCATCGGCGGCGTCAAGGCGGTGCCGGCGGTGCGCGCGCTGGCGAAGAAACTCAAGGTCGATCTCAGCCGCGTGCAGCCGAGTGGAGCTGGCGGTGTCGTCACGCTGAAGGACGTGAAGCAGGCCGCAGCCGCCGGCTCCGCGGCACTCGGCAGCGCACCGGCACGCCCGGCGATCGCCCCTGCCGCTTACCAGGCAGCTCCGGTGCAAGCCGCGCGCACCGCAGTCTCGGCCGCCGGCAGACCGATGCGCACTGCGTCACCGGGCGTACAGGCCAGCGGCCAACCCGAGCAGCTCAAGGGCGTGCGCCGCAACATGGCACGGGTCATGGCCGATGCCCACGCCCGGGTCGTGAACACGACGATCGTGGACGACGCCGATCTGCACGCCTGGATCGGCAAGCAGGACATCACCGCGCGCCTGGTCCGCTCGATTGTCGCCGCCTGCAAGGCCGTGCCGGCATTGAACGCCTGGTTTGATGACAAGAACCTCAGCCGCACGCAGCATCCCCAGGTGGACATCGGCATTGCCGTGGACACTGAAGACGGCTTGTTCGTGCCTGCGTTGCGCAATGCCGACGTGCTCGATGCGGTCGGCGTACGCGCAGCCATCAAGCGTCTGCGCACGCAGGTGGAAGATCGCACTATCCCGGCCTCGGAGCTGTCCGGCTACACCATCAGCCTCTCCAACTTCGGCATGTTCGCCGGCCGCTACGCCACGCCCATCGTGGTGCCACCGACCGTCGCGATCATCGGTGCGGGCAAGCTCAGCCACGACGTAGTGGCGGTGATGGGCGGCATCGAAGTACATCGACGCATGCCGATCAGCCTGACCTTCGACCATCGCGCCGCCACCGGCGGCGAAGCCGCGCGCTTCCTCAAGGCGTTGCTTGATGACTTGGGCTTGCCGCAGTAAGGCCGGTACGCACACATATCCGGTCAGCATGGGGCGCCTTCGGGCGCCTTTTTTTCGGGTCGCGACCCGCCGGTGAAGTGCCGTACGCTGCAAACGCCCGCGAATTTCCTTCCTGCACCACAGCAGGCCGCAGCGTGCAGCTGCCGCACCGGGTCCGGGGTACGAGGCCCACTTCGACTGGCGGCGACACGTCACTGACGACAGAATCGCGGCTGGTGCAAGGTGAAGTTGGTGCAAAGCCCCACTGCCGCGCACACATCGCCGGCGTCAATAATCGCGTAGATCCAGCATCACACAGCAGCGTGCGGTGTAGTCGCGTTCATGCACGGGCCACGCCACATCGGCCAGCGCCGCAGTGGCGGCCGGCCACGGCTCGTTGTCCAGGAATACCTCCGTGCGCGTGCGCTCGTCGGCGCGAAAGCCGTGGACCAGCCGCACCCAATGCAATTGCGCCGTCAACGTCTCGCGCTTGAACGCTTCTTGTATCGCCGCCATTGCGCCGGCAGGTATGACCAAGGCGTCGTCTTCATCACCACGCAGGGTGAACGGACCAATGAAGGCATCCCAAACCCGGGTGTCCACCGACCACGCCTCGGTACGCAGATTGCGCTCGTCGGTGACGCGCCAGCACGCCGCAAGCAAAACGTGAAACAAGTTGCGCTCAAACGCCCGCAGGGCATCGCGCCAGCCAGCTTCGCCGCCGCCAACGCCGGCAAAACTTTCTTCGACGCGGCGCTTCGCATCGAGTGCCACGTCGATGTCCAATCGCCCCCCGCGGTCATCGGTGCCCGCGTGCCAGACTGCCAGGATTGCCGGATATCCCCCGCGGCTGACCAGCCAACCATCTTCGCCATGCGCCAAACCAACTTCGTGACGCGCGAACAACCGCAGCAGATATTTCTGTAGCGCCGAGTTATCCATCAGTCGTCCCCCAAGATACCTCGAACCACCACCCAGCCGTAGACCGCGCAACACGGAGACGGATGCAACCTGCCGCCATGCAGGTACCCGTTCCCCACTGATTGCCCACACGTGCATTGAACCCGCCCCAACTGCAGGACGCAAGCGCCCGGTGGGCCGTCGCTATCACGGCGCCCATCATGTCATGCGTTTGCCGCCAAGTCGCGCCAGGTCAGGTACACACGCAGGTCGAACTCCAGTTGGTGATAGTCCGGCAACATGTATCGGCACAGCTGATAGAACGCCTTGTTGTGCTCGGCTTCCTTCAGGTGCGCCAACTCGTGCACCACGATCATCTGCAGAAACTCCGGCGCCGCCGCCTTGAACAGGCTGGCCACGCGAATCTCCTTTTTCGCCTTGAGCCGGCTGCCCTGCACGCGCGAGATCGCGGTATGCAGGCCCAGCGCGTTGCGCAGCACATCGAGCCTGGCGTCGTACAGCACCTTGTCGATGCCCGGCGCATTTTTCAGCGACCGCTGTTTCAGCTCCATCGTGTAGGTATACAGGGCCTTGTCGCTCTGCACGTCGTGGCGATCCGGATAACGTTCCGCCAGATGCTCACCGAGACGCCCCTGCGCGATCAGCGCGCGCACCTTGTCCTGCACGGTGACGGGGTAGGCCTGAAGATATTTGAGCGTGAACATGGGCGTATTCTGGCATTGCATTCCTGCACACGTATTGATCATCCGCCGGAGGCAAACCATGCATCACAGCCGACTTTGCACCATCGTCATCGACTGCGACGTCGACGACCTCGCGCCGGCCACCGATTTCTGGAGCCAGGCGCTGGGCAAGCCGATCGCCAGCGTCGATCAGGACGGCGACGGCAAGTACGCGGAACTACAGACCGCCGCGGATGAACCGATCATTCTGCTGCAGAAGGTGAACCACCCCAGCCGCGTGCATCTGGACATCGAGACTGACGACCTCGACGCCGAGGTGGCACGGCTGGAACGGCTGGGCGCCCGTCGCATCGCGTTCGTGCGCGACCGCTGGTGGGTGCTGGAAGCACCCAGCGGCCAGCGGTTCTGCGTGGTGCAGCCGCAACGCGAGACGTTTGGGCCACACTTCAACTGTTGGGACTGACGCTCCGTCTCAGATGTCGAAGCGGTAACTCAGTTTGATCAACAGTTGCTCATCATCGCGCAACGTGAAGCTGTTGCCGAACACATTGCTGGCGTCGTGCGTATAGCCGTCCAACGCGTAGCCGCCGCGACCGTACACCACATACAGATAGGACAATGGCGCCAGTTCGTAACGATAGCGCAGCTGCACGCCGAGATTGCGCACACTGAAATCAGCGACGGGCTCCGCCGTGGCCACGGCGCGACCGTTGTCTCCCACGCGGTAGCCGCCACGCTGGCGCGCATCCAGACCAATGGCCTGCAGCTTCAGACGCAACTCCTGACGGCTGTCAATGCTCCAGTCGAAGCCGGCCTCGAGCTGCAGCGCGTGTTCGTCAAACCGGCCGATCAGGTTGTCGTGCTGCCATACCAGCCAGTCTGGAATGTGTTCGTAGTACGGTCCGGCATACAGGCTGAACGCGTCGTTGATGAAATAGGTCGGGATGAACTTGATGTCATAGCCAATCCGGCGATTGCCGCTGAGCCCGCCGCTGAGAACTTCCGTTTCCAGCTTGAACGCCCAGTCGCCATGGCGTGGGCTGATCCGTTCGTAGAAAAAGTCGAGCGACGGCGGCAGGAACAACGCACCGTGCCCGCGCGTGAGCAGATCATCCCAGCCGGCGCTGTTGATATTGATCTGCGCATCTTCGGTGGCGCCGTCACGCAAGTCGCTGCTGCGTCGGATGCGCAGCTGACGGCGCAGGCGCAGGCCATGATCATTGTCCAACGCATCGACGCGAACGTGCCAGTCGTGGGAACTGTAGGCAGAGTCGCCCGGCAGCGCCGTGTTGCGCTTGCGGACTTCCCAATGCGCGTAATTGAAATTGTTGCGTGCGAGGTAACCGAAATCGTTGATCTGCAGCTGGTCGCCGAAATGCATGCCCAGCCATTGCTGGCGCCAGCCATTGCCCATCTCGTAATCTGCCAGCAAGGTCGCGCCGGTGTCGCGTGTGCGCGAGCCGGGCTGCCGGATGTCACTGCCAACCAGGTTGCTCGCGATGGTGATGTCCGGGGTTGGTTGCCAGTGATGATCGACGCCCAGCACCGTCGCCGTGCGATCCAGCCACGGCCGGTCGACCTGGGTCAGCAACATGCCCAGGCTCTGCGCGCCAAAGTCATGGGTGACCCGCGCTGCGGCGAACAAGCGTCCGGCCTCGCCATCCTCGTCCGCCGCCAGCACGCCGTAATTGGTGCTGCCGACACTACCGTTGAGCTTGACCGCAGCGTTGATGTCGGCGGCGCCGTGTCCATCATCGGCCGGCCCGCCCACACGCCGCGTGTAGATCAACTGGCTGTTGTCGTCGAGCAGGCTGAAATCGAAGATGCCCTGGTTCTCGGTGAAGAACGGCCGCTTGTCGCTGACAAAGGTTTCGGTAGCGCCGAAATTGACCACCAGGTCGTCGCTTTCGACCTGGCCGAAATCCGGATTCAGCGCCGCCGTCAGCTGGAACTGGCCACTCGGTTTCCACAGGATGTCGGCGCCTTCCTGGAAGTGACTGCGGCCGCGTACGTTGTCGTACAGCCCTGAGGCGTACGGCGTGATGGCCAGCAACGACTGGCTGTACGCCGGCATCTCGATCGGGTTGAATGCCGACAGGAAGCGCGGACGCATGAAGCTGGCCGCCGGCCACGCCGCGCGTTCGCCGGTGGACCCGGTGACGCGATCCAGATAGATACCCAGCGTGCGCGTGCCTGCGGCCGCAGCATGCATCGGCGCGATGTACCACGGAATCAGGATCTCGACCGACCAGCCCGCAGCATCCTCGCTCACCGCGTGCCGCCAGTTGCCGTCCCAATCCTTGTTGAACTGGTTCTCGTTGGTGACGACAGCGTCGTTGATGCCGCCGGTCGAGCTGACCACGAAGTCGTAGCCGGTGCGCCCATCGCCATTGAAGTCGACCATCAGGTTGACGCGATCGACCTGATCCTCGAAGTCGCGCTGCACGCGCTGCCGCGTGCGTGGCACAGCCGCCGGCTGGTCGCAGCGGAACGCCACCGCGAGGCCTTCCGGGGTGGCCAGGATCCAGGCCTCGGTATGCAGCGAGGCAGGCTTGCCACTGAGCGGCTGGGTCTGCCGGAAGTCGGTAATGTGCCGCGCACCCTTCCACTCCAGCGGATCGATACGTCCATCGACTTCGACCGCCATGGCAGGTGCCACCAGCGCGTAAAGGGTTACCAACAGCAAACAGGCTACGCGCACGTCAACGGGTTTCCACGGCAGTTGCGTCAGATGGCGCGACGCGGCGACGGATTCGCCACTGCGGACAGATGCACAGCATGCCCGCAGGGTTTAGTTGTCATCGACCGCCAAAGGTCACGCCATGACTTGTGGCAGGCCACCGGCGTGGCGCTTGGTGGTTACGCGCCGGATCGAGCCGGACTGGCAGCTGGTCAACGATGACGTCCCCAGATTCCGTAGCGCAGCACCATCGCCAGCACGAGCACTGCGGTAAAGGCGCCATAGCCGTACAACGCTGGCTGCACCTGTTGCCAGATGGCGCCGCTGACGCGGCCGAACTCATTTGCCTCGGGCAGCATGGCGCGGTCGAAGCCGAGCAACGCGCCCTGCACTGCCGCGATCAACGCCAGCAACAACATCACGAAATCAAAAATGCGTCGACCCGAGGTCGCCGGCAGGCTTTTTGGATACGCCCAATAACCCCAGCACAGAATCACCCACAACGGCGCCAGCAGCAAAATGGCGAGATAGCGCATCACTCAGTTACTCCCCGCATTGACGCAACGACACAATCACGCGCATGCGGCCAGTTGATCCAGCGCTTCGCGCAGGCGCTGCAACGCGTCGTCGCGCGCCGCCGCATTGGCGTACTCCGGCGTGCAGGCCACCACGTGACCATCCAGCTCAAGCGCCACCGCCAGCGGTCGCTGCTGCCATACCACTGCGGCCGCGCCCAGGGCTTTGAGGCGCTGCTGCAACGCGCCGGCGGCCTTGGGCTCGGTAAACGCCATCGACAAGAGCAATTCTTCGCCCTGCGTCGAAAACAGGCGGAAGCGGAAGCTGCCATCGGTGTCCCGAAAACTGGCGAAGCGCGGCAACTTGCCTGGTCGCGCTGCTGCCCGCGGCTGCCGCCCACGCGGCGCCGTCACCGCGTGGAAGGCACGCAACCCCAGCACTTGGCGCAGCGCGGCAATCTTTGGCGTGGCAATCGCGCGGGCCTTGCGCGCGCCCTGCTGCAGAATCGCCTCGATTGCCGGTGGGTCGGCCATGAACGCCTCGTAACGTTCGCGCATCGGCGCCACGTCCACCTCGACGCGCTCGTACAACGCCTGCTTCGCATCGCCCCAGCTGATGCCATCCAGCAACGCCTGCCGGAACGCCACCGTCTCGGCCGCGTCAGCAAACGCGCGATATATGGTGAACAGCGCGCAATCATCCGGGTCCTTCGGTTCGCCAGGCAGGCGCGAATCGGTGACGATGCGCATGATCGCCGCCCGCAACGCCTTGCTGCCGCCGGCAAACAGCGGAATGGTGTTGTCATAACTCTTGGACATCTTGCGCCCGTCCAGGCCCGGCAGCGTGGCCACCTGCTCCTCGATCAGCGCTTCGGGCAAGACGAAAAATTCGTGGTCGTGCAGGTGATTGAAGCGCTGCGCCAGATCCCGCGCCATCTCGATGTGCTGGATCTGATCGCGGCCAACCGGCACCTGATTTGCGTCGAACGCCAGGATGTCGGCGGCCATCAACACCGGATACAGGTACAAGCCGGCGGTAACACCGGCGTCGGCATCCTCGCCAGTCTCCACGTTGCGATCCACCGCCGCCTTGTACGCATGCGCGCGGTTGAGCATGCCCTTTGACGCGATGCAGGTGAGGAACCAGGTCAGCTCGGGAATCTCGGGAATATCCGACTGCCGGTAAAACGTGACCCGCTCGGGATCGAGCCCGGCCGCCAGCCACGTGGCGGCAATCTCCAGCCGCGAACGCTCGATCCGCGCCGCGTCAGTGCTCTTGATCAGCGCGTGATAGTCGGCCATGAAATAAAACGCATCGACATCGCCGCGGCGGCTGGCGGCAAGCGCCGGTCGGATGGCGCCTACGTAATTGCCCAGATGCGGCGTGCCAGTAGTGGTGATACCGGTCAGTACACGTGTATGCATGGCGCTCGCTTGAGTAATGTGCGGTGAGACGTGGTCAGCGCAAGAGCGTGGACTTGCCGAACAACGACTCGATCAGATCCACCGCCACCTTCGCCGTGGCGTTGCACTTGTCGAAGGCCGGGTTCAATTCCACGAGATCCAGCGAGCCCAGGCGCCCCGTGTCGGCGATCATCTCCATGCACAACTGCGCCTCACGATAGGTCGGCCCACCACGCACCGTGGTGCCGACCCCTGGAGCAATCGGCGGATCAAGAAAGTCCACATCAAAGCTCACGTGCAAATGGGTGTTGTCATCGACACCGGCCAACGCTTCGGTCATCACCGCACGCATGCCGATTTCATCGATTCGGCGCATGTCGTACACCGCCATCCGCGCTTCGCGTACAAGGCGTTTCTCTCCCTCATCCACCGAGCGAATGCCGATATAGCGGACAACGTCCGGCGTAATGGCCGGCGTATGCCCGCCAATTTCGATCAACTCTTGCGGGCCATTGCCACACAGACACGCCACCGGCATGCCGTGGATATTGCCCGACGGCGTCGCCTCGGCCGTGTTGAAATCGGTGTGTGCGTCAAGCCACAACACGCGCAGCCGCTTGCCAGTAGCGCGGCAATGCTTCGCCACCGCGGAAATCGAGCCGATGCCCAGGCAATGATCGCCGCCGAGCATGATCGGCAGGCGCCCTGCCTCCAGTTCCTGATACACGGCCGCATGCGCCGCCACGTTCCACGCGATCACTTCCCGCAGATGCCGATAGCCATGTTCTGGCGGCAGCCACGGGTTGAGCGGACCCGGCAAATTTCCGCGATCGACCACGGTCAGCCCACGCTTGCCCAGCTGCGCCGCCAGGTCCGCCACGCGCAGGGCTTCCGGGCCCATGGACGCGCCGCGCGCGCCCGCCCCAATGTCCGTCGGTACGCCAATCAATGCAATTGTCTGCTTGTCCATCATCTTCTGCCTGTATCCAACGCGTCAGGTACCCGCTCCGGCATCCGGCGCACATGGCGTTGCAAAAGCAACCACCATTGCTATCGCCGGAAATGATCCACGGTGGCGCGCGCCGTGCTGCGGCCGGCCAAAGCGTCACGGCCGCGGCACTCGAACGCAGTCGATTCTACTGGATCGGCAGTTGCCTCGCTGCGGCGGGTCGCACCTGGCGGCATGGACCACGGCAACGCAGCGACGCGCAGCGCACGCGACGCTCGTCAGCCACAACAGGGACCCAACTACGGGTTGGCGCGGCGTCCCCGCGCTGCTTCGTCGGCACGCCGTGTATGGGTATTGGCGGACCAGAAGACCAGCGTGCGATCACCATCCAGCGGCGCCGACGGCCGGTGCGTACGCACACCTCGGCCCAGGAGACTTTCCACGATCGACATCATCCCCCGCGCCAGCGCAGAACGTGCAATAAGCGTGTGCATGTGGACTCACCCCCGGTCGCCCCCAAACAACCCGACGCGATCCTAGCAGCACTACGTGCCGCCTGCACGAAGCGTGGCGACAGAAAGGTTTGCATGCGCACGTACCCGGATACGAGGAGCGCCACGACACCTCCCGAGCATATTGTCCGACGCGCACGTTCCAAGTGACTCAGGCAGGTCGCCACACGTGAACTCGGGCCACGGCGTTGCGTGGTTGGCCGGATGTCCAAAACCCGACGCTTTCGGGCGGCAACCTGGCCTGTCGCGCCAGGGCAAGCAGACCTGAAGGCGGAGCCGAGCGGGCCAACGCGCCGCCCTAAAAGCGTCGAAGGGTTTTACATTTTTTGATCACGAGTGATTTCCGCGAAGAGCTAGGCGTGGCGCGCACTGGTCGCCCGGAATCAGCGTTTTCGCGATTCCTGGCCGTCGGGAAACCTTACGTTTTTCGAGCATTTTCGGCAGCATTGCCAAAAAATAATATAATAAAATCAATTACATATAATTTGGCACGGGAAATGCTTTAGTAAACATGAAAGAACATGACTGGGGTTCCGGCTTGCTTCATCCCGCCAAGTTCCCCAACTTCCCCGGAGTTAGTCCCATGAAAAAAATCATTCCCACCCTGTTGTTAGGCCTGGCGGCAGTCGCAAGTCTGCCAACTTACGCCACCCCAATCGCGACGACCATAGATCTCGATACAGTTTTCACCGGCGCCGCGCCGACTGGACCTTCGCCGTGGCTGACCGCCACTTTCACCTCGGACACTACCTCGAATACCGGCATCCTGACGTTGACCTCCAAACTGAGTGGTTCCGACTTTCTGCAGGGGCTCGAAAGTCCCAATGCTGTCGTTGGCTGGGCGTTTTTCCTCGATACCGGAATTTCGGGTATTACATGCACCGCGGGAAACAACTGCGCTGACAGTGCACTGTTTGATAACACCTTCAATGGAGGCCCAGTCGGGAACAGCTGGAATCTGGCCTTTGGTTGGGATTCCGGCGATCGGTTTGGAGCCGGTGACACGGCGGTTTACAGCATCACCTTCGACAGTATTCTGGCGGGGGGGTCACCGTTCGCTACCAATACCGATGCCAATGTCGGGGGCTGGCTGTCAGTCGCGCATGTTCAGGGCATCGGCCCCGACGGCTGCAGCGGCTTCATCGTCGGCGGGGACGGAGAAGGCGCCCAGGGCGTGACCGACCAGTGCAACGTAGTAGTACCGGAACCGTCGGTGCTCGGCATGTTCGGGCTCGGTACCCTCATGATCGGGTTGTTTGTGGGTCTGCGTCGGCGCCGGTACGAGGACCGCAATTCCGGCTCGTTCTGAAGCTGGCAAGCCTCCAGAGAAAGCAACCTTCGGCAACGGAGGTTGCTTTGTTGCGCCCGGGATCGATCGAAGTGTGCCAAGACTTCCAAGTTGCCGTGACGACCCCGCCTTGCCGCGGCCCGGCGACAACGTCCGCCTTCAGGCATCGTGCTCAGGCCGGTTCGGGTCCCGTCTGGTGGCAGTCGCCACGGCAGTGACCGCACTCTTCCACGGCTGGCTCGCAAACTTCGCCAAGCTGCAGCACGCAACATTCATCTGACTCACAGAGTTCCAGGGCTGCTTCACGAGCAACTCGCCAAGATGGCATGCCCCCGCTCGCGCCATCAAAACGGCGCTACGGGAATTCAAGGTCCCTGAACCGCGTCGAGTCCTTTGCGGTTTTCGCTCTCAAGCGCGTCACCGACGACCTCGCGTTCCCTGCCAAACGCCACGTTCAGTGACCCGAATTCGGCGCGCGCACAGCGTTGGCTCGTCTCTTTCTCGTGTTGCGGCACACCGGCGCCATGCTCGCCCCGCCTTCGGCTGATGTTCGCGCGCGGTGGTGTGCCAGGGTGGCGCCACCTCGCTGGCCGGCCGGCGCTGTACGTTCAGAACTGCAGCGGCAGCATCACCCTATGTGAAATGGGTGAGGCGCGATTGACTCCATGCGACTGAACGCTTGATGCTGCGCTTTGTGCACACACGTGCCGTGCCACAAACCGCACGTCTGGTTCGACTTGGCACATCTTCCACCCCCGCCGGCACTGCGAGCCCAGCACCGCATCGCAGGCATCTACCACCACTTCGATTCAGGGCGCCGGACGGGGTGCGGTTGCCCGCGCTGAAAACCGCCGACGCTGCCTCCCCATGCGGCGACGCTTGTGGCGGCAGGGACACGGCACGATCAATTCGTTCGCACAGCGCCTAAGCTGGCCGATATCGATACCTGCAGGGATCGGGCAGAGCAGAAAATCCGCCTTTCACAAAAAAACCGGCTTTCACGAATGAAAGCCGGACCCAGAATCAAACTCATGACCGACACAATGCGCTCAAGCTGTATCTGCAAACCAGGCCAATGTGGGCAACCCGTTATGCGATCAGACCTCGTCTTGCTTCCTGCGCAGTTGCACCGCACCACCCAGTGCGAGCAGACCAAGCGCCACCAGCAGGAGCGCATTGGGCTCGGGCACATCGACAGGCGGCATCGTCACGTCAATCCTCGCCCACAGCCCGGTCGTGTTTACGCGACCCTCCTGGGTAATAAAGTCGGTCTGGATATTGCTTGGATCAGGCCCGAAGCCCAAGAGAAAAAGCGTGTAGTCCACTCCACCGATGGTAAACGACTGGGTGCTCGTCGCACCTGAAAACGTGATGATGTCCGGGCAGAAGTTATCTATCGGAACCGGGTTCCTCGCGCAGGGTGCGGAGTTGGCTGTCTCGTCAATGGCCAAGGGCACGTTGAAATTGACAGGCCCGATGCTTGGGTCCGTTATGGTAAACCCGAAGCTGAGCTGTACCCCTGACGCGGCAGTACCATTCTTGACCTCCCAGTTGAAGTGACTCAGCGTGCCAAGGCCAAACGTGGTACCCGTAGTCGTCTCCATCGGCGCGGTAAATACGTCGAACCCGAGTCCGCTTTTGAAATCATCGCCCGTTCCAAATTTGCCCGTTGGATCTCCCCATCGGACTTGCGAAGCCGTACCCGCGGGGGAATAAGCCACGTCGGTTCCGCCCACGGCACCACTGAAAACCGAGAAAGGAGAGCCCAAGGTGACCGGCAAGGCAGACGCCAGCGCCGGAAGGGCGAGAAGTGCGACGGTAATGAACAAGCTGTTGGTAAGTTTCACGACGATGTCTCCATGGCGGTCGATGTGTCGGTGGCCGCGGCGCATGGTGGCGGCGGACACGTCCAACCAACACGTAGTACGAAGCACATGTCATGCCATGGCATAAATGTTTGATTTTACACAATAATTATGTTTTTCCAGCCAAATGATTTGTAAGGTATGTCGACAGGCCAACTGCCGGCGGTGACCGCGAAGCCTGACGCATATTCATGTTTTCTATGGAATTATGATGGATTGCCTTAGGTGTAAAGAAAGCCGACAGCGGTCACCGAGGCTGAAACCGCGCCTGCGCTTGTGATCATGGGTCCACCAGCCATCGAAGCGTGCAAACGCTGCTCGACACCAGCGCCGATCTGGAGAACGTCAGAGCCCGCCTGCTGAAACTGACGCGCGGCCCGTACCACCCCCAATGGCGGTCAGAGAGGCAGGCATGCCAAAGGGGTGAGACCGATCTCACCAGCGTTCGCTGCCGACACCGCCCCAATCGAAGGAATACTACTGCCGACGATGTCGGGCGCTGGCTGCTGCCCACGGCGCCGGAAGGCGTCGACCGCGTGCGCGGCTGTGAGTCCGCAATCGCCACCGACGCGCAATGGTCAAAGATCGTTTTGAGCTGGCCTGAACGCGATGCACGGCGCAAATGCCCGCTGCGCCCAAGGCGTTGAACCTGCCCGGCCACCCTGCGGGCGTCTGACCCATGCCGTCGAAACGACAACGCCGGACGCGAGCTGGCCGAACCGGACATTGTGGCGCGCTGGTGAGCGGGACCCCCGCCGCCAGATTTTCCGGTGACACCGGAAACCCGCGAACTTCCCCATGCCCGCCATTTCTTCAACGACAGTCACAAAGCCAAGGCTGGACGGGCGACCATCACTCACTGCTGCCGCTGTAGCCACATTCAAGGCTGGCGACGATCCCGGATAAAGTGGCAAGAACTCCCTGGCGCTGCCATCTGGACACTTTGCGTATTCAGCCCATCACGTTCGTGCGCAGCTTATTGATTTTATTGGTGCCGGCAGAGGGAGTCGAACCCCCGACCTACTGATTACAAATCAGTTGCTCTACCAACTGAGCTATGCCGGCGACGGTGGGCGATTCTAACAGGATGCCGCGCGCTGCTCGCTGCGCATCCTAGAAACAACCAACGCTGTGCGCGCGAATCGCACGCGTAGACACTGCACCCCAATCCACGCGGGTTCCGGCTGCCACCACCATATCCACCCAATACTCGGGCGTGCGCTCCACGCGCTCCTCCAGGCGCGCAGGGAACCCGGCGGCAACCACTTCGTCGCGCCGCCGATTGGCGTTCGCGGGATCCCTGAACACGCCCAACGACACGCTGTTGGGCCGGTCGCCCGAGCTGACCACGAAATAATCGCTGATGTGCCGGCTGGCAAGCTGGCGCGCGCTTGCCAACGCTTGCGCGCGGGTCGCGGCTGCCGGCAGGTAGACCCACCAACTACTGCTGCGCGTGACCAGCTCCTGCCGCGCACGCGTCCGCGTGGTCTGCGCCGCCAGCAATTGGCGCGCGTTGCGCATGTCTTGCGGCGTCGTGAACGGGCCGAGCGCCAGACAACGCAGCCCGCTGGACGTGGCCGGATCGCCACGCGCCGGCGCGACAGGGGCCGCCGTCGCCGCAACCGGTGGCAACTCCGAAAGCAGACGCAGCGTGGCCACTCCCGCGTCACTCACCGGACTGGCGTCCACCGCATACGGTTGCCCCAGCCACACCCATGCGGCCACCGCAATGTTCAACGCACTCAACAGTACAAACAGCAGACGAAGGATCATGGGCGTCCGGCTCGCTTATCCGCACCGTCGGGACTTGTCGCTGGTGCTGCCATTTCATCCGTCATGGTCCAGTGGGCAAGGCCATGCAACACGCCGTCGGTCATGACCTGCGCCGGCAATGTCAGCAACGGCAGCAGATGGGCAGCGTCGCCGCCACCAAGCACAAGTGTCGGCGCGCCACCCAAGGCCGGAGTCATGCGCTGGACAAAACGTTCAACCAGTGCCGCCACGGCATGCCAACAGCCGGAGGTCACCGCATCGGCGGTATTGCGCGCCACATCGACAATGTCGCCGGCATGATCCGCCCGCGCATGCACTGTCGCGACCCCGAGCGAACGCTGCATCAGTTGCGCGCCGGGCGCAATCAGTCCACCCAGATGCTGGCCATCGGCGGCCAGCGCATCCAGCGTAAGTGCCGTGCCGGCGCCTGCCAGCACACACGGTGCATACCCCGCGGCGTGAGCCGCAAGCATGGCCAGAAAGCGGTCCACGCCCAGTCGCTGCGGCTCGGCATAGGCGTTGCGCACGCCACAGGCGCTGGCGGGGGTGCGCACCCAACGCGGCGCACAACCAAACTTGCTGGTCACGGCAGCCGCAACCAGCGCCTCGCGCGCGGCATCGACCACCGACGCGGCCACGGCCGTGTGCAGCGGCGGATACTGTGCCCACGCCAACTGCAGTTGCGCGGGCAAATCCGCATCCCAGCCCAAGGCACCCTGCGCCAGCCAGGAGCCAGGATGCCGCGCAGCGAGTGCCCACTTCAGCCGCGAATTGCCCAAGTCAAGCAACAGCATCATTGGCGGCGTACCGTGACGTCGGCGCTGTCCACGACGCGCACGTTGCCGTCGGCCAGCCGCACACGCAACGCACCACGGTCGTCTACACCGGCGCCCACACCATCAAACGTACCAAATGCCCCGGTGACGCGCACAGCCTGGTCGCGCAACACATCATGTCGTGCATAGTCGGCGCTGAAGCCGGCAAAACCTTCGCGCTCGAATTGGCGCAGGCCCTCGACCAGTGCGGCGATGAGCGCGGCCGCAGCGCGGTTGCGCTCCGGCGGCGTACCGCCATTCAACGTGGCCAGATCGCAGATCGGTTGACCGGCCTGTTCGCGCAATGCCGGCGTCAGACACAAGTTGAGCCCGATCCCGATCACTGCCGTGCACTGCCCCTGATAATCCCCACCAAGCTCGACCAGAATCCCGGCCAGCTTGCCGCCAGGCTGACGCGTGCCACGCGTAAGCACATCGTTGGGCCACTTCAGGCCGGCACCGGCAATCTCCAGCGTGGCCAGCGCACGCAGCAGCATGGTGCCCACTGCCAGCGACAGCCCGGCCAGCGCGGCAAAACCGTGGTCGAAACGCTTCAGGCAGGACAAGTACAGATTCATTCCCGGTGGTGACAACCACTGGCGGCCACGCCGACCGCGTCCCGCCGTCTGCGTCTCGGCCAGCACCATGCTCAGGTCCGGCGCATCACCCGCGCGGCGCTGGAGTTCGGTGGAGGTGGAATCAAGCTCCCAATGCACTTCCAGTGCCCCGAGTTGATCGGCCAGCGTGCCCGGCAAGCTTGCGCGGATCCGGGCGCCGTCGAGCAACTGCAATGGCCATGGCAACTGATACCCCGCCTGGCCGCGCGACAGGACCGGCAACCCGCACGCACGCAGCGCCTCAACCTGTTTCCACACCGCGGCGCGGGTCACGCCGCTGGCCACAGCCACGCTGGCGCCGGATACCGGCTCACCCGCAGCCAGCGCCAGCAACATCGGCGGCGGACAGGTGCGGGTCACGCCGCGCGTACCGCCGACGGCGACGCATGGTTGGCATTAAAGTACCGGGTCATTGGCGAATTCTAGCTTGGCTGACCGGGTGGCAGGGCGGTCACGCGCGTCAGGGCAGCGGACGACACTGGCATCACACCGGTGTTTCTGCGACGATCCGAGATCCAGGGTTTGCGCCTCAGGAAGCGGGATGTCCATGCACTCCACCTATTGGCTCATCGGTTGCGCGCTGTGTATCGCCAGTATTGGCGTGGCTGCAGCAACCACTGGAGAAGCCCAGGACATGGACAGCTCCGTGCACTCCGCCATGGAAGATGGCACCGCGCACGACGGCGGCAGCGACTTGCTTGGCGTGATCCGCGACAGCGACCAGCGCAATACCGGCGTGGAAACCCCCGCCAGCACATCCAGTACCGGCAACCGCAGCGGCAGTGCACCGGCGACACCGCCGCGCCCCCGCCAGCCACACCTCGGCTGGCAATCGTTGTTGCCCGGATCCATCCAGTAAGCATTCGGCGTCATGCCGTCGTTGGTGGCAAACGCTGCATACACGATCCGCGGCGGCGTTGGATCACGGGCTTCCAGCGCGCTTGCGACCCCCTGGTGCGAACGCTGGCGGAAGGCAGCGACCCAGACCGCGCCGACGATCGCTGCGCTGCTGGAAGCGTTTACGGTACCCCGCCTGCGTCTGGGATCGATCCGGGCGGATGGCAACGGTGACCGCGCCAACGGGGAGGCACTGCCACGCGGACCGCTGCGTGTTGCGTGAATGCTGCCACGGTCCCGACACGCAATCGGCAAGCGCAGTCGTCAGGTCGCCGCCAGGGTCACGCTGAAACGCGCCCCGCCAAATTCGGGTGAGTGATCGACGACCAGTTCGCCATGATAGGCATGCACAATGTCCTGCACGATCGACAAACCGATGCCGTGGCCCTGTACACGCTCATCGCCGCGCACGCCGCGCTGCAAGACCTTCTCCACCTGATCGGCGGCAATGCCCGGGCCGTCATCTTCCACGCTCATGCGCAGGCCCGCACGCGAGTGACCCGGAGCTGGCTGCTGTTTGACCACGAGCAACACGCGGTGGCCGGCCCACTTGAACGCGTTCTCCAGCAGGTTGCCCATCAGCTCCAGCAGGTCGCCCTGCTCGCCGTAGAACACGGCGCCGTCATCAATATCGAACTCGCACAGCAGGTTTTTCGCGGCGTAGACTTTTTCCAGGCTGCGTACCAGATCTTCCGCATGCCCCGCGATGGGCACTGCGCTGGCAAATGTCTGGCGCCCGGAAGTGGCGGCGCGTGACAGTTGATAGGCCACCAGCTCGTCCATCCGCCGCACTTGCGCCAGCACACCCGTACGCCGGGCAGTGTCGTCGTTCTCCATCGCCGATTCCACCTGCGAGCGGATCACTGCCAAGGGTGTCTTCAGACTATGCGCCAGGTCGGCCAGGGTGTGACGGTAACGCGTGCGCTGTTCGCGCTCGCTGTCGATGAACGCGTTGATGCGGTCGGTCAGCCCGACCAGCTCCTGCGGATACTGGCTGTCCAGATGCGCACTGTCGCCGCGTTCGACCCGGGCCATGTCGCTGGCGACACGACGCAACGGCGTGAGACTCCAGCGCAGCAACAGCAGCTGCAGCACGATCAACATCACGCCCAGAATCGACAACCAGATACCCAAGGTGCGCCGGAACACGGCGTTCTGGCCTTCAAGTTGATCTTCGGTTTGCGCCACCATCAGCGTCAAGCCAACCGAGGGTTTGCCCTCCACATCCAGCGCCACGCCGTAGCTGTAGTAGTACAACTTGCCCATGCGCGTATCCACCGGACCGACAAACCGGCTCTGTCCGGGCGGCAAGGGCGTGACGAAGCCGAAGTCGCGCCCGATCGCCGAGGACGACTCCCAGTGGTAACCGTTGTCGCCGACTGCCACTGCATACAATCCCGATCCCGGACGCGAGAAGTTCGGATCCGGTTCCTTGTCCGGCGGCAACAGCTTGCCGAACCGGTTGGCGTCGGTGTAGGTGATGTAGGCAAGCGCGTAGTTCTGCAGGCGGTCATGCAGCGCGCTGAGCGCGCGCTGCTTGCCTGCCTGCGACAGCGTCAGTCCGACCAGGCCGAGAAACGCGGCCAGCACGAAGCCCGTGGCAATCGCCGCGCGCGCCGCCAGTGAAAGCGGGTGCGCGGCGACGCGGTCACTCGTCGTCGGTGTCGGTGCGCGGGATGGCGAATCGGTAGCCGCGGCCACGTACCGTCTCGATGGGTTTGAGAGTGCCGTCCGGATCCAGCTTGCGGCGCAATCGGCCAATGAACACTTCAAGCACGTTGGAGTCGCGGTCGAAGTCCTGCTGATAGATGTGTTCGGTCAAATCGGCCTTGGACACCAGTTCGCCAGCGTGCAGCATCAGATATTCCAGCACCTTGTACTCGTAGCTGGTGAGGTCGACCACCTTGCCCGCCACCGTCACCGTCTGTGCGGTGGTATCGAGCTTGATCATGCCGCAAGCGAGGATCGGCTTGGACCAGCCACTGGCGCGACGCACCAGCGCATTGATGCGCGCCAGCAGTTCCTCCACGTGAAACGGTTTCACCAGATAATCATCAGCGCCGTACTTCAGCGCCTCCACCTTGTCCTGCCAACTGCCACGCGCCGTCAGAATGAGGATCGGGTAGCGCCGGCCATCCTCACGCAGCGCCTTGACCAGCTCCATGCCGGACATCTTGGGCAGGCCAAGGTCGATGATTGCCAGATCGAACGGCACCTCCCGCCCGAGGTAAATGCCCTCCTCACCATCCTGCGCCGCGTCCACCGCAAAACCGTCACGCTTCAGGCGCGCGGCAAGCGTCTCGCGCAACGGCGCCTCGTCTTCTACCAACAGGATGCGCATGTCAATGTTTCTCCTTGCTGCCCGCGTGCCTGCCGGGCGGATTCTTGGTCGACAGAGTAGAAGCCGGACTCTTCCCCGACTCGGACGGAACCACCATTACCCGCACGTGTCCGGCCGGTGTCAACACCTTGATGCGGTACTCCGAGCGGCGCCCGATGTTCCGCGGTTCCGCCGACAAGACCCGGCCGCCGGTATCCGCCTGTACCTGCGACACCGCTTGATCCAGCGTTACCTTGGACCCGGCAGACTGCGCCGATACCGGCACGCCAACCATGATACCCAGTGATGTCAACAAACTGAGGATGAAGATCTTGTTCATGAACCGAGACACGGACGCGCTCCGCCAGCCATTGCACAGCGACCAGTGTGGAGAATGGTGGCTGAATACTGACCTGATCAACGCCAGCTGTCACGCCGCCAGTGAGCATGGCGCAAGCGCCTGCTCAAGCAACGCCCACCCCGCACCGGGCAAATGCGCGCCTTCGCTCAAAACGCGGCGAAACGCCCGCGCGCCGGGCTCGCCCTGATACAACCCGAGCAGGTGCCGACTGATGTGCTTGAGCGCCGTGCCCCGCCGCAACTCGGCCTCTACATACGGACGCATGCCCCGCAGTACCTCCGCGCGTCCAGGCAGCGGCGTGCCGTACAGGGCTGTCTCGATCCGCGCCAGCAGAAACGGCTCGTGATACGCCGCACGCCCCAGCATCACGCCATCCAGGTGTGCCAGGTGCACCTCGATCTGCGCGACCGAGCTGATGCCCCCATTGATGATCACCTGCAATTGCGGAAATTCGCGCTTGAGTCGATAGACACGCGCGTAATCCAGCGGCGGCACCTCGCGGTTTTCCTTCGGCGACAAACCCTGTAGCCAGGCTTTGCGCGCATGCACCACAAGCACCTCGACGCCCGATGCCAGCATGATCTCGGTGAAATGCTGCAAATCCGCGTAGGCGTCCTGGTCGTCCACGCCGATCCGGCATTTCACCGTCACCGGCACGGCCACCGCGTCGCGCATCGCCTTGACACAATCGCCTACCAACTGTGGTTCACGCATCAGGCAGGCACCAAACCGCCCGGACTGCACGCGATCTGACGGACAACCAACGTTCAAGTTGATCTCGGCATAACCTGCCTGCGCACCCATGCGTGCGGCCTGCGCCAGCTGCACCGGGTCACTGCCACCAAGCTGCAACGCCAGCGGATGTTCCTGCGTGCTGTGTTCCAGCAACCGCAGCTGGCCCCCGCGCACGAGCGCCGCGCTGGTGACCATCTCCGTATACAGCCGCGCGTGCGGTGACAGCAACCGGTGAAAATACCGGCAATGCCGATCCGTCCAGTCCATCATCGGCGCGATGCAGACACGCCAGTCGGCACAGTCCGTGCGGCTGACCATTGGCAGTGACTTCACATTGTCCATGCTGCTTATGGTCGCTGAAAACGGCGCGGTTGTCGCGTGCATGCCGGTCGACGGCAGCGCCGGGGGTGCCAGCGGCGCGCGCTTCGTGCGCTGGGATCACGCCAGCGTGGGCGCTGGCCCGGATGCTCGCGAACATCCGGCAGCGCGCCAAATCGACACCTCCCTGTCGAACAACTGTGAGATGTGAAAACCCGGCCTGCCAGGCCGCAGTGGGTGCTGCCCACGCCGCGCGTGACCAGTTACCGGGTGGTATCGCGCTGGGCGCAGGACAGGTACTGCCCGCCGCCCCCCGGTTGCCGGGGTTCCGGCGCCAAGCGAGCCGCCATTACGCACTTGCGCGCTGCGCGAGAAAGTCCAGATACCACGGCATGGCCTCGTGCAAGCCAACCGGCAAGGTATGCGTAGGCGCATAACCCAGTCGCGTTTGCGCCCGCATGATGTCGGCCAGTGAATGGCGCACGTCGCCCACGCGAAAGTCGCGGTAGACCGGACGCTTCGCATAGCTGGCACCATTCGCCGTCAACTCGGTCACCAGCGCGGCAAACAACTGATTCAGGCTGGTGCGCTGGCCCACGGCCACGTTGTAGATGCGATCGCGCTGTTCGTCTTCCGCCAGCGCGGCCAGCAAGTTGGCCTGCACGGCATTGGCGACAAAGCAGAAGTCACGCGTGGTCTCGCCGTCACCATTGATGAACACGTCATCGTCGCGGATCATTGACGCGATCCACTGCGGGATCACTGCGGCGTACGCGCCATCCGGATCCTGGCGTCGCCCGAACACATTGAAATAGCGCAGTCCGATTGCCTTGAAGCCGTAGCAACGCGCGACCACTTCGGCGTAAATCTCGTTGAACAACTTGGTCGCCGCATACGGCGACAACGCGCGGCCAATCTTGTCTTCCACCTTGGGCAGCGTCGGCTCGTCGCCATAAGTGGAGCTGGAAGCCGCGTAGGTGAAGCTGTCCACGCCCGAATCACGTGCCGTGATCAGCATGTTGAGAAAGCCGGTGCAATTGGACGCATGCGTGGCCAGCGGGTCTTCGATGGAACGTGGCACCGAACCCAGCGCGGCCTGATGCAACACGCGCTTCACGCCAGCGCACGCCGCCTGGCAATCCTCCAGCTTGCGTATATCGCCCTTGATGAACCGGAACCGCGACCAGGCCTGCGCACCCACCAGACGTTCAACTTCATCCAGGTTGTGCTGGTAGCCGGTGGAAAAATTGTCGAGACCGACGACCGTCTGGCCCAACCGCAGCAAGGTCTCCACCAGGTTGGAGCCAATGAATCCAGCCGCACCGGTTACCAGCCACGGGGCGGATTCGGCGCGCACCCGATCCTGCAGCACTACCGGCAAAGCCACTTGCGCATCGCTCATCACAACCTCCCGTCCACGGCCTCCCGCGGCAAGACATATTTCACGTCGTAAATCACCGCGTCACGTTTGCCGAACGCGTGGATACCTGCCGCGCCGAGCTCCACAAATTGCCGATGACCCACGGCCACAATGACGGCGTCATAAGTGTCTTCCGCCGGGGCCGCAATGGGGCGGATCGCGTATTCATGCTCGGCTTCGTCGGCATCCACCCACGGGTCGAAGACATCCACCTGCGCGTTGTAACCACGCAACGCATGCACGATATCGACCACGCGCGTGTTGCGCAGATCCGGGCAATTCTCCTTGAACGCCAGGCCGAGAATCAAAATGCGCGCGTGCACCGGGTTGCGGCCCTTGCGCACCATCAGCCGGATCACCTCATTGGCAATGTACGGGCCCATGCTGTCGTTGGTGCGCCGACCAGCCAGGATCACGTCCGGGTGGTGGCCCACTTCCTGTGCCTTGTGCGTGAGGTAGTACGGGTCGACGCTGATGCAGTGGCCGCCGACCAGACCCGGCCGGAACGGCAGGAAATTCCACTTGGTGCCGGCGGCCTGCAGCACCTCCAGTGTGTCGATGCCGAGCTTGTTGAACAGGATCGCCAGATCATTCACCAGCGCAATGTTCAAGTCGCGCTGCGTGTTCTCGATGACTTTCGCCGCCTCGGCAACCTTGATGCAGCTGGCGCGGTGCGTGCCGGCGGTGATGATCGAGGCATACAGGCGATTGACGAAATCCGCCACTTCCGGTGTGGAACCGGAAGTGACCTTGAGAATACTGGTCACGCGATGCTGCTTGTCGCCCGGGTTGATCCGCTCGGGGCTGTAGCCGGCGAAGAAGTCCTGATTGAAAACCAGACCTGAACCCTTCGCCAGCAGCGGCACACACACTTCCTCGGTGCAGCCCGGATACACGGTCGACTCGTACACCACGATGTCGCCACGCTTGAGTACCTTGGCCAGCGCTTCGCTGGCCTTGATCAGCGGGGTGAGATCCGGCCGCTTGGCGGCATCGATCGGCGTGGGCACCGTGACAATGTAGACGTTGCACGCGCGCAGGTCGTCGAGGTTCGCGCTGAAATGCAGGCGGGCGGCCGCGGCCAGTTCCGCCGCGTCCACCTCCAGTGTGCGGTCGTGACCCTGGCGCAGCTCTTCGATACGCACCGCGTTGACGTCAAAACCGATGGTGTCGTAACGCTTGCCGTACTCCACGGCCAGCGGCAAACCAACATAACCAAGACCGACAATGGCAATTCGCGCACTTTCCAGACTCTGCATGTGAAACGTCCTTGATGGATCAGTGGTGAAAAGCTGCGCCGTTGCGCAGTACTGACGTTACGCGTGCCACACGCCACGCATCATGGCCGAAAACGGCAAAGTGCTGGGGACTATTCCGGTGCAGCGGCGTCTCCCGCTGCATCGACACCACGCCCATCGCGTAGCCACAGCAGGCTGGCTATGGTAACGCGCACACCCGGTGACCACGAGACTCCCGACACCCGCTGCCCCGCCGGCGGCGCGCTGCGGTTGGCGGGACGCCGACCTGCACCACGGGCACCACGCTGGCATAATGTGCGATTGCAGCACAAACGCGCTGCCCTCCTTCGCTGACGACACACGATCCATGGCGGTATTGGCAACCGAGCACGTGCTCGACGTGCATCACTGGACGCCCACCCTGTTCAGTTTTCGCACCACGCGCGACCCATCATTCCGCTTCGACAGCGGACATTTCGTGATGGTGGGTCTGGAAGTCGACGGGCGGCCGCTGCTGCGCGCGTACTCCATCGCCAGCGCCAACTACGAGGAGCACCTGGAATTCTTTTCCATCAAGGTGCCGGATGGCCCGCTGACCTCACGCCTGCAATACGTGCAGCCGGGCGACGCCGTGATCGTCAGCCGCAAGCCTACCGGCACGCTGGTGCTGAATGACCTGAAACCGGGGCGCCATCTGTACCTGTTCGGGACCGGCACGGGGCTGGCACCGTTCCTCAGCATCGTCCGCGATCCGCTGACCTACGAGCGCTTCGACAAGGTCGTATTGGCGCATGGCGTGCGCACGACCAGCGACCTGGCCTACGCCGATTACCTGGAACACGAGTTGCCACGGCACGAATATCTCGGCCCGCTGTTGCGCGACAAGCTCATCTACTATCCGACCGTGACGCGCGAGGCGTTCAAGCACCACGGGCGCATCACCGACGCCATCGTCAACGGCGCACTGGCCGCAGCGACCGGCCTGCCACAGCTGAACCCGGACACGGATCGGGTAATGTTGTGCGGCAGCCCGGGCATGCTTGCGGATCTGGGCACCTTGCTGGACGGCCGCGGCTTCCACATCTCGCCCCGCACCCGCGAGCCGGGCGACTACGTGGTGGAGCGCGCGTTCGTCGAGCAATAGACACGCCTGCAGCGCTGCCGCGACGTTGACCGGGGCAACCCCGCGCCTGCACGTTGATCCCGGCCAACGGCACCCTTCATTCCCGGCGGAACTCTCACGTGGACATTGCTCTCTACCTCCTCGCCACGCTGCTGATCCTGGGCGGCCTGGCGGGTACCATCCTGCCGGTGCTGCCCGGTATCCCGATGCTGTTTGGCGGTATTTGGCTGGTGGCGGCAGTCGACAACTACCAGCACCTGGGCAAGTGGTGGTTGCTGGCGATTGGCCTGCTTGGTGCGGTCGGCGTGATCGTGGATTTCGTTGCCGGCACGTTGGGCGCCAAACGCGTGGGAGCGAGTCCGCGGGCACTGTGGGGGGCGGGCGCCGGAACCCTGATTGGCATGTTCTTCGGTATTCCCGGCCTCATCCTCGGTCCGTTTGCTGGCGCCCTGCTGGGTGAACTGGCGTCAGGCACCAGCGCATTGCGTGCGGCCCATGTCGGTGCCGCCACCTGGCTCGGGCTGCTGTTCGGCACACTGTTGAAGCTGGTGATTTCGTGCATGATGCTCGGCCTGTTCGGCCTGGCACTTTGGTTTGGCTGAGTCGCACCAAGACGCGCGGAGCCTCACGCAACGGCAGCGATGACCCGCGTGACGGTCGCCCGGCCGGCTTTTAACCACGCCTGGATCGACGCGTGTGCACCCCGACCGGAGCACACGCCGCAGGCACGCTTGCTCAGCGCTCGATGATGAACGCGCCAAACGCCACGCCCAGATTCCAGCCGCTGCCCTTGCCGGTGAGCGCCAGCGACACGTTGCCCTTGGTCATCACCTGCGCCTTGGCCGCGTCGCGGTCGACCCCCGCGTGTGCCTCGGCGGTGGCGTAATGCCCCAGCACCTCCCGCACGTTGGACACCCCGCTGAACTTGCCGTGGCCATTGGTGATGTGCGTCTTGCCGAAGGTAAGCCCACCACCCTTGGCGCGCAGATGCACACTCAGGCTCTGTCCGTTGCTGCAGCGAACCACGCCGCTGCCAGTGGCGGTCTTGTAAAACAATGACCAACCCGACAATTGAAAATTCATCTGACACGAGGCATCTGCGGCCTGCGCCGGCACCCACGCCAGCATGCTCGCGCCCGCCAGCAGTACCGCTGCAACCCAGTGGATCGTCTTCATCGTGCGTGCTCCCGAGTCGGCATGGCGCCGACGGTTGATTGTTGCAGCAATCCCGCCGCCGCACGCCACGTTTGCGCACAGAACCCGCGGGCGCCGGATACATGGGTGATCCGGCAACTGGCGGATTACGCGACCTTAACGAGACGCGTGTTCCACTGCCTCACCCCCTCGGCCGAGTCTTCGCGTGGGCACCAGCCAGCCTCTCTCCATCATGCGCATCGTCGCCCGCCCCAGCAACCGTTCGCGCCGGCTGCGACTGACCGGGGGGTGCTGCGCGTCAACCCATCGCACACCCCAAACTCAGCGCCAGCAGCCTCTGGCGCGGACCTGACGCAGCTGATGTTTCAACGTATCGCCATTGTCGGTGGTGGCGCCGCGGGCGCCAGTTTGCTTACCGAGCTGCTCTCCCGCAGCACGCAACTGCCGCTGCTGCTGGACTGGTACACGGGCGACGGTACGCCCGCCCGTGGGGTCGCCTACGGCGGCACGTCAGCCCGGCAGCTGTTGAACGTGCGCGCGGCATCGATGAGCCTGTTTGCGGGCCAGCCGCGCGGTTTCCTGGACTTCGTGCAACGCGAGCAGCCGGGCATTGCCGGCACTGATTTTCTACCACGCACCCGCTATGGGGACTACCTCGAAGGTGAAGTGGAGCGGGCGCTGCAACAGGGTCGCGCATACGGTCACGACGTGAACATCATCCCGCTTCCGGCTGCCGCGCTGATTCCGGAGCGACAACGCATCACCGTGCTGCAGGGCGAAATCAGTCGGGTGGTGGACGCCGCAGTACTGGCGCTCGGGGCATTGCCATCGCGCGCGCTGGCAGGCGTCAGCGAACGTGCGCTGGCCAGTGGGCGTTACGTGATCGACCCGTGGCCGCTGCTGGCACGCACTGACGACATTGCCACCGCGCCACGCCACGTGCTGGTGATCGGCCTCGGTTTGACTGCCGTGGACGTGTTGCTGGAACTGTCGGCACGCTGGCCCGATACCCACTTCACCGCACTCTCGCGGCACGGCGTGTTGCCAGCCGCCCATCTGCACGGCGTGTCTGCACCGGATGGCGACAGTGCCGAATGGATTGCCTCCATGCACGATGCGCCCGAAATCCACGCGTGGCTGCGGCTGGTGCGCGAGGCTACGGCGCACGGCGAATGGCGCACTGTCATCGACAGCTTGCGCCCGCACACGTCAGCGCTGTGGCAGGCACTGCCTGATGTCGAGCGCGCGCGCTTCATGCGCCACGCGCGCTGGGCATGGGAGCGCGTGCGGCACCGCATGCCGCCGCAAGTCGCTGAAGCCATGGCTGCGATCGAACGCACTGGCCAGTTGCAGCGCGTCCGCGGACGCGTGCGGGCCGTGCATCTGGTCGGCGACGCGTTGCAGGTGCATACCAGCCACGCTGGCGTGGCGCACACACTGCATGCGGATCTGGTGATCCAGTCCACCGGGCTGGAAACCAGCGTGCAGCACACGGCGCATCCCCTGGTCCGCCATCTACTGAGCAACGCGCACGCCGAGCCCGATCCGCTCGGCCTCGGCCTGTGTGCGGACTGTGACGGCCGCCTGCAGCACGCCGGTGAAAGCTGGCCACATCTGTTTGCGCTCGGCAGCCTGCTGCGGGGCACGTTGTGGGAGTCCACCGCGATGCCGGAAATCCGGCTGCAGGCGCGACACCTGGCGGACCAACTGCTGGCAGGCTGAAACTGCAGCCGTCCAAACGTCCAAACGTCAGCGCTGGCAGAACCAGCGCCGCAAGCGCCGCGTGTGGCACAGCAGCCACCCCAGATACACCCCCAGCGTCACGCCAAGAAACTCGGCGAGCACCCGCATGCCCATGGCATCGGGGTCATGCACCAACCCCAGCTTGGCCTTGAGCAGCACCAGCGACTGCAACCGGGCGTAGTTGAAGTAGAACAAATCCCACAAGTCACCACTGGCGGTGAACCACACGGCCAGCAGAAAACTCCAGGCAATTGGCACGCCGGGACTCCAACCACTACGCCGGCCCAACCAGTGGAACACGACGAACAGCAAGCCGCCGGCGAGCGTGGAAATCAACCCCGCCTGCAGCGCACCAACGATCCCGAACCCCATCCACGACTGGTCGTAATGCATCAGCAGAGCTGCGCCGGGCGTGCACGCCACGGCCCATACGGCCGTGCCACGCCACCGTTCACGTGCAGTGGCCCGCCCGCCCTCATCCACAGTACGGTTTCCACCCTCATCCCTCGTTCTCCGCCGTGGCCACCACTTGCGCGTCGCCTGCCGCGTCTACCGTTACGCGCAACGTGATCGGGCGACAGCACACCTGGCAGTCCTCGATATAGCACTGGCTTGGCACGGACGGGTCAATCAGGATTTCGATGGACTCACCACAATACGGGCAATCGATCAGCTGGGAATCCAGCATGGCATTTCTCGCAGCAGGCTCAGAGCACCACCTTAGCGTGATTGTCGGCCGCGTCACGTCCAGGGCCAGCATCAAGCGCCACCGGCAACGTCCACGCCTGCGGCAACAGGATGGAAAACCCGCCCGCCACACGTGCGCGCCGGTCGAGTTTCAACAGTTCGTGATCCTTGCTCAACAGCCAGCGCGCACCTGACGCCAGGGCAAGTTCCATGAATTTCTGATCATCCGGATCGGCGCAACGCGGCAGGCCCGTGGCGTCAGCCGGCACACCGTGGGCGGCCGACAGCAACTGCACGTTCGCGGTGAAAGCCGCATCAATCAGCGGCCGCGACTGGTCATCAATCGGCAGCTGCGGATAGCCGAGCACGCGTTGCCACTCGGCACGGCAATCGGCCCGCGTCACGGCTTGCACGGCGCCGCTGCGCAACGCCGCCAGCACTGCGGCGCAACCCGGATCGGCAAACACCCACAGGTCCAGGCACACATTGGTGTCCAGCACGATGCGTGGCACCGACAAGTTGGCGAACTTCATGTGGACATGATGCAGCAAAGCAGGCAGCGATACACTGCACACTTTCCAAGCGGGAGCCTGGCATGGCCGAACGCGTGTTTGACCAGTACCTTGTGCGCTCCGGCGCGACGCTGGAAGGCTCGCGCTACACCGCGTTCCTCGCCATCACGCCACGCAGCGGCCACGGTTTCCCCGTGTACTACGCCATCTGCGAAAACCGCAGCTTCCGTGCGCAAGACATCGCCGAAGTCGCTGCCGCCAAGGCCCTTGCCGACATGCTGGGGCTGGAAGCCGACGGCACCCCGATTTTCCCGGACGGCTATACCGGTTTCGATGACGACAAGAGCGCAGACACGCCGTAAGCCGGCGCAAGGCAACTTCGCATTAGCTTTCCATGCCGTCACCCGGCGAAGGCCGGAATTGCTTTACCAGCGCAAGAGCGATCCCATCAGGCCGCCGCCAGCTCGCGCAGCTGCGCCACCGCGGCCGGGATCGCCACCGGCGCAGCCACCGTCACCACGTGCGGCTCGCCCGCGGCCAGACCGTTCTGCAGCTCATGCGCCCAGGTCACGTGATAAGGCATGTGCACGCCCCAGCCACCGAGGCGCACCACCGGCTCGATATCCGAGCGCAGCGAGTTGCCGACCATCGCAAACTGCGCTGGCTGCAGACTGAATTCGCCGAGCACGCGCAGATAGGTGGCCGCGTCTTTCTCCGACACGATCTCGATGCGCCGGAACAGGTCAGCCAGCCCGGACTCGGCCACCTTCTTCTCCTGGTGGAACAGATCACCCTTGGTGATCAGCACCACCTCATAGTGCTGCGCCACTGCCTCGACCGCTGCGCGGATACCCGGCAGCAATTCCACCGGATGCCGCAGTACGCGCTTGCCCAACTCGACCAGCTGGTGGATGTCGGCGGCGGTGATGCGACCATCGCTGATCGTGATCGCCGTCTCCACCATCGACAACGCCATGCCCTTGGCACCGTAGCCGAACAGCTGCAGGTTGCGCTGCTCGGTGGCCAGCATGCAGTCATGCGCGTACTGGTCACCAAGGTCGACATAGCGCCCCAGGATGGCGGCGAACATCTCGCCTGCCTCGCGGTAATAACCTTCGCTGTGCCACAGCGTGTCGTCGCCGTCGAAACCGATCAGTTGCAACATGGTTTGTCCCGTGTCCTCAAGCTTTGGCGACCTCGAAAAACTTCCCCCTGACACCCCGCGGCAACGACGACAGAAAGGCCGGTTTTCCGAATTCCCGGAGTGTGCTCAGCTCACTTCGCTGCCCAGGCGCAAGTTGATCTCCAGTGCCGTTGCCACCTCGCGCATCGGCTCCTGATCCAGCGTCAGCGTGATCCAGCCCGCGCACGTGCCGTCATCGGTTTCCCACGACCACAGCGTGTAACCAAATTCGGCCAGCCGGTCATACGCCACGGCCATCAGCGATGGCGCGTCCTGGTCGGCATGAAACTCGTCGTCGTCCGTATCGCCGTCCCAATCCAGCGTCAGATTCCAGCGTGCGGACAATTCGTCGACAGCCTGCACCAGGGCGCGCGTGTCGGCCGCGTCCACGCGAAAGCCTGAGCGCCAGTCAATCACCCGGCCAATCGTCTCGATCAACTCACCCTCGGCGCGCGTGTTGTCCCACGCGTCGCGCCACGCGGAAAACTCCTGCAACGCCAATTCCACGTCACCGGGGTTGATCAACTGCAACAGCTGCCAGACGCGGCCCTCCTGCGTGTCGTCACCATCGCGGTCGACGTCCGTATCGGGATCAAAGTCATCGTCATCGGAATGGTGCATGGCATAGGTCATCAAGGGTGGGTGCATGGTTGCGCGAAACGCGGCACGCGGGAAGCGCTGCGGGCGGAACGCACACGACGATCGCGCCACGCCCCGCCATCGCCATGCGCAAGCGGATCACCGGCGCACCCGCGCACCACCTAGGGTCGCGTGCGCCACAGCGTCAAGGCGACTCCCACCAGGGCGCTGCCGCCAAGCAGCAGCACCAGGCCACGATAGACGCCGACCAGCCAGCCCCCGGCAGCGCCACGCACGCCGCGCAGGAACAGCGCGAGCGCCGCAGCCAGCAACAGCGCGCCAACATTCACCCATGCCGCGTGCACCAGCAGTGTGCCGCCGATGACCAGCGCGTTGGCCGCATTGAACAGAATCCACTCGCTTGCCAGCAAGGCAGGGGATGCCGGAAATGGTGCCAGCCACACCTGTCCGGCCGCCAGCGCACCCTGCGCCGCGCCCACCACCAGCACCAGATACGCCACCAGCCACATGGCCGGTCGTGACGGGGTATGGGCCAGGAATCCCGCAATCAGCCCGCCACCGACTATGCCCAAGGCGGCGGCCACCCAGAACGGCCACGTGCGCCTTACGGCCAACGGGTTGATCCCCATGGATGACGACATGCAACACGACCTGCGGAAAGAGGCGCGAACCTCGGTCACGCCAGCATAACTGCGCACCGCACACACGGTCCGCATCGCGACGGTGCGCCGCAGGCGCCGGCCGTCGCGCACGCGATCGGCCGTCAGCCGGCGCGGCCAGCAACGCTGGCGCAGAATGCCACCGACCCCACGTCAGGGCGGCGCGCGCACCCGGTTCCGCGTCTGGCGGCGCCTGTGACACCAAGCGCAACATCCTGTCCGCGCATGACCCCGGGCCGAGTTGCCCTGACTCCCGGTCATACTCCATTAACGTACCATCAAGTACATTAAACCCGTGTCGTGAGACACCTTTCCCACCGCAGAGCAGGCTCCCCTCCTGCTTCATGCAAACAGATGGATCCCCGAAAGCCCGCAGATTCCCCTCTGCGGGTTTTTTTTGCTCTCTCGGCGCCCCTCGTGCCCGTAGCAACAAGCCCGGCAACAATCGGACAGGACAGCGAAGTCGCCAGCCTGGTCGCCTATCTCGCCAGCCCGCTGTCGGCGGCAACGGCGCCACACTGCGCGTCGAAGGCGGCCTGCTGCGTTCGATTGCCTGAACGGCGACGCCGAACGCGCCGCCTGCGTGTCGCGACGCAGGGCGGTGCTGTCATCGATCCCGACCAACCAACGTGAGCAGCCAGCGAGTCGATGGCAAGCGGCCAGCCACGCGCGATTCCCGCCCGCCACTGCAGCCGTCCGGACACCGCCGGGCGACTGCAGCGGCCATGCGGCCCGGGTCAGTCGGCGGTGACGTTCAGCCCGCGACGCTCCAGCAGCGGCGCGATCTGCGGCTCGTGGCCGGCAAAATCGCGGAACAACTGCAGCGCATCCTTGCTGCCGCCGCGCGACAGCAGCGTGGCGCGGAAGCGGTCGCCGTTGGCGCGGGTCAGCCCACCATGGCCCTTGATCCACTCCACCGTGTTGGCGTCCAGCACCTCGGACCAGATGTAGGCGTAATAGCCAGCCGCGTAGCCGCCCATGATGTGGCTGAAGTACGGCGTGCGATAGCGCGGCGGCACCGGCGCGTAATCGGTGCCGTTCGCCTTCAGTGCGGCCGCCTCGAACGCCATCACGCCCTTGGCCTCCGGGATCTTGTCGGCGCCGACCTGATGCCAGCTCTGGTCCAGCATGGCCGAACCCAGATACTCGGTGGTGGCAAAACCCTGGTTGAACTTCGACGTCGCCAGCACTTTGTCCAGCAGCTCCTTGGGCATCGCCGCGCCGGTCTGGTAATGCTTGGCATAGTGCGCCAGCACGCTCGGCCAGTCTGCCCACATCTCGTTGACCTGTGACGGGAACTCGACGAAATCACGCGGCACGCTGGTGCCGCTGAAGTACGGGTATTCCACATGCGAGAACATGCCGTGCAGCGCATGGCCGAACTCATGGAACGCCGTCGTCACTTCATCCCAGGTCAGCAGGGTCGGGCCACTGGTCGGCTTGGTGATGTTGAGGTGGTTGGCGACGACCGGCAGATTGCCGGTCAATCCCGACTGCTCAACGTAGGAGTTCATCCATGCGCCACCACGCTTGGACGGCCGCGCGTACATGTCGGCCAGGAAGATCGCCAGCTGCTTGCCGTCGGCATCGAACACGTCGTACACCAGTACGTCGGGGTTGTAGACCGGCAGGTCGGTGCGCTGTTTGAAAGTGAGCCCGTAAAGCTGGCCAGCGGCGTAGAACACGCCGTTCTCGAGCACGTTCTTCATCTCGAAGTACGGCTTCAGCTGGCTCTCGTCGAAGTTGTATTTTGCCGCGCGCACCTTCTCGGTGTAATACGCCCAGTCCCACGCCTGGAGTTTGAACGTCGGCTCGCCCTTGGCGGCCTGCTCCTGGTCGATCATGGCCTGCAGCGCCGCGCCTTCGCGCTTGGCATTGGCCACCGCCGGCGGCGCCAGCTGGGTCAGCATGGCGTTGACTGCTTCCGGCGTCTTCGCCGTCTCGTCAGCCAGCACATAGGCCGCCCAGGTGGGGTAGCCGAGCATCTTCGCCTTTTCCGCACGCAGCTTCAGCACCTGCGACACGATGGCGGTGTTGTCGTACTGATTGCCGCGGCTGCCACGTGCAACCGACGCGCGGTACAGCCGCTCGCGCAATGCGCGGTTTTTCAGTTGTGCCTCCGGCGGCTGGCCGGTGGTGTTGAGCAGCGCGATCACGTACTTGCCGTCCAGCCCCTTCGCCTTCGCGGCAGCGGCGGCGGCGCCAATCTGCTCGTCGGTGAGGCCGGCCAGTTCTTCTTTCGTGTCGACCACCACGGCGGAGTCGTTGACCTCGGCCAGCACGTTCTGGCTGAACTTGGTGCCCAGCTTGGCCAGCTCGCCGTTGATCTCCCTCAGATGCGTCTTGTCGGCGTCGGACAGGTTGGCGCCGGCGCGCACGAAATCGGTGTGATAGCGCTCAATCAGGCGCACGCCCTCGGCGTCCAGGCCCAACTTGTCGCGCGTGTCGTACAACTGCTGGATGCGCGCGAACAACTGCGGGTTCAGTGCGATCGCATCGCGATGGGCCGCCAGTTTCGGCGCGTACTCGGCCTGGATCGCCTTGCGCGCATCGTTGGTATCCACGCCGACCAGGCTGAAAAATACGGTGGAGGTGCGCTGCAGGATCTGCCCGGATTTCTCCAGCGCAACAATGGTGTTGTCGAACGTGGGCGCGTCAGTCGCGTTGGCGATCGCCGCAACCTCCTGCAGCTGATCGGCCATGCCGCGGTCGAAGCCTGGCGCGAAATCACTGTCCTTGATCTGGTCGAACGCCGGATAGTGCAGCGGCAGCGTGCTTTCGGCGAAGAACGGATTGCTGGCCGCGGCCGTTGCGGCGGGCGCAGGCGCTTGCGATTGCGCAGTCGCGCTCTTGTCGGCATCGGAATCCGTGCATGCGCCCAGCGAACCGGACAAGGCAATGGCCAAAGCCAGCGTAAGGGGGTGCTTCATCAGGCAGGGTCTCCTATCAGGTGACCCTCAAGCCTACCTGATGAGTGTCGGTATCACCCATGACGAAAGACACAGACACCACCGGGTCACGATGGCGGACCAGCCGGTCACCTGGCGTACTGGCTCAAAAACCGCTCAGGTACCGCGTGCGTGGTGGATGCGGCCGCCCTTGACCACGAACACGATCCGGGTCGTGTTGTGGATGTCACGCGTCGGATCGGCGGCCAGCACGACCAGGTCAGCGCGCTTGCCGGCAGTGATGGTACCGCGCTGCGTGGCCTGTCCCAGCGCCGCCGCGCCAACCGCGGTGGCTGCCTGGATCGCCGCCATCGGCGTGAATCCGCAATGCGCCACCAACGCTGCCATCTCCGCATGCACCAGGGGCAAGGCGGTCAGTTGGGCGCCGTGCACCGGTTCCGGCAGCCCGGAACTGTCGGAACCGGCGTCGACCCGCACCCCGTGCTGGTGGGCAAGGCGGGTGACGGCGTAGCTCCACGGCATGATGCCCGCGCCCACCTTTTGTGGGTGATGCTGCGCCTCGTCGGCGAATGGCCACAGCGTGGCGTCGAGGATCGTGCCGCGCTCGTGCATGGTCGCGAACAGCGCGAGGATCGCTGGCGCGTCCGGGCGGATATGCATGAAATCACCGAACGTACGCACGCGGTAATCATCCGGCACCTTCGCTACGCCCTCCCACACCAGGTACGGACTGTGGGAAATGACGTCGACGCCGGCGGCCACGGCTGCGCTCGGTCGGGTTGGGAAAATCGTCGCGTGTGACCATACCTGCATACCCTGGCGGTGCGCCTCGGCAGAGATTTTCGCGACCAGTTCCGGGGACAAGTTGGCGTACAGCTTGAGCGCCGTCGCCCCAGTGCCCCTGGCTGCAGCGACCGCCAGCGGAATGTCGGTCTGCGGCGTAATGGCCTGCATCCACGGCGCCGTGCCCAACGGCACGCCGACGGAGGCTTCCTGCGCGCGCACATCCTCGGTGAAGAAGGTCGGCCCGGCCATCAACGCCACATAGAAAATATCCGGCGCCGCAATTAGATCTGCATTCGCCTGCCCGGCGAGATACGCCAGCAGGCGATCATCTCCAGCCATGTCGCGGACCGCAGTGACACCGCCGCGGAGCAGCGCCCGCAGGTGGGCCTGGTAATGCGTGATATCCGGTTCGGTGTCGGTGAGGTGCACGTGGGCGTCGATCAGGCCGGGAATGACATAGCGCCCGCGCAGATCTTCCACTCGCGCAGCCTTGGGCGCCTGGCGACGGCCATCCGGGTAGATCGCCGCGATGCGCTCGCCATCGATGGCGATCGTCATGTGCTTCTGCGCCGGCGCGCCGCTGCCGTCGATCACGGTGGCGTGCGTCAACAGCAGCGGCTCGGCGGCAAATGCTGACATGGCCAGCACCGGCAACGCCAGCCACGCCGCACATCGCAGGCAGGCCTTCAGCATGGTGGCTTCCGTGGTTGCTGCATGAGGAGAATGGATGCCGGCACCACTGTGCGCACTCGGCCGTGCAAGCGCAAGCACGCCTCGCATGCAAAGCGCGTTTTTGAGCGAAGACGCGACCGGCCAGGTTCGCGTCCGACCGTACGCCGACGCGGCTCCGGTTTTCCCCCGTCGACACCTCCGCCCTGCGCGATACCATGCATGTGCAGGGCGCGGCGCGCCGCAAGGCAGGCGTCAATGCACCCGGTGAAAACCGCCTGCCCTACATCCCCGACCTCGACACACCACGCAAACTGGAACTCGTCGCCGACGCCCTGTTGCGACACGGCTACGGCGCGCGCGTCACCGAAAAAGTGCTCGGCCTGAATTTCAGTCGCGTATTCGGCGAGATCTGGACGGCCTGAGGCGCCACAGC
>DATCWU010000491.1:0-1699 GCA_036566165.1 Rhodanobacter sp. | reverse complement strand
CGAAGGCGTGATTGATCAGGTGCTCCGGCCACTGAAAAGTGGCAAGGAGGCCGCGGTGTATGTCGTGCGTTGCGGCGACGAAATTCGTTGTGCCAAGGTCTACAAGGATCTTGGCCAGCGCAGTTTCCAGGCGCGGGTGCAGTATCAGGAAGGGCGCAAGGTGCGTGGCAGCCGGCAGGCGCGCGCCATCGGCAAGGCCAGCAAGTTCGGCCGCAAGGAAGCCGAAGAGGCGTGGAAGAACGCCGAGGTCGATGCGCTGTATCAGCTCGCTGCCGCCGGTGTGCGCGTACCGCAGCCGCATGGCTATTTCAACGGTGTGCTGGTGATGGAGTTGATCACCGATGCGGACGGTTACTCCGCGCCGCGCCTGGGCGAGGTGGAACTGTCGGCGGAAACCGCGCGCGCGTATCACCGCTTCCTGATGCAACAGGTGGCGCGCATGCTATGCGCCGGCCTGATTCATGGTGACTTGTCCGAATACAACGTGCTGATCGGGCCGGATGGCCCAGTCATCATCGACCTGCCGCAAGTGGTCAGTGCGGCCGGCAACAACGCCGCACGACAGATGCTGCGCCGCGACGTCGGCAACCTCACCATCAGCCTTTCGCGTTTTGCCCCGGAGTTGCTGGACACGCACTACGGCGAGGAAATGTGGGCGCTGTTTGAACAGGGCGAACTGCGCGCGGACAGCGAGCTGACCGGCCACTTCGAATTTGACGAACGCACGGCGGATGTGGACAGCGTGATGCAGTCGATCAATGACGCGCGTGAAGAAGCGATCATCCGCCAGCAAGGCCGCGAGGCGGCGGCACAGGAAGGCTGATCGCCGCGGTGGCACGGCGCACCTGGTTGGGCGTCAAGCGCGCTCGCGGCGCAGTTATCGGAGTGCGAAACGTGGATCGGCAATGGCACGCACGCGACGCGTCATGGTGCGGCGGCGTCGAGCAACTCCACATCGAACACCAATGAGGCATTGGGCGGGATATCGTCGCCGGCACCCCTGGCACCGTAACCGAGCGCCGCGGGAATCAGCAGGGTGCGGGTGCCACCGACCCGCATGCCAACCACGCCCTGGTCCCAGCCCTTGATCACGTGCCCCGCACCCAGTCGGAATGAAAACGGGGCACCAGCGTCGCGTGAGCTGTCGAATTTCTTGCCGTGCTGGTCACTGGTGTCCTTGTCGTACAGCCAACCGGTGTAATGCACCAGCACGTCCATGCCGGCTTTGGCTTCCGGACCAGTGCCCACGACGTGGTCGACCACAGTGAGCTTGTCCACCTGGCCGTTGGCATGCGCCTGAGGCGCGGCGCTGCAGGCGGTGAGGATGATTGCGGCAAACAGCGGTAGCAGCCAACGCATGATGAAACTCCGGGGAACAGGTGACGACTTATCGGATAATCAACGGCCGCGTCGCTGGTGGACGTTGCCGGCGGACGATCAGGCTGCACGGCCCGACAGGGCGTGATGCACTCCAGGTACTGGCATCATTGCACCGGATCACGGCTGGCTGCGCAAGCCCGGCGGTCGTCAGCTCACTGCGGCAATTGGCGCCATGCGTTGCACCGCATCGATGGTGACCGATCGCGCATCGTCCATCAGCTGCAGCTGACCGTCCTGGATCAGGCATTGCAGGCGCATGCCACGCTGCAGCAGCGAGACCAGCCCGGCAATGCCCGTGGCGGGGATGTCGAGTACCGCA
>DATCWU010000454.1:0-6967 GCA_036566165.1 Rhodanobacter sp. | reverse complement strand
GCGCATTCCCCCGGTCAAGCTGTATCGCGCCGGCAAGCTCAACAGCGACCTGCTCGACGTGATCCTGCACAACGTGCGGGTGCCACGCTGGAACCGCTCCGATCTCAATGCGCTGGTTGCCGCGTGCCGCAGCGCGGGCCGGCGCTGCGTGGAGCTGGCTGGCCGGTTCGGCGACGACGAATTTTACAGCGCGCAGCAGCTGATGCTGGAGCGCACCCGGCGCGCCATGAAGGAAGTCATCCAGCGCGTCGTGTCGGAACAGCGTCAGACCTTCGAGGACTATATCTGTGACGATGGTGCCGGCCACGGTCCGTATACGCTGCGCTGCGCGCTCTGGCGCGAGGGTGAAAAGGCGATCTTTGACTTTGCAGGGACGGATCCGCAGGCACCATCCTCGGTCAACTTTTATTTGAATGAGGAGATGTTCAAGATCTTCTTTGGCGCGCTGACCATCAGCCTGTTTGACCCGGCGATTCTGCTGAATGACGGATTTTATGATCTCGTGGAAGTGCGGGTGCCAAGCGGTTCGATCCTCAAGCCGACGTTCCCCGCGGCGGTATCCTGCCGGACCCATCTGCTCGGGCGCATCTTCGACATCATGGGTGGCCTGCTCGGCCAAGGCTCGCCACAGGCCATGAATGCCGCTGGATTTTCCGATTCACCCCATCTCATGTATTCGGGTTATGACGCCGAGGGCAAATGGTTCCAGTTGTTCCAGATCGGCTTCGGCGGCATTCCGGGACGACCGGCTGGCGATGGCCCCGATGGCCACTCGTTGTGGCCTGGTTTCACCAATGTCCCCAACGAGTTTGTGGAGGCGTATTTCCCGCTGCGCATCGAGACGTATGAAACCATCTCCGACTCAGGGGGCGCCGGGCTGCATCGCGGCGGCAATGGCCTGCGGGTCACGTATTGTTTGCTCGCCGATGGTGAAATATCGATCCACGACGATCGCTGGCTGACGTATCCGTGGGGCGTCAACGGTGGCGAGCCGGGGCAGCGCAGCCGCAAGGAACTGGTTCGCGTCGATGGCAGTCGGCAAGTGTTGCCGTCCAAATGCGACCGGGTGCAAGTCAAGTCCGGCGATCTGCTGTTCTTTGATACCTGGGGCGCCGGCGGCTGGGGTGATCCGCTGCAACGCGACCCGGTCAAAGTGCTGCTCGATGTCCGCCGAGGCCTGGTCAGTGTGCACGGTGCACGCCGCTACGGCGTAGTCCTGGACATGGAGACCGTTGACCAGCCGGCCACTACCGCGCTTCGTGCGGGAATGGCGGCAACGCGTCCGCCGATCGGGTTGTTCAATCGCGGTGGCACGTTGGCCGAGCTCAAGGCGCGCTGTCAGGCCGAGACCGGTTTGCCGGCGCCGGTGACGCCGGTATGGAATTGAAGTGGGGAGCCGCGCATGGTGCTTGAATCAAGGGCTCTGAAACCCGCGCGCCACTACGGGTTGATTCTGGTTGATCTTTCGGTTGGCTTCACGGACCCCGCGCGCAGCCAACTCGGCGTCGACTGCCCGGAGGTGGTTTCTGCCAACCGGCGCTTGCTGGCCAGTTTCCGCGCGCGTGGCGCACCGGTGTTCTACACGACCGTGGCCTACGACGATGCCACGCAGGCACGCGTGTTTCGTGAGAAGGTTCCCGCGCTCAACAGCCTGGTTGCGGGATCGGCGCTGGTGGCCATCGATGTGCGCGTGCAACCGGCTCCCGGCGAGACCGTCATCGTCAAGCACGGCGCCAGCGGATTCTTCGGTACCGATCTCGGCGCGCGGTTGCGCGCAGCAGGTGTGGACGGCATGGTCGTGGGTGGGCTGACTACCAGCGGATGCGTGCGCGCGACCGCGCTGGACGCACTGCAAAGTGATCTTCGGGTGCTGATCCCGCGTCAGGCCGTTGGCGATCGGGATGACGCGGCGCACGTGTCGAACCTGCGGGATTTACACCTCAAGTATGCTGACGTGGTGGAGCTCGATGACTGTCTGGCGCTACTCGACGCTTAGCGTCGTACTCGCGTTGCTGGTCGCTTGCGCTGCGGCGCCGGCGCCACGCGACCCGGTGCCCGGGCAGCTGCTGACTGGCGGGGTGTGCCAGGCCTATCTGCAGGCCTGGGTTGGCCACTTTCGCGCCCATGTCGCCAGCACCGGGCTGGATGTCGCGGAGTCTCAACTGCAACAAACGCGGGCACGACTGGCTGCCGAGGGGGTTGCCGAAGATGATTGCGAGCGACCGTATTGCATGGTGGTGCCTCTCGCCGGTGGGCGTCTGGACAGCTATTGCGGCTATCGCCGACCTGATCCGAGTGGTCGCGAAGAGTACCGCTGGGTTTCGTTCCGGTAGCGCACGATGAACGCCTTGACGCTCTACGACAAGTTGCGGAACAGCCATCACGTGGCAGATCTGGTGGATGGCGCAAGCCTGCTCTACATCGACCTGCATCTGCTGCACGAGGTCACTTCACCGCAGGGGTTTTCCAACTTGCGCCGCGCTGGACGCAAGCCGTGGCGTAGCCGCTCCAGCATGGCCACACCCGACCACAATGTGCCGACGACTCGTCGCGAATCGGGCGTGACGGAGTTTGCCGACCCACTGGCGGGCCGCCAGGTCGAGGCGCTTGCAAGGAACTGTGCTGATTTCGGGGTACCACTGTTTCCGCTTGACGACCTGCGGCAGGGCATTGTGCACATCATCGGTCCGGAACAGGGCCTGACGCTGCCGGGCATGACCGTGGTCTGCGGAGATTCGCACACGGCCACGAATGGAGCGCTGGCCACGCTCGCGTATGGGGTGGGCAGCAGTGAGGTTGAGCATGTACTGGCCACGCAGACGCTACGGAGTCGGAAGCTCAAGAACATGGCCGTCGAGGTTGCCGGGCCGCTGGCGCCCGGCGTCGGTGCGAAGGATCTGGCGCTGCATGTCATCGGGCTGGTCGGCACGGCTGGTGGTATCGGACACGCGATGGAATTTCGCGGCAGCACAATTGCCGCGCTGTCGATGGAGGCGCGCATGACGCTGTGCAACATGAGTGTCGAGGCTGGCGCGCGCACGGGGTTGATCGGCTATGACGCAGTAACCGAAGCCTATGTGCGTGGGCGGCCGTATGCGCCGACCGGCGAGATGTGGGAGCGGGCCACGACCTACTGGGCAACCTTGCACAGTGATCCGGGGGCGTACTTCGACCGACAGGTGGCCATCTCGGCGGCCGACGTGGCGCCGAGTGTCACCTGGGGTACGTCGCCGGAGATGGTCACGACCATTGATGGACACGTTCCGTTGCTGGAAAGCGCGGCCAGTGACACCCAGCGCAATAGCTGGCGGCGGGCGCTGGCCTATATGGGCCTTGAAGCCGGCCAGCCGCTTGCGGGCACGCCGCTGGACAAGATCTTCATCGGTTCGTGCACCAATGCGCGCATCGAGGATCTTCGCGAAGCCGCTGGCGTGCTGCGCGGGCGGCGCGTGCACGCCCGCATCAAGCAGGCTCTGGTCGTTCCGGGTTCGGGTCTGGTCAAGCTGCAAGCCGAGCGCGAGGGTCTGGACCAGTTGTTTCTCGACGCCGGTTTTGAATGGCGCGCACCCGGTTGCTCGATGTGTCTGGGCATGAATCCGGACCGACTCCAGCCGGGAGAGCGCTGTGCCTCTACGTCAAATCGCAACTTTGAAGGGCGTCAGGGACTGGGTGGTCGCACCCATCTGATGTCCCCAGCCATGGCTGTCGCGGCGGCGATTGCCGGCGCACTGGTCGACGTACGGAGCATGTGACATGCAGCCATTGACTCACCATGAGGGGGTTGTCGTTCCGCTGGATCGCGTCAACATCGACACCGACGCGTTGCTGCCCAAGCAATATCTCAAGAGCCTCGAAGCGCGCGGTTTCGGCGGGTTCCTGCTCGACAACGAGCGGTATCTGGATCCCGGCGAGCTCGATACCCCACTGGCCAGCCGGCGCGAAAATCCGCACTGTGTCCTCAATGTGCCACCCTATCGCCACGCCTCAGTAGTTCTGGCACAGGCCAACTTCGGCTGCGGTTCCAGTCGCGAACATGCGGTCTGGGCGCTGCGCGATTTTGGTATTCGCGTGTTGCTCGCGCCAAGTTTCGGCGACATTTTCTACAACAATTGCTTCGGCAACGGGCTGTTGCCCATCCGCCTGGAGCAAGCGGTGGTGGATCACCTGTTTGCCCAGTGTCTGGGTAATCCTGGTCTGCAGGCCAGCGTTGATGTCGCGCGCCGGGAGCTGGTACTGGGCGATACGCGGCTAGTGTTTGAGCTCGATGCCGGTCGGCAACACAACTTGCTGCAGGGGCTGGATGATATTGACCAGACCCTGGCGCTGGCCCCGCTGATTCGCGCCTACGAAGCTAGGCGACAACGCAGTGAGCCGTGGGTCTTCAGATAAGCGTGGATGCGACTGCGTGACGCTTGGAGGGTAAGGACCGGGTAAAAGGGTATTGATCATCCTTCTCCGCTCGTGATGGGCCTACCTGGAAGTGTCTGTGCTATCAGGGGTAGGACCCACGCGAGTCGTGTGACGCCAGCGTAAACCCAAAGGTTGGAGTCTTGTCATGGGAAAAGTCACATGAACGTTACTGTTGCCTGCCTTCAACGGTGGTTGCTGTCGCCGCCAGCCCGGCTTCTTTTATGACGCCCGCCGGACACCAATCTGCAGCCGCAGTCGTTCTCGATCGTATTCACCACATATCATTCGCGGTCGTGGATCTTGATGAAGTCGTTGATCGCATGGAACGGATCTTGGGTGTTGCTGTGACTGAACGTGGTTGCGTCCCAGGTCGCCAAGCCGAAGTCGCTATTTTCAAGTTGGCGAACGCCAGTCTTGAGTTCGTGGCTCCAGCAACTTCTGACAGCCCATTGAACCAGTATCTGGCCGAGTGTGGAGAAGGTTTTTTTCACATTGGATTCGGTGTCAGCGACGTGGCTTTGGCCTATGCCCGGATGAAATCCAGCGGGATCGGTGTGGTAAGTGAGCCGTACATTGGGTACAAGGACTGGCGTATTGCATATCTCAGTGAGCGCTTACCCGGCGGGGGTCGAATGCACATCATCAACGCCGATGCCAAGTAGGTATCGTTGAATCACGGTGGGAATCCAGGTGTCAGGTCCTGGAAGCTTGCGAATGGTTTTGACGAATAATTCCGGATTGTCTTTCTGCCATTGGCGCGCAGCTTCAACGGAGTTCGCTGAGCCAGCGCTTTTTGCGGTATTTGGGGGTTCCACAGAGCCCAACAATTGATGACGCGTGCAATGGTGGCGACCACGCGACCATGCCTATTACTCCACCGTCGCAGTCCGTCGACCTTCAGTTGATGTCATGCTGTTTCAGACGCCGCCACAATGTGGTCGGGCTGATACCGAGATAATCTGCAGACTCGTTGCGCTTGCCTCCGAACATTTTCAGGACGCGGCTGATTTCTTCCAGCTCCACGGCCTTGAGGTGCCTGTGGGTCACGTCCTCGTTGTGTGTGCCGGCGTATATTTCCGGAGCCAGGCGTGGTAGCGCCTCAACGATGGCCTTGCTGCCGTTGTGCAAATTACCCGCCACGACGAGCCGGTCAACGATGTTCTCGAGTTGACGCACATTGCCCGGCCAGTGATAGCCTTTGAATATGGGGACGATGCCATTCACCAGAACGTCAACGTCGATGTTGGCCCGGTACCGTGTAACCGCGCGGTGCACCATGTACGAGGTCAGTGCCACGATGTCCTCCGGGCGTTCGCGCAGCGCGGGCATGCGCACGGCAAACGTGTTGATGCGGTAATAGAGGTCCTCGCGAAAACGCCCCGCGCGCGTTTCGTCCGCAAGGTCGACGTTGCATGCCGCTATGAACTTGATGTCCAGTGCGACCGGCTTGCGCGCTCCCACCGGGGTCATCTCCTTTTCCTGCAGTACGCGCAGCAATTTGGCCTGGTGCGCCAGTGACAAGGCGTTGATCTCGTCCAGGAAAAACGAACCCCCGTTGGCCGTTTCGAGCAGTCCCGTACGGCCGCCACTCCTGGCGCCGGTGAACGCGCCGTCCATGTAGCCAAACAACTCCGACTCGAACAGATCGACCGGAATTGCCGAACAGTTCACCGCAATGAATGGACCACTGGCGTGATCACTGGCGGCGTGAACGGTGCGTGCTGCCAGTTCCTTGCCCGTACCCGTTTCGCCATATAGCAACACGATATCGACGTTGACGCCATAGACGGACAGGAGGTTCTGCACCTCGACCATGCACTGCGAGTCGGATACCAGACGACGACCGTCGCTGCGCAGTTCGCCTGCCCGGCTGAATTGAAAGCGGTAAACCGATGCCGGTGTTCCGTCGGCAAGATCGAACGGTTCCTTGCTGAGCGTGCACGGGTGCCCTTCGATGAGCAACTGCTCAGCCTGCAAGCGCAGCGCGTTGCAGGAGTGCTTGTCGAGGATGCCGTCCAGGCGGCGGCGCTGGGCAAAGCGCGGGATCTGCGCCAGGGCTGCGCTGTTCCAGGCCACCACTTCGTTGCCTTGGGTGGTTATCACCGTCGGGCACGGGTTGCTGTCGAGTGCGAACTGCAACAGGGAATCTTTCTGCAACTGGCGGGCGTTCTGCCCGGCAAGTCGAGTGGCCTTACGCAGCAGGTTGCGGCAGGAGCTGCGCGAGTAGATCAGCACCGAGCCGAGGCCCCATTGATCGGCAAGGTCACAGGCGTAACTTGAACCGATCACTACGCCATAGCCTTCGCTGCGATGCTGGTGAAAAACTTCCTTGATCTCCTCGGCGGTCGTGTAGGTACAGTGCAGGACCTCAATGTCGTCGAATATCTTCAGCACATCCAGGTTGGTCTCCTGCCGTTCGTAGGTCAGCAGCAGGATGCGCCGCGAAATGAGTCGCGCGGTCAGCACGGCGTGGATCAAATCCTCCGAACTGACCCGCAAGCCCAGCACCGGCACCGACAAGGTGTCTTTCAAATAAAACGCGTTGGCTCCGGCGCTA
>DATCWU010000453.1:0-2776 GCA_036566165.1 Rhodanobacter sp. | reverse complement strand
GGTCGCGGGCACGCCGCTGGACAAGATCTTCATCGGTTCGTGTACCAATGCGCGCATCGAGGACCTGCGTGCAGCCGCGGCGGTGCTGCGGGGGCGCCGTGTGCATGCCCGCATCAAGCAGGCGCTGGTCGTGCCGGGTTCGGGCCTGGTCAAGCTGCAGGCCGAGCACGAGGGGCTCGATCAATTGTTTCTCGCCGCCGGTTTCGAATGGCGCGCGCCCGGCTGTTCGATGTGCCTGGGCATGAATCCGGACCGGTTGCAGCCGGGGGAGCGCTGTGCCTCGACGTCGAATCGCAATTTTGAAGGACGGCAAGGGCTGGGTGGCCGCACCCATCTGCTGTCGCCGGCGATGGCGGCGGCGGCGGCGCTTGCCGGCGCCCTGGTCGACGTACGGAGCATGTGACATGCAGCCATTGATTCAGCATGAAGGCGTCATCGTTCCCTTTGATCGCGTCAACATCGACACCGACGCCTTGCTGCCCAAGCAATATCTCAAGAGCCTTGAAGCGCGCGGTTTCGGCGGGTTCCTGCTCGACAACGAGCGCTATCTGGATCCCGGCGAACTCGACACGCCACTCGCCAGCCGGCGCGAAAATCCGCACTGCATTCTCAATGCGCCACCCTATCGCCAGGCCACGGTGGTCTTGGCGCAGGCCAACTTCGGTTGCGGTTCCAGTCGCGAACATGCGGTCTGGGCGCTGCGCGATTTCGGCATTCGGGTGTTGCTGGCGCCAAGTTTCGGCGACATCTTCTACAACAACTGTTTCGGCAACGGGCTGTTGCCCATTCGCCTGGAGCAGGCGGTGGTGGATCGGCTGTTTGTCCAGTGCCTGGCCAACCCGGGGCTGCGCGCCAGGGTTGATGTCGCGCGTCGGGAACTGGTGGTGGGGGACCTGCAACTGGAGTTTGCACTCGATGCGGGTCGGCAGCACAACCTGCTGCAGGGGCTGGATGACATTGGTCAAACCCTGGCCCTGGCGCCGGCGATCCGCGCCTACGAAGCGGCACGGCAGCGCAGCGAACCCTGGATCTTCAGGTAAGCGCGGATACAAGCGTACGTGGTGTCTGCGGGCAGCGGTGCAGTGCTGTCACCCCGCTGCTGCCAGCGCGCGGTCTTCAGTTGACGCGGTTCTGCTTCAGGCGCCGCCACAGCGTGGTCGGGCTGATACCGAGATAATCCGCAGATTCGTTGCGCCGGCCGCCGAACATTTTCAGCACACGGCTGATTTCTTCCAGCTCCAGCGCCTTCAGGTGTCCACGGGCTGCATCGTCGTTGTCGGCGTGGGCATAGATTTCCGGCGCCAGACGCGGCAGCGCGGCCACGATGGCTGCACTGCCATGGTGCAGATTGCTTGCCACGACCAGCCGGTCAACGATGTTCTCGAGTTGCCGTACATTGCCGGGCCAGTGATAGCCCTTGAATCTGGGCACAAGGCCAGCGACCAGCACGTCGATGTCGATATTGGCCCGGTAGCGGGTGACCGCGCGGTGCACCATGTACGAGGTCAGCGCCACGATGTCTTCCGGACGTTCGCGCAGCGCGGGCATGCGCACCGCAAACGTGTTGATGCGGTAGTACAGATCCTCGCGGAACCGGCCCGCGCGCGTTTCCTCCGCCAGGTCGACATTGCATGCCGCGATGAACTTGATGTCCAGCGCGACCGGCTTGCGCGCCCCGACCGGGGTCATTTCCTTCTCCTGCAATACGCGCAGCAGCTTGGCCTGGTGGGCCAGCGTCAAGGCGTTGATCTCGTCCAGGAAAAACGAACCACCGTTGGCCGTTTCGAGCAGCCCCGTGCGGCCGCCGCTTCTGGCGCCGGTGAACGCGCCATCCATGTAACCAAACAACTCCGACTCGAACAGGTCGACCGGAATCGCCGAACAGTTCACTGCGATGAACGGGCCACTGGCGTGGTCGCTGGCAGCGTGCACGGTGCGTGCGGCCAGTTCCTTGCCCGTGCCGGTTTCGCCATACAGCAACACGATGTCGACGTTGATGCCGTAGACCGACAGGAGGTTCTGCACCTCGGCCATGCATTGCGAGCTGGACACCAGGCGCCGGCCATCGCTGCGCAGTTCGCCGGCGCGGCTGAATTGAAAGCGGTAGACGGCGGCCGGTGTGCCGTCGGCAAGATCGAACGGTTCCTTGTTGAGCGTGCACGGATGCCCTTCGATAAGCAGCTGCTCGGCCTGCAGGCGTTGCGCATTGCAGGCGTGCTTGTCGAGCAGGCCGTTCAGCCGGCGGCGCTGGGCGAAGTGCGGAATCTGCGTCAGCGCCGCGCTGTTCCAGGCCACCACTTCGTTGCCTTGCGTGGTGATCACGGTCGGGCACGGGTTGCTGTCCAGCGCAAACTGCAACAGCGAATCCTTCTGCAGCTGGCGGGCATTCTGTCCGGCGAGTCGCGTGGCCTTGCGCAGCAGGTTGCGGCAGGAACTGCGCGAGTAGATCAGCACCGAGCCGATGCCCCATTGGTCGGCCAGGTCGCAGGCGTAACTTGAACCGATCACCACGCCATAGCCTTCGCTGCGATGCTGGTGGAAGACCTCCTTGATCTCCTCGGCCGTGGTGTAGGTGCAGTGCAGGACTTCGATGTCGTCGAATATTTTCAGCACATCCAGGTTGGTCTCCTGGCGCTCGTAGGTCAGCAGCAGGATGCGCCGCGAAATGAGTCGCGCGGTCAGCACGGCGTGGATCAAATCCTCCGAACTGACCCGCAAGCCCAGCACCGGCACCGACAAGGTGTCTTTCAAATAAAACGCGTTGGCTCCGGCGCTA